>CAMVNR010000012.1 GCA_947168905.1 uncultured Lachnospiraceae bacterium
TTACCGTACACGGGCAGAAAATCTCTCGGTGATCCGCAGAGAAGCGTTTATCGATCTGGACCGCGCCGTCTTAAGAATTTCAGGCGACACGCTCCGGTATCTTCTCTCGAAGTCGCCGGACGATGTTGATCCGATGACCGAAGAGGTTTTTCTTTATTATCAGAAAGCGGTCGAGGACCGTTAAACAGCGAATAAAGAGGTGATTATGAAAGACATTAAAGAACTGGTAAAGCTGGCCTGCAGCGCGCTCGACGAGAAGAAGGCTTCGGATATCAGCGTGCTGGATATTACGGGGGTAAGCGTCATTGCGGACTATTTCATTATCGCGAGCGGCGAGAATGAACGTCAGGTAGAAGCGCTTTCGGATGCTGTTGACGATGCGCTCGGACGTGCCGGTTATGAGCGTCGCGCGGTTGAGGGCTACAGCACGAGAAGGTGGATCCTTCTGGATTACAATGACGTCATCATTCATATTTTCAACCGTGAAGACCGTCTGTTCTACGACCTGGAAAGGATCTGGAGAGACGGAAAGCAGGTTGACCCGAAGGATCTTTAAGCCATGGCGGTATATAAAAGCGGGAAGAAAAAGAACCCTGACAGAGAAAAAGGTTATTATATGACGCATGCCGCGACGGAAAGCTTTATCTGCAGAAACTGCGGAAGAGAGGTCCGTCCGGAGGATGCAGGCACGAATCACCGCAATCACTGTCCGAACTGTCTGTCAAGTCTTCATCTGGACACGATTCCCGGCGACCGTGATGCTTCCTGCGGCGGGATCATGGACCCGATTGCAGTCTGGGTCAGAAAAGACGGGGAATGGGCGCTCATTCACCGCTGCCGTCTGTGCGGTACTTTAAGCTCCAACCGTATCGCAGCCGACGACAATCCGCTGAAGCTGATGTCGATTGCCATGAAGCCCGTCGCGAATCCTCCGTTCCCGCTGGAACGGATGGAAGATATGATGCGTGCGATGGGCATCGATATTTCGGAAAAAGGAGCAAATTCTTGACTGAAAGAATAATTGAAACGGAGCGGCTTCTTCTGTCACACTGGTCTGAGAGTGATGCCGAAGAAGAGTATCTTCTCGCAAGGGATCCCTTTATCGGAAAAATGTGCGGCGGGTGGACACCGCCGGAAAGCGCCGGGGAGGCGCGCGAAACCATAAAGAATGTCCTGATGAAGGAAGAGTGCTACAAGATCACCCGGAAAAGCGACGGGAAACTGGTCGGATGCTGTGAAATCATGCGTTCCTCCAGGTTTTCGCCCAATCCTCTCGATCCCGAAATCGGATACTGGATCGGTCGTCCCTTCTGGGGGAACGGATATGCTCCGGAAGCGGTCCGGGCGCTTCTCGCGCGCGTCTTCACGGATCTTGACGCGGACATCGTTTATGCGGGCTGTTATGATATCAACAGCCAGTCGAAACGCGTGATCGAGAAATGCGGTTTCAGCTACCATCATACAAACGAAAATCTTTTTTCGGAAAATCTGAACTCCAGGAATTACCGGGACCTCGTCTATGTGATGACCTACCGGGACTGGGAAAGCAGAACAAACGAGAACCGGCCGCTTTAAACGGCCGGTTCTTCTGTTGGTATACCTGCGGTATCATGAAAATTCCTGAAGGATGCGGCTCTTCAGATCCTGCCGTCCGATTTCACCGGCGATCTTCAGAATCGCACTGAGCGTATCCGCGTCGGCGCTTCCGTGTCCTTTCACAATCGGTGTGTTCGCGCCGAGAAGTACCGCGCCGCCGGAAGAATTGTAATCATAGTTCAGATAAACCTCACGAAGACCGTTCAGCATCTTTTGGCGGTACGGCTCCGGAAGCGTTTCGGCATACTTTACAGCATGGGATACGGCGGATTTTGCGGCGCCTTCGAGGCTCTTCAGGAGAATGTTCCCCGCAAAGCCCTCTGAGACAATGATATTCTCCGGCCCTGAGAGCAGCTCGGTGCCTTCCATGTTTCCGATAAAATTCAGCCCTTCGGCTTCTCGGAACAGCTTGTTGGCCTTTTTCACGAGCTCGTTTCCCTTACTGTCTTCGGAACCGTTCGAGAGAAGGGCGATCTTCGGATTCTCTGTGCCTCTTGCTTCCATATAGACCTTCGCAAGGCGTGCGAAAGTGAGGAGCCTGTCTTCCGTACAGTCAATATTCGCGCCGCAGTCTGCGATACAGAGCCTCGTTCCGTCGTCCTTAATGACTTCGCACAGAAGCACCGGCGTCACATGCGGAATACGGCCGAGAATCATAATCGCCGAGACGAAAAGTGCTCCGGTCGCGCCGCAGGAAACAAAGCAGCTGATGGAAGGATCCGATTTGCAAAGAGCAATCCCTTTCATGAGAGAGGAGTCTGTCTTCGTGCGGATCGCTTCTGCGGGATTGTCGTGATTGGATACGGTTCCGGGGGCGTCGATAATTACATAGCGGTCGGACGCAACCTGGCTTTTTTCAAGAAGCGGCCGAATAACGTCTTCATCTCCAAGAAGATACAGATAAAGCGAGGGATCCTCACGAAGAATCCTGATGGCACCGGGCAAAAGCTCTTCCTGCGGACGGTCCGCGCCCTTTAAATCTACTGCGATTTTAATCATGTCGGTATGAATCAGTCTCCTTATCAGAATACAGCCGGACGGAAGAGAGAGCGCACGCGGCCGAGAATTTCCACGTGGTCCGTAATAATCGGATCCATGCTGTCATTTTCCGGCTGCAGGCGGTAGTGCCCGTCCTCCTTGTAATAGGTCTTGACCGTGGCGCCGTCGTCGATCATCGCCACAACAATTTCACCGTTTCTCGCGGTGTTCTGCGATTCGACGATCAGAATGTCGTTATTCAGTATTCCCGCTTTGACCATACTGTTCCCGTGAACCTCCAGACCGAAGATATCGTTCGCGGTCTTGGGAAGATATTCCGATGGAATCGGGAAGTAGGAACTGATATTTTCCTCGGCGAGAATTGGCTCTCCGGCAGCGACCCTGCCGACGACGGGGATCGGAACCGTCTCCGTACGGACCATCTGGAAGCTGTCGTCAAGAATTTCGATAGCGCGCGGTTTCGTCGGGTCACGGCGGATATAGCCGTTCTTCTCCAGCGAACTCAGATGTGCATGAACGGAAGAAGTGGAGCTTAAGTTGACCGCCTTGCAAATTTCGCGCACCGACGGCGGATAGCCTTTCCTCAGGCATTCACTTTCCATGTATTTCAGGATTTCAAGCTGCTTGTCTGTAATATTGCCGTTTCCCATATCAGAACTCCTTTTTCAGAACATAAAATGGACGCGGATTAATTAACTCCGCGTCCATTATAGCATACCCTGACGGAAAAATCAAACAAAAGTTCGGAAAGTGTGTTCGATTCCGGTCGTGTTCTGTTCGATCAGAGCTTCTTGCTTCTTACGGCAGCTGCCCGATCATGTAGCCCTTTTCCATCGCGCGCTGGATGATATAGGGAATCACTTCGATCGATGCGCTGTTGGTGGTGTGCAGTGAATAAATGCAGCCGGGATGCATCTGATAGTCAAGAGAGACCAGCAGGTTATTGACATCGATCGCTTTATTATGATCGTAATCGACATAATTGGCGCTGTAGAAGGTCACCTGATATCCCATCCGCGCGGCAAGCGCCACTGCCTGTTCGGTATAGCTGTCATAGCTGAAGTAGAATTTCCGCATCGTATATCCGAAGGTATCCAGCATATAGTTGTGGAAGGCGAACAGATCGTCGTTCATTCCCTCCAGTCCGAGCGTCACAATACCTCCGTCCGGAAGAGAAGAGCCCATGGAACCGATTTCGTGTCCCTCGGCAATCATCCGCTGGACAATCGCCGTATTGTGTTCGGCATAGGGCTTGTCCATGAGGAACAGGGCTTTGACATTGTAGTTCGCGAGTGTATTCAGGAGGTTCTCCGTGTTCGGAGCATATTCCGTCGTCATAATGAACGTGAAATAAACTGCCGGCGGTTCGGCGGCCGGTCCGAAAATCAGCACGTTTCCGATTGCGCCGTTTAAGTGGGCGTCTCTGGACACACAGGACATCGCCCGGTTCTGTTCGTCACGGTCTCCGCTGATATAAAAGCCCTGGGCGGTGTCGGTGAAATTCGCGCGGATATCCGCGATTTCCTCGGCGCCGAGCTGCCGGATATTCACGGCCGGCTGTACGGGCGCGGCGGTTTCGGTTTCGGCCGCTTCCGTCTCCGTCTGTGCGGGCGTGGATTCATCCGCTGCCTGCGTCTCGGTTTCGGTCGGCGCTTCGGTATCTGCGGCTTCGGTATCTGCGGCTTCAGTATCTGCGGACGGCGTTTCTTCCGTTACCGGCTCGGTTTCCTGAGCTTCCGTATTCGAAGCGGCTTCGGCAGTTTCTGTTTCATCGCTGCTTCTGCCGGTCATTTTATGGATTCCAAGCCCGGCAAATACGGTAAGAACCAGGGCGAGCACGAAAACCCCGCCGGTAATGAGCCATTTTTTCTGGTTATCGTTCATAAAGCCTCCAAAGAGTTAAAACACATACAAATATCATATCAAATCCATGTCTGATTGTCAAATATCTCAAAGACAAAAGAATCGGCCGGAAAAGCGTGATAAAGCCTCCGTCACTTGATGCGTTCGATCCCTATAATGTCCGGTACGGCGACCAGGGAATAATTCGTGTAATAGACGACGAATCCGGGCTTGGCGCCTGCCGGCTTTTTCACCTCTTTTTTCACCACATAGTCGATTTCCACCTTTTCGGAATCGCGCCCGGCGCTGTAGTACGCTGCGAGCGCGCCGCCTTCTTCATAGGTTCTGTCCGGCACCTCGCGTCCTTCCGTCCGGATAATCACATGGGAACCGGGCATTTGCTTCGCGTGCATAAAGATATCGTTTCCTTCGGCAAAGCGGAAGGTCAGACGGTCGTTCTGCAGATTGTTCTTGCCGACATAAATGTCGAAGCCGTCGGATGAACGGTAATGATAGGGGACAAACCCGGTTTTCCCCCGGCGGTCTTTTTTGCCGGTTTTCTGACGCACATATCCGGATTCTGCCATTTCCTCCCGGATTTCCGAAAGCGCTTCCTGGTCGGTACAGATATCCAAAGAGACCAGAATGCCCTTTAAGTGCGAAAGCTCCGCCTCAGTCTGCGGGATCAGTGTTTCAAGCGCCCTCGCCGTGCGCTTCAGTTTGCCGTAGCGGTCAAAGTATTTCTTTGCGTTGTCTGCAATCGAGAGCGCGGGATCCGTCGGAACCGTCATTTCTTCATTGGTGTAGTAGTTCAGTACCGTGACCGATTTCTGCCCGGGCGACAGGGTGTAGGAATAGGCGTTCAGAAGCTCTCCGTAAAGCTTCAGCTTTTCCATTTTCTCCGTATCCCTCATCTGGCTTACCTGAAGATCCAGCTTCTTCGAGGCGCGTTCGATCAGGTTCTGAATGATTTTCCTTAAATCCGAGGAGCGCTGCCGCATATTGACGGAGGTGTCCTTATCGGAAAGATAGGCCCGGACCATCCGGCTGGGGGAATCGAAATGCTCTACGCGCACATTCCGGTTATTCCCGGCTTCATAGGAGGGAAGACCGAGCGCAGAATAGGCTTTCGGCTCGCCGTTTTCATAAGCGATTGCAGGCTGGAAAAGGCCCTCCGAGATTTCCCGGCAAAGGGCGGCGGCAGTATCCGCGAACTGTTCTTTCTCCACGGAAGAGAGGGAAGAAACGGATCTTGACGAATCCCATCCGGTTCTGAAGAGAAACTCTTCGGCAGACTGGACAGAGATGCCGGTATAATGTTTTGAAAATGTGCCTGCAAGCGTGTCCGTGTCCTGCAGCCTGTTGAGAAAGTCCTCCCGCGGGCAGGAGAGAAGATCCGCCTTATTCTGCGTCTCGGGGATGAAGTATTCCTTTCCGGGAAGAACCGTACGAACGGAGCTTACGGCCGGCGGAACCCTTCGTACGGCATCGAGAATCGTACGATTTCCGTCCGTCAGGATGATGTTGCTGTATTTTCCCATAATCTCGACGATGAGATGCTTTTCCTTCAGGTCGCCCATTTCGTCCGGCGCCTCGACTGCAAGGTCGAGAACGCGTTCCAGGCCCGGCTGCTGAACACTGAGAATCCTGCCTCCGCCAAGATGCTTCCGAAGGAGCATTGTGAAGCCTGGCGCCGTCATCGGACTCGGTTTATTCTCCTCCGTAAGGCAGACAAAAGGAAGAGAAGCCGATCCGGAAAGAAGAAGACGCACCTGACCAATTTCCGTCTTCAGTGTCAGAAGGATTTCCTCCTTTTCAGGCTGTGCTATTTTGCTGATCCTGGCGCCCGAGAGCGCGCTGGCGATTTCATTTCTTAAGGCACGCAGGAGAATTCCGTCAAAAGCCATTTTCCGATCACCTCGCGATTCATTCGTTTTCGCGGCTATTTTACAACATTTTGCTGACGAATTCAATAATAGAAGCTTCTGCTTTACCGGTTCAGAAATTTGTACCACTTTCGTAACAACTCTGTAAAAAATAAATTGACAATAAAACACACTTGGTTGTATAATACTGCGGGATGTTTTTTATGCTCTAACCCAATTTTCAGAAAAACGAGGTATCCAATAAAATGGGAAAATATTTCGGCACAGACGGATTCCGCGGAAAAGCAGGCAGAGACCTGACTGCATGGCACGCATTTATGACAGGACGTTTCTTAGGCTGGTATTACAGGAAAAAACATGACGGGGCGCCTGCGCGTATCGTTATCGGCAAAGACACCCGGCGTTCTTCCTACATGTATGAGAATGCGCTCGCGGCAGGCATTTCTTCCTCCGGATCTGATGCGTATCTGCTGCATGTGACGACCACCCCCTGTGTCAGCTATATCACCAGAACCGAAGGCTTTGACTGCGGCGTCATGATTTCAGCCAGCCACAATCCCTTCTACGACAACGGAATTAAACTGATGAACGAAGAAGGAGAGAAGATGGACGACGCCCTCCAGGATGAACTGGAGCGCTTTATCGACGGCGATCCCGCGGAACTTCCCTACGCAGTGGATGATGAAGTCGGAAAAACCGTGGATTTCTATTCCGGCAGGAACCGCTACATCGGCTATCTTACCGGTATCGCCACCCGCTCCTTCGAGAAACATAAAGTCGGTCTGGACTGTGCGAACGGCGCCTCTTGGATGATCGGGCGTTCCGTATTCGACGCGCTCGGCGCCAAGACCTATGTGATCAACGCAGAGCCGGACGGAACCAACATCAATAAAAACGCTGGTTCAACACATATCGAAGGCCTGAAGGAATTTGTGCGCGAGAATAAGCTCGACGTCGGATTTGCCTTTGACGGAGATGCGGACAGGTGTCTCGCGGTCGATGAAAACGGCGAAGAAATCAACGGCGACAAAATCATGTATATCTGCGGAAAGTGGATGAAGTCGCACGGAATGCTGTCCAATAATACCGTGGTGACGACGATCATGTCCAACTTCGGGCTTTACAAGGCCTTTGACGAGCTGGGAATCCGCTATGAGAAGACCGCGGTCGGCGACCGTTACGTCTACGAAAACATGAAGGAAAACGACCACATGCTCGGCGGAGAGCAGTCCGGCCATATTATTTTCCGCAAGTATGCGCATACCGGAGACGGCCTGATTACCGCCATCATGCTGATGAGCGTCATGATCGAGACGAACCTTCCGCTGTCGACCCTGGCTTCCGGCGTGACCATGTATCCGCAGGTGCTTAAAAATGTCGAAGTCGACGACAAGGACCTGACGCTTCAGGACCCGTTGGTTCAGGCTTCCGTACAGAAATGCACCGAAGAGCTCGGCGAAAACGGCCGTGTCCTTTTAAGAAAGTCCGGAACCGAGCCGGTGCTTCGCGTCATGTCCGAGGCTGCAACGCTGGAGGAGTGCGAAAAGGAAGTGGACGCGATTATCGAAGCGATGCGCGTATCCGGACATCTTCAGAAAGTAAGATAAGAACACATAAAAAGGAGGTCTGGCAAGAAAAATGTACACGATCAAAGATTTATACGACCTGGATCACACCTATCCCGAAGTCCGTGCTTTCCTTTCGGGCTATGAATATCCGTGGGAGGCGCTTGCGGGAATCAAAAACCTCCTTGTCGAAATCGGCAGCAAGCTTCCCGAGGATGAATTCGACCATCCGTCGGAAAATGTATGGATCGCGAAGGATGCGGTCATTTACCAGAATGCCAACATCTGCGGCTCCTGCATTATCGGGCACGGCACGGAAGTTCGTCCCGGCGCTTTTGTACGCGGCAATGCGATTGTCGGAAACAACTGTGTCGTCGGCAATTCGACGGAGCTGAAGAATGTAATCCTTTTCGACAACGTCCAGGTCCCGCACTATAACTATGTCG
Source organism: uncultured Lachnospiraceae bacterium (assembly GCA_947168905.1). Classification (GTDB taxonomy): domain Bacteria; phylum Bacillota; class Clostridia; order Lachnospirales; family Lachnospiraceae; genus UBA1267. The sequence goes on from CAMVNR010000012.1 coordinate 8,335, forward strand.
GAGATTCGATCCTCGGCTACAAGGCCCATATGGGGGCGGGTTCCATCACTTCCAATGTGAAGAGCGACAAGAAGCTCGTTGTCGTAAAGGACGGCACACATAGGATCGAGACCGGGCTGAAAAAGATGGGCGCCATGCTTGGCGACCGCGTTGAAGTCGGCTGCAACAGCGTTCTGAACCCGGGCACGGTGATCGGCCGCGACAGCAACATTTATCCGACCTCCTGCGTCAGAGGCGTCGTTCCGGCGAACAGCATCTGGAAGCGGGACGGGGATATCGTAGAAAAAATCCCCGATTAAGCAAAAAAGCTGATTTTGTTCGGTTTTTTCAACATTTCGCTTGCATTTTGTTTAAAAACATGCTATAGTAATAAAGTACTTTAAAGTGGGCTTTGCAGGAGCCCACTTTTTTGCGGCCTGCAACAGTTTTTGCCGCCGGAGGTGCTTTATGGCAAGACATGAGGATATTGAGAAAAAAGCTGAAATGCTGTGCGCCGGTTTTTTAAGCGAACACGGACTCGAGCTTGTGGATGTAGAGTACGTGAAAGAAGCCGGAACCTGGTATCTGAGATACTACATTGACAAGGACGGCGGAGTAAACATAAACGACTGTGAATCCGTCAGCAGGTTCCTAAGCGACGAACTGGACCGGGACGACTTCATTCCCGACGCCTATACGCTTGAGGTGTCCAGTCCGGGGCTCGGACGGGCGCTGAAGAAGGAAAAGGATTACCAGCGCAACCTCGGGAAGGAAATTGAAATCCGTCTGTACCGGGAAACCTCGGGACAAAAGGACTGGACGGGAAAGCTGGTCTCGTTCGATAAGAACTCCGTGACCGTCGACCCGGGCGGGACAGAACTGGTTATTGACAGGAAAAATATTGCAATGATCCGCGAATACGTGGACTGGGACGCATAAGGCGCCAACAATCTAGGAGGATAGGATAAAATGAATAAGGAGCTGATGGAAGCGCTCGATCTTCTCGAAAAGGAAAAAGGAATCAGCAAGGATGTGCTGTTTGACGCTATCGACGCGTCTCTCGTGAAGGCCTGCGAAAACAACTTCGGATCCGCCGAAAACATTACCGTTTCGATCGACCGCGAGACCTGTGATTTCACGATTCTGCAGGAAAAGACGGTGGTGGAGACTGTGGAGAACCCGAATACGCAGATTCTTCCGGACAAGGCAAAAGAAATCGATCCCAGCGCAGGGATCGGCGATAAGGTGCGCGTCGAAGTCAAATCCAAGGAATTCGGACGGATTGCCGCCCAAAATGCGAAGAGTATTATTCTGCAGAAGATCCGCGAGGAGGAGCGTCAGACGGTCAGCGATTACTTCAACAGCCGCGCCCATGATATCATGACCGGCGTTGTGCAGCGCGTCATGAACGGCATTGTCAGCGTCAACCTCGGAAAAGCGGACGCCATTCTCACAAAGGAAGATATTATCCCCGGCGAAACCTTCCATCCGACACAGCACATCAAGGTGTACGTCGTCGGCATGAAAGACGGCGGAAAGGGCCCCAGGGTCCAGATCTCCCGGACAAAGGCCAATATGGTCAGAAGGCTGTTCGAACTGGAAGTTGCCGAAATCCGCGAAGGGATTGTCGAGATCAAGGCAATCAGCCGCGAAGCCGGATCAAGAACCAAAATGGCCGTTTACTCCAACGATCCTTCGATTGATCCGATCGGCGCCTGCATCGGTGTGAACGGCAGCCGCATCACCCCGATTGTGGATGAACTGCACGGCGAAAAGATCGACATCGTGCTGTGGAATGAAAACCCGGCGCTCTTTGTCGAAAAAGCGCTTTCGCCTGCCAAGGTTGTCGCCGTGGCGGCCGACGAGGACGAGCATTCCGCGCTTGTCGTCGTACCGGACAACCAGCTTTCTCTTGCTATCGGCATGAAGGGCCAGAACGCGCGTCTTGCCGCCAAGCTGACTGGCTTCAAGATTGATATCAAGTCCGAAACCCAGGCACGCGACGAAGGACTCTTCGACGAGTACGAACAATACGATGAGGATTCGTACGAGGATGGCTATGAGGAAGGCTATGACGGCGCATACGAAGCAGAAAGCGAAGAAACCGAGGACAGCACAAGCTACGAGGAATAAACCCGATGCCGAAGAAAAAACAGCCGCAGCGGATGTGCATTGTCTGCGGAGAAATCAAAGATAAAAAGCTTCTTCGCCGGATCGTCAATTCCCCTTCGGGGATACATTATGATCCGACGGGACGCATGAACGGAAGAGGCGCGTACATTTGCGATCAGCCTGAGTGTGCTGTTAATCTGAAGAAGAAAAGGGCACTTGACCGCGCCTTCTCCATGAAAGTCGGCGAAGAAGTCTATCAAGAGGTCATAAAGGAGCTTTCGGAGTAAATTTGGACAAAATACTATCAATGCTTGGACTTGCCGAGAAAGCCGGCAGACTGGTTTCCGGCGAATTCGCCACAGAGAAAGCCGTAAAGGGACGAAAAGCATATCTGGTTGTCGTCGCAGAGGATGCATCTGACAACACAAAGAAGCTTTTTTTTAATAAATGCCGGAGTTATTCTGTTCCTGTCAGAGTATATTCGGACAGAGAGACGATCGGCAGAGCACTCGGATGCGGAATCCGCGCGAGTCTCGCCGTAACAGATCCGGGTTTTGCCGGAGCAATACTGAAAAGGCTGGACGGCGACGGATCAGCCGGAAAGGGGTCCTATGGCGATCAGAATATATGAACTTGCGAAAGAGCTGAATACGGACAGTAATAAGATCATTGAGTTCCTTGGCACAGACAGCAAGCCTGCTTCGGGGATCGACGATGAGACCGCAAAGAAAGTTCGGGAGAAATTTGCTCCGGTGAAAAAAGAGGGGAAAAAGGTGATAAAAGACATGTCAGAGAAACCTGAAAAGAATATTTCATCTTCGGAAGGAAAAGAAGTTCCGAAAAAAGAAGGTGCGGAAGCGCCTAAAAAGAAAAAGCCGGTATTTCTGTTCCGTCCGGAGAATTCATCTCTTAACAGCAAGTCCTTTATGAAGAATCAGGGCGGCCAGAGCTCCGCTTCTTCCGGGCAGAAAGCGAGAAATCCGGAAGACAGAAGGCCCCGTCCTGCGGGACAGCCTGCCAAAAGAGACGGACAGGGTTCTATGGAGCGCCGTGTCATCCGGCCGAATGTCCCGACAACCGCGCAGCAGTACCGGGAATACGCGAAGGAAGAAGCTTCGCCGGCACCTGTCAGAAAGCCGAAGAAGCCCGTGGAAATTCCCGAAGAAACCGCTGCCGTACTTCCCGCAGAGGTTCAGGAAAACATTCCGGCTCCTGTGGAAACCGCGCCTGTACAGCCTGTCGTAAAGCCGGCTGAAGAAGCGCCGGCAACTCCTGTCAGTGAAGCACCGGCAGCTCCCGAAAAAGCGGAGCCTGTTCAGGAAGCTGCTCCTTCGGAGACGAAGGCGAGTGAGCCTGAAAAGGAAAAGAAGCCCGAAAAGGAAAAGACGCCGGCAGAAGACAAGAAAGAAACGCCTCCCGTGCGTTCAATCTTCGATCGGAATATGGGTCCCTTAAGAAATGTGTACCGCGAGCGCGAAGAAAAGGAAGCGCTGGCACGTGCCGCAAGGGAACAGGATGCCACGAAGAATAAAGGCCGCGAGAAAACGGCCGGCACCCCTGACCGCCGTCCAAGAGATCCGAGAAACGGCCAGAACCAGCCCAGAAGAGACGGCAGCCGTCCCTTCCAGCAGGGAGCTTTCTCCGGCACCCAGCGCCCGGCGATGGGACAGGGCGGACGCCCCCAGGGTCAGAATTCCCGGCCGGGACAGGGCCAGGGACGCCCGGGCGGATTTTCGAAAAGCGCAGGCGGCCCCGCTTCGGGACGCTTTACGAGGGATCAGAGAAGCGCCTCCGGCGCAGGCAGTGCCGCGGCCCCGGTTGTGCAGAAAAACGACTCCAGGAGCCGCAAGAACAACGCTAACGGCAAGACACTGGACAGACAGCGCCAGGACAGAGACCGTACCGGCAAGAAAGCCGAGAATTTCAAGAATCTCTCCAAGACTCCGCTGAATAAGAACGGCAAGCCGCAGCAGCCCAAGAAGGAAGAGGAAGTGATCCGCATGATCACGCTTCCCGATGTGATTACGCTGAAGGATCTGGCTGAAAAGATGAAGCTGAAGCCCGCGGATATCATCAAGAAGCTTTTCCTGCAGGGCAAAATGCTTACGGTCAACTCGGAGCTTCCGTATGAGGATGCCGAGGAAATTGCGCTCGAATATAATATTCTCTGCGAACATGAGGTTCAGGTGGATGTCATCGAAGAACTTCTCAAAGAGGACGAAGAGGATGAGAAGCTGATGGTGAAGAGACCCCCTGTGGTCTGCGTCATGGGTCATGTCGACCACGGCAAAACCTCGCTTCTTGATGCGATCCGTTCGACGAACGTCACCTCCAGAGAGGCCGGCGGCATCACGCAGCATATCGGCGCATACATGGTCGAATGCAACGGAGAGAAGATCACCTTCCTTGACACGCCCGGTCATGAGGCATTTACGGCGATGCGTATGCGCGGCGCGCAGGCGACGGATATTGCCATCCTTGTCGTCGCTGCGGATGACGGCGTCATGCCCCAGACCGTGGAAGCAATCAATCACGCCAAAGCGGCCGGTGTCGATATCATCGTTGCCGTGAATAAAATCGATAAACCCGCGGCCAATATCGACCGCGTCAAGCAGGAGCTTTCCGAATACGAACTCGTTCCCGAAGACTGGGGCGGTTCCACCATTTTCGTACCGGTATCCGCCAAAACGCATGAGAACATCGACAGCCTGCTCGAGATGATTCTTCTTCTGACCGAAGTCAAGGAGCTCAAGGCCAATCCGAACCGCGAAATGCGCGGTATCGTCATCGAAGCCAAGCTCGACAAGGGACGCGGTCCCGTGGCGACGGTGCTTGTACAGAAGGGTACCATGAAGGTCGGCGACTTTGTTTCCGCAGGATCATTCTACGGACGCGTCCGTGCAATGCTCGATGCCGACGGAAACACCATGAAATCCGCAACCCCCTCCACGCCTGTGGAGATTCTCGGACTGAACGGCGTGCCGAATGCCGGCGAAGTCTGCATCGGCCATAAGAACGAACGAGATGCGAGAAGCTACGCGGAGACCTTCATTGCCGAAGAAAAGAAGAAAATGCTTGCGGAGACCAAGCAGAAGCTTACGATGGACAGCCTGTTCGACCAGATTCAGGCCGGAAACATCAAGGAGCTTCCGATCATTGTCAAGGCAGACGTGCAGGGTTCCGTCGAAGCCGTGCGTCAGTCGCTTGAGAAGCTTTCCAATGAAGAAGTCCAGGTCAAGGTCATCCACGGAGGCGTCGGCCTGATCAATGAATCCGACGTTTCCCTCGCTTCGGCCTCGAATGCGATCGTGATCGGCTTCAACGTGCGGCCGGATACGCAGGCGAAGAATCTCGCGGACCAGGAGCACGTGGATCTCAGGCTTTATAAAGTCATTTATCAGGCGATTGAAGACGTAGAAGCCGCAATGAAGGGAATGCTCGCCCCGGTTTACGAGAAGAAGATCCTCGGACACGCCGAAGTGCGCATGACCTTCAAGGCATCCGGCGTCGGAACCATTGCCGGTTCCTATGTAACGAGCGGAACACTCGAACGCGGCTGCAGCGCCCGTATCACCAGAGGCAAGGACCTGATTTTCGAAGGTCCCTTGGCTTCCCTGAAGCGTTTCAAGGACGACGTCAAGGAAGTCCGCGAAGGCTACGAGTGCGGTATTGTATTTGAAAAATTCAACGATCTCATGGAAGGCGACCAGATCGAAGCCTACAAGATGGTACAGGTTGAAAGAAGCTAAAAGGAGTTGCGACGATGAAAAAGGGCAGCATGCGGTCGCTGCGCATCAACACGGAAGTCCGGCGTGAACTCGGAAGGATTATCAGCCTCGAGCTGAAGGATCCCCGGATTCACCCGATGACTTCCGTCGTCGCATGCGAAGTGACTACGGATCTTAAAATCTGCAAAGCCTATATCTCGATTCTCGCGGATGAAAAGGCCCGTGCTTTGACAATGGAGGGCCTGAAATCGGCTTCGCCGTTTATCCGCCGTTCGCTTGCCGAGTCCATTAATCTTCGAAACACACCGGAGCTTGTGTTTATCGAAGACGAATCGATCGAACACGGCATCGCGATGTCAAAGCTCATTGACGAAGTCGCCGAGCACGACCGTCTTTCACGGGAAGCGCGCGGCGAAGACGAAGAGTCTTCCGAAGAGGAAGAGTGGGGCGATGAATAATATTCTTGATTGTATTACGGGAGGGATCCGAAACGTCGGAATCGTCGGGCACGTAAATCCCGACGGAGACTGCGCCGGATCCGTTGCCGCATGTTATCACTATCTCCGGGACAATGTGCCTTCACTCCATATTGTCCCTTTTTTGCAGGAGCTTCCGTACGGGATCCGCTTTCTTGAGGAGGATCTGCCGATCCGGAGGGACGCTGGCGAAGGAGAGAAATTCGACCTGATGATTTCCCTGGACGCCGCATCCGTAGAGAGAATCGGCGCCGGAAAGGCGGCGTTTCTTTCCTGCGAAAATACGGTCTGTATTGACCACCACGCAACCTGTCCCGGCTTCGGGAAAGAGAATCTCGTCCTTCCGGGTGCGAGCTCTGCCTGTGAAGTTCTCTACGGACTTCTGACAAGAGACCGGATCGGCTATTCCTGCGCAGTCAGTCTCTATACGGGGATTATCCACGATACCGGCGCGCTCCGGTTTGACAATGTCAGTCCGAAAACCGTACTGATCGTATCCGATCTGATTGCAAAGGGAATTCCCTTCACGAGGATCATTGAGGAATCCTTCACCGAAAAGGCCCTTGTGGAAATGAAGATTACCGGTGAAATCATCAAGAACAGCGTTCTGGACGAAGACAGGCATTTCCTGTACGGCGTCTGTCCTTTGGAAATGCAGCAGCGCTACGGGCTGACACCGGTGGAGCTTGGTGGAGTTGTGGCGGAAATGAACGAGGTGCGCGAAGCGCGTGTCGTTCTTTTTATGTACCAGTTCGAAGACGGCAGCTGGAAGGGAAGCCTCCGCTCGAAGTCAGACGTCGATGTATCCGCAATTGCCGTAAGATACGGCGGCGGCGGACATGTGCGCGCGGCCGGATTCTCTTTTCAGGGAGACCCGGAAGAAACTGCAGCTGAAATCCTGCAGCTTCTCCCCACTGGAGGCGGCCGGAAATGAACGGCATCCTTCTCATCGACAAAGAACCGGGCTACACCTCCTTCGATGTCATAGCGATTCTCCGGGGCGTCCTGCACATGAAAAAGATCGGGCACGGAGGAACTCTGGACCCGGAGGCGACGGGCGTCCTTCCCGTTTTTCTCGGGAATGCGTCAAAGCTTTCGGATTACCTGCCGGACAGCCGTAAGGTCTATGAGGCGGAGCTTCTTCTCGGAAGGACGACGGATACCGAAGACATCTGGGGGAAAACCCTTGAAGAGCGTCCGTACGAGACGGATGAGGAAGCGGTGAAAAAAGCGGTGCTTTCCTTTATCGGCGAGTATTATCAGACGCCGCCGATGGTTTCCGCCAAAAAAGTGAACGGGAAAAAGCTTTATGAGCTCGCCCGTTCGGGGCAGGTCATCGAAAGGAAGCCTGTCCTTCTGCACATTGACGACATCCGTATCCGAAAGATAGATCTTCCGCGAGTATCTTTTACGGTTTCCTGCGAGAAAGGCACCTATATCCGGACCTTATCGGCGGATATCGGGAAAAAACTTGGCTGCGGCGCCTGCATGAGCGCGCTCAGACGGACAAGACACGGTTCCTTCTCCGTTGAAAATGCTTACACACTTGATGAAGTCAAGAAAGCCGTCCGCGAAAACACGCTGGATTCCATGATTCTGCCGGTGGAAGAGGTGCTTCCCTATGAATCTCTGTGCGTGCCGGAAAAGGCTGACCGACTGCTTTTGAACGGAAATAAAATTCCCGCCGAAGAGTTCTTCCCGGATATCTGTATTCCAGAGGAAGACAGCCCGGCAAAGCTTTATAAAATATCCGATTCGTCAGGCGTCTTCCGCGGCGTGTTCCGTTTGGACCGTGAAAACGGATTTCTGGTTCCTGACAAAATGTTTCTGTAGAAGAATATGATAGTATGCGATCTGAGTCATGCCGGCGAATTCTGCCGGGATAAGAATACCGCAGTCACCATCGGCAAATTTGACGGTATTCACCGCGGTCACACAGAACTGATCCGGCATGTTACGGAAAAAAAAGGGGACGGACTTCTTTCAGCCGTCCTTTCCATCGATATGAATGCGGGCGGTGCCGGAAAAAGCATCCTGAGTACCGCCGAAGAAGAAAAAATCTTAAAAGACCTCGGTGTCGGCATGCTTGTGCGCATTCCCTTCACGAAAGAATTCGCTTCGCTTCCCGCAGAGGTTTTTGCCGAAGACATTCTCGTCCGGACGCTTCACGCGGAGGCTGTTGTTTCCGGAGAGGATTTTCGGTTCGGCAGCGGCCGGATCGGAAACGCCGCCTTTTTAACCAGCATGCAGAACCGGCTCGGCTTCGAATACGAATGTGTTCCGCGCGTTTTTTACGGCAGCCGTCCCGTGAGCAGCACCCGGATCCGGGAATGCCTCGCTTGTGGAAGGACGGAAGAAGCTGCAGGCTGTCTCGGACGGCCGTATGCCATCGAAGGCACGGTGATACGCGGCATGCATCTTGCCTCATCCCTGGGCTTTCCGACGGCAAATATTCGTCCCGATCCGGGGAAACTGCTGCCGCGCTACGGCGTTTACCGTGTCTTCTGTATGCTTGACAATGTGAAAGCCGCCGGAATGGCAAACATCGGAGTCAAGCCCACGGTCACATCGGCGGGCGAGCCGCTTCTGGAAGTATTCTTCCCGGGTTTTTCCGGTGATCTGTACGGCAGGACGCTGCACGTTGAATTCGATTCCTTTATCCGTCCGGAGAAGAAATTCGCTTCGGCAGAGGAACTGAAGAAACAGATCACGGAGGATCTGAAGCGGATATAAATCACATTATCGTCACATTTGCCAGTTGACAAGCGGTGACTGTTCGTGTATATAGAGTGTATAAGCATCTGATGCTTTAACCTGCGAATATTTTATGAATGATTACAGGAGGATCATTTATGTTAGAGAAGATTAGAGATATTCTGGTAATGCAGCTGGATCTGGATCCGGAAGAAATCGTTGAAAGCGCCAGCTTCCGTGACGATCTTGGCGTCGATTCCCTGGATCTTTACGAGCTTCTGATGTCCATCGAGGAAGAATACGGATTTGAAGTCCCGGCAGAAGATATGGCCGAGCTGGAAACCGTCGGCGATGTGCTGAATTATCTTCAGGACCGCGGCATCGAAGCCTGATCCCTTTGAAAGTGACCTGGATTATTTATGATCGGCGTATATGATTATACCGTAATTCTTACATATCTGAGCACAGTCTCTGCGATGGCCGGGATATTCTTAGCGGTTTCGGGACATGAAACCGCGGCTGTCATCCTGCTGGTTGTCTGCGGAATGATCGATCTTCTGGATGGTCCGGTCGCCAGGACGAAGAAGAACCGGACAGATGACGAAAAGCGCTTCGGTATTCAGATTGATTCCCTGAATGACCTGATTTCCTTCGGCGTTCTTCCGGCGGTCATCGGCTTTATGATGCGGCCCGGCTTTACCCCGGAGAAGATCATTTTCCTTCTGTTCCCGCTCCCGGGCCTGATCCGGCTTGCCTGGTTCAATGTCCAGGAGGAGAACCGGCAGAAGGAAACGGAAGAGAAGCGCAAGTACTACACCGGAGTACCGATTACGGTGTCCTCCATTGTCATGCCTACCTGCTTCATTCTGTTCAAGCCGCTTCTTCCGGACATGGCATATTATATTTTCATGCTGGTTGTCTATGCCGTTCTCGGTTTCCTGTATATCAGCAAGGTCAGGATCCGGAAACCGCATAAAAAAGGACTGATCATCCTTCTTGCGCTCGGTGTTTTGGCGCTTGCAGCCATCATTGTCCGGATGGCAGTGCTTAAATTGTCAGCTCTTGGATAATGTCTGAAACCGCAGCTTTTGGGGATTGCAATGAAATATTACGATGTCAACGGGGTCCTGCGGGAGAATAAAGGCTCGCAGGACCGCTTTTTTAAATTCATCTACGGTCACGCTTTCACACGCGTTATCCTGAAGCCCTTCCTTCGGCCGGGCTTTTCACGTTTTGCGGGAAAGCTGATGGATTCACGTTTTTCGCGCGTCCTGATCCCGTCATTCATACGGAAGAACGGTATTGACATGTCCGCGTTCGAGGAGCGCGAATTTGGCTCTTTTAACGACTTTTTCACGAGAAAGGTGAAAACGGACGCGCGCAGCATCCCGAAGGACGAAAAGATGCTTTTTTCGCCCTGTGACGCGTATCTGACGGTTGTCCCGATTGAAGAGAAGCTTCTGTTTACGATCAAGCATACGGTCTACAGCCTTCCGGAATTTCTGAACGACAATGCTCTCGCCGAAGAATATACGGGCGGAACCCTGCTTTTATTCCGGCTTGCGGTCCAGCATTACCATCGGTACCATTTTATAGACGACGGGACGGTCCTTTCAGAATATCGGGTTCCGGGATTTCTTCATACGGTTCAGCCTTCGGCGAACGATGCGGTACCGATTTACAAGGAAAACGCGCGGGCAGTCTCCGTCCTTCAGACAAAGCATTTCGGAAAACTCATCCAGGCAGAAGTCGGGGCGCTCATGGTCGGACGGATCAAAAACCACAAAAAGCCGCGTTATAAGAGAGGCGAAGAGAAGGGCATGTTTGAATTCGGCGGTTCGACCGTTGTCATGGTCCTAAAAAAAGACGCAGCAGAAATCCTGCCCACATTCCTGAAAGCATCGGAAGAGAAGACGGAAAGAGAGGTCCGTTTCGGTACGGTTCTCGGACATGTAAAGAATTAAAAAATTCTTCTTGACAAAAATACGGATCTTTGCTATTATAACTGATGCGCGTAAACTCTCTGACGGGGTGTGGCTCAGTTTGGTAGAGCACCTGGTTTGGGACCAGGGGGTCGCAGGTTCGAATCCTGTCACCCCGATGCGTATCATATATTAAATGCGGGTGTAGTTCAATGGTAGAATGACAGCCTTCCAAGCTGTATACGTGGGTTCGATTCCCATCACCCGCTTATCTCTTGCCTTTAAGAGATAAGAATGGTGGGTATGGCGCAGTTGGCTAGCGCGCCAGATTGTGGCTCTGGAGATCGTGGGTTCGAGTCCCACTACCCACCCTTTATCTTTGGGCGTAAGGCGGTTGTGCCGTCTGCCGCAAAGATACCTCGCAGGAAGCCCTGTCCATATATTGGGCTATCGCCAAGCGGTAAGGCACAGGACTTTGACTCCTGCATTCGTTGGTTCGAATCCAACTAGCCCAGCTTATTTTTGGGCCATTAGCTCAGGTGGTAGAGCACTTGACTTTTAATCAAGTTGTCCGGGGTTCGAGTCCCCGATGGCTCACTTGCATTCAACTGCATGACTCTCTCGTTTAAAGGAGGTGAAAATAGATGTCAACCGTTATCGTGAAAGAGAATGAAACTCTCGACAGCGCGCTCCGCCGTTTCAAGAGAAACTGTGCAAAGGCAGGTATCCAGCAGGAAATCCGCAAGCGTGAGCACTACGAAAAGCCTTCTGTAAAGCGCAAGAAAAAATCCGAAGCAGCCAGAAAGCGCAAATACAATTGATCATTCAGAAGCACCCGGTTACGTAAAATGGCCGGGTGCTTTTCCTTTGTTTACGGCGCTCCGAAAAAAAATAGTGCAATTCTCCCGGATCTGTGCTATGATATATCCGATTATGAATATATTGCGGAGGATGTCCTTAACTGATGCACGTATTAAGAACCATTGACAACGTGGCGGCAGAGTCTATGAAAAACATCTTCGGCGGTCTGGATTCCAACCTGAAAAAGATTGAACGCAGTCTTCAGGTGGAGGTGACGGTTCGAAACGACAGCATACGGATTGAAGGAGAAGAGGGGCGCGTATCCCGCGCTGCTGAGGTACTGAAGAGCCTGCTGGAGCTTTCGGAAAGGGGGAACAGCATTACGGAACAGAATGTGGATTATGCAATCGCGCTTTCCATGGAAAACGCTTCCGGAAGTCTTTCCGAAATCGATCGGGATGTCGTCTGCCATACCGTCAGCGGGAAGCCCGTCAAGCCGAAAACGCTCGGCCAGAAAAAATACGTCGATGCAATGCGTGAAAAAATGATCGTTTTCGGCGTCGGTCCGGCCGGAACCGGCAAGACCTACCTCGCGATTGCCATGGCTGTTCAGGCGTTCAAGAATAACGAGGTCGACCGGATCATACTCACGCGTCCGGCGATCGAAGCGGGCGAAAAGCTCGGATATCTTCCGGGAGACCTGCAGAGCAAGATCGACCCTTATTTAAGGCCCTTATACGACGCCCTGTTCCAGATTATGGGGTCGGAAAGCTTCCAGCATAACATGGAAAAAGGTACCATTGAAGTCGCGCCGCTTGCGTACATGCGCGGCCGCACGCTTGACAACGCCTATATTATTCTGGATGAAGCGCAGAATACGACGCCGTCCCAGATGAAAATGTTTCTTACCCGAATCGGTTTCAATTCCAAATGCATTGTGACAGGCGACAGGACGCAGAAGGACCTCCCGTCCGGAACGGAAAGCGGCCTGGACCTCGCGCTTCGTATTCTCAGAAAGATCAATGAAATCGGCATTATCGAGCTGACCAACCGGGATGTCGTAAGACATCCGCTGGTGCAGAAAATCGTCGAGGCGTATGAACAGTATGAATCGACACATAAAAATTCCACGGGGGGACGCGCCCGCTATGACCGCAGCAATCGAAAATGAAGTGAATGCCTCGTTTGACTTCGACTTAGAAGCGCTCGTGCTTTCACTTCTTGAAACCGCACTTGAGATTGAGGAATGCCCTTATGACGCATCTGTCGAGCTGGTGATTACCGATGACGAAGGGATTCATCAGGTCAACAGAAAGACCCGCGGAATCGACAGTCCGACGGACGTGCTTTCCTTTCCGAACGCATTCTACGAAAGCCCGGCGGATTTTGAAGGCCTGGAGCAGCAGGACGACGTATTCGACCCCGACACCGGAGAGTACATGCTCGGAAGCATGATGATTTCTGCGGACAAAGTCAGAAAACAGGCGGCTGAATACGGCCATTCCGAAAAAAGAGAATTTGCCTTTCTCGTTGTGCACAGTATTCTGCATCTTCTCGGCTTCGACCATATGGAAGACGGCGAAAGAGAAGAGATGGAAGAGGAACAGCGGAAGATTCTGAACACGCTCGGAATAACAAGATAATTACGGAGGCTCTTATTAATGGGAAATAAGACAAAAGCCAATACTTTTCTCGCACACGGCGGAATTCTCGCCCTTGCTTCGATTTTAGTCCGGTTTATCGGAATGATTTACCGGATCCCGATGGTGAATATCATCGGATCCGAAGGAAACGGCTATTATTCGACCGCTTATTCCGTGTACAATATTCTTCTGCTTCTTTCATCCTACAGCCTTCCCCTCGCAGTTTCCAAGCTTGTCAGCGCCAAAACCGCCGTAGGCAAATGGAAAGAGACCAAGCGGATTATCGCAGCAGCCTTCATTTTCGCGGCTGCAGTCGGCCTGACCTTCTCGCTGATCACCTTCTTTATGGCTGATTTCTTCTGCACGAAGGTCATGGGAAGCCCGAGAGCGGCGATCGCCCTGAAATGGCTCGCGCCTACAGTGTTTATTATGGCGGTTCTGGGCGTCCTTCGCGGATTCTTCCAGGGACTGCAGACCATGATTCCGACCGCGGTTTCACAGATTCTGGAGCAGGTTGCAAACGCATTTGTCTCGGTCGGAATGGCGGCAGCGTTTGTCCAGTACGGAGCGGAGGTTTCCCTCGCGTCCGGAGATGCGAGCTACCGCGCGGCCTGGGGCGCAGCCGGAGGAACCATCGGCACCGGCGCGGGCGCCTTCATCGCGCTTGCCTTCTGCACCATGCTGTTCTTCCTTTACCGTCCGAATTTCAATTCGAACACCGCGCGCGACCGCAGCAGCAAAGTCCGGCCGTACGGAAAAATCATGAAGGTGCTTGTATTTACGGCAGTTCCGATCATTATCAGTACCGCCGCATACAACTGCATCGATATTTTCGATGTCGTAATCTTCAACCACGGCATGAAAAGAGCGGGATACACCGTATCGGAATACACCTCGGTCTGGGGCGACTACAACAGCGCATTCATGATCCTGATCCATCTGCCGGTCGCCTTCGCGTCGGCAATCGCGTCCGCGCTCGTGCCGTCGCTTTCTGCGGCTTACGCGGAAGAAGACAAGGCGCTGGTGATTGAAAAGATTTCCGTTACGTTTCGTACCGTTCTGATTATCGCGCTGCCGTTCTCCTTCGGAATGATGGCAATCGGCGGAAATCTCGCGCGGCTTCTGTTCCCGACCATTGCTCCCGAGGCAGAGAAATACCTGATCATCGGCGGTTTTGCCGTGCTTTTCTATTCTCTGGCCACGGTCACGAACGCTATCCTTCAGGGCCTGAATCACCTGGACAAGCCCGTCATTCACAACCTGATCAGTCTCGTGGTGCATATCGCCCTGATGTTCTTCTTCCTGTACGTGCTGAAGCTGGAAATCACCGGCGTCATTATCGCCTACATGCTTTTCGGACTTGTCACGAGCATGCTGAATCTCTGGTCAATTTACCGTATTACGGGCTATCTTCCGGAACCGGTACAGAGCATCGCCATCCCCGCAGGCGCTTCGTTCGCGATCGTCGCGGTCTGCCTCCTGGTTTCCTTTGCCGTCAGCCGTTTCGCATCCGGAAACAAAGCGAACCTTCTGATCGTGCTGCTGTCCTTTATCATCGGCTTCATCGTATATTTCATCCTGATCTTCCGTCTGCAGTGTGTTACGAAAGCGGATATTCTGGAACTGCCTTCCGGGAAAAAGCTGCTGCGCGTGCTGAAGAAAGTAAGACTGGTATAAAGCCATGACTGAGCCTGTGATTATTGTCGGCGGCGGTGCTTCCGGGCTTTCGGCTGCCATTGCGGCGGCGGAAGAGGGCGCTGCGGTTCTCATCCTTGAGAAAAAAGAACAGACAGGCAAGAAAATCCTTCTGACCGGAAACGGACACTGCAATTTCACCAACCGGCGCATTACGCCGGAGGCGTATTATACGCATGAGCCTTCATTTATTGAGCGTTTTCTTTGCAATTTTCAGACAGAAGACGCTCTTTCCCTGTTCAAGGGACTCGGAATGTTTGCTTCCTTCCGCGGGGACTGCGCTTATCCTTCCGGTATGCAGGCCTCTGCCGTCCTGTCCGCACTCATGGACAGGATTCGCACGCTTCCCATCACTATCCGGACAGGCGTCAATGTGAACGCGGTCCGGGTTGACCGTACGAAGCGGCTGTTTACGGTATCCGCGGAGGTGAGAAGTTTAGAAGGCCCTAAGAAGGCCCCCCTGAAGCAGGAGTTTTGCTGCCGGAAGCTGATCCTTGCTGCCGGAACCGAAGCCGGAGTCCGTGATCCGAATGCCTATACGGCGGAAAAAATACTGAAAAATCTCGGGCACCATGTTTATCCGTTCCGTCCGGCGCTGACGAAGCTTTGCGGGAAGGAAGGCTTTGAAGCTTTCTGGGACGGCGTAAGGCACAGCTGTACCATCCGGCTGACGGATTTAAGCGGACAGACCGTAGAAGAAAGCGGAGAAGTGCAGTTCACGAAAGACGGAATCTCTGGAATTCCCGTGTTCCAGCTCAGCCATCCGGCGGGTGAACGGATCTTAACAGACGGCTTCTGCGAAATCCGGATGGATCTTCTGCCTGCTTTCTCCCAAGAGAAGCTCCTTTACAGCCTGAATTTTTTGAAAAACAGCCCTTATAACGCAGGAAGGCCCCTGTTCGATATTCTTTCCGGTTTTCTGCCGAAGAAGCTGATAAAGCCTGTTTTTCGCGCCTTCCCGATGGATCCCGGTTCCCTTCTGTCTTCGGCTTCGGAGGACGACCTGAAAAGACTGGTTCATCACCTGAAGGACTTTTCTTACCGTGTATACGGAACCGGAGATGCGCTTTCGTCCCAGGCCATGAGCGGCGGCGCGGATCTTAGGGAAGTTTCGGACCAGATGGAGTCACGTATTGTTCCGGGACTGTATCTTACCGGCGAACTCCTTGACGCGGACGGAAAATGCGGCGGCTTCAACCTGCATTTTGCCTGGGGAACAGGAAGCATTGCCGGAAAAAGCGCGGCACACAGTTTGAAAGATGATGTATGATTGTAAATGATATCAAGGTCCCTGTCCGATATACCAGAACCGAGCTTTATGATGCAATCCGTAAAGCCGCAGGGAAAAAGAAGCTCCGCATTTCTTCGGTGCAGATCTTAAGACGAAGCATCGACGCCCGTAAAAAGCCGGATCTGCTCTACGTAATGAAGGCTGCAGTAAACGAGCCTCCGATCACTGCAAAGCCCTGTCCGTACACCGCGGATCCGTCGAAAAAAACGATTGTTGTAGGCGCAGGGCCCGCGGGTCTCTTTGCGGCGCTGACGCTTGCGGAAGCGGGCGCGGATGTTCTTCTTCTCGAGCGCGGGAAACCGGCAGCCGTACGTATGAAGGATGTAGAGGCGTTCTTCAGTACAGGCGTGCTTGACCCGGAATCGAACATCCAGTTCGGTGAAGGCGGCGCCGGTACCTTTTCGGACGGAAAGCTGAACACGCTCGTCAAGGACCCGAACGGCCTCAGCTTCAGGGTACTTACGGTTTTTCATGAAGCCGGTGCGCCGGAAGAGGTTCTTTATGACGCGCGTGCGCACATCGGAACAGACCGCCTTCCGGAAATTGTGACGAGAATCCGCGAAAGAATTGAAAAAGCCGGCGGAAAAGTGCGTTTTTCCTCCTGTGTGACGGATGTCATTGTGGAAAACGGCCGCGTTCTCGGCGTCGTTCTTAAGGACGGGGAAGAAATCCACGCCGACCACGTCGTTCTCGCCTGCGGACATTCCGCGCGGGATACGCTTGAAAGACTTTCCGAGCTGCATTTTCATCTTGAGCAGAAGCCCTTTGCGATCGGCGTACGGATGGAGCATCTTCAGGAAGATATTACGCGCTGGGAATACGGGTCGCTTGACTATGAAGAGCTCGGCGCGGCGCCCTACAAAGTAACCGCGAAAGCCGAATCCGGGAGGGGGGTGTATTCCTTCTGCATGTGTCCCGGCGGCCAGGTTGTGAATGCCTCCTCGGAGCCCGGATATCTCTGCGTCAACGGAATGAGTGACTCCGCGCGTTCCGGCAGAAATGCAAATGCCGGAATTGTCGTCCAGGTAAGCCCCGAGGATTACCCTTCCGATGACCCGCTGGCGGGAATCCTTTTCCAGCGCGAGCTTGAGAGAAAGGCTTTTCTCGCAGCAGGAGGAAAAATCCCCGTGCAGCTTTACGGAGACTTCCGCAGTGGAAAGCTTTCCGATCGGTTCGGAGAGATCCTTCCGGATATGAGGGGGGAATACGCTTTTGGAAATATCCAGGATATTCTTCCCGAAAGCATTTCAGAAGCGCTCCTTCAGGCCATTCCGAAATTCGGAAAAATGATCCGCGGCTTTGACCGGACCGACAGCGTCCTTTCCGCCGTGGAATCCCGCACCTCCTGTCCGGTACGCATCCCAAGAAACGGCAGGGGAGAGGCAAGCATTCCCGGACTGTACCCGGCAGGCGAAGGCGCAGGATACGCCGGCGGAATTGTGAGTGCCGCAATGGACGGCATCCGCGCGGCGGAATGCATTCTCAGAAACGACGCCGAAGAGGCTTTAGGAAACAAGCAGGAATCCATATGAATGAAGAACTGATCAAACGAATCAACGAACTGTCCAGAAAATCGAAAACGCCGGAAGGTCTCACCCCGGCGGAACGCGAAGAACAGGCGGGGCTCAGGAAGGACTATATCCCTGCCTTCCGTGAAGATCTCCGCCGGGAAATTGAACGCATCGAAATCCGGGAAGCAGACGGCAGCATCACCAGTGTGAAAGAAAGACACGACAGCAAATTCGGTAAAACCGAATATGAATAACCGATCAGGCCATGTTTTCGAAGTAGTATTGCAAGAAGAAAGGAAAGATGACCATGGGACTGTTAAGAAAACTGATGATTGAACTGAGGAACCGCCTCGAAGAGAAGGACGAACGGAACAGAAAAATCAACGAAAGCTTTTTTGAATTCCTTCCTGAGGAAGTCACAAAAGTATTCATTTACGCCGGCGTCGGTTCCGAGGTTCCGACAAATGAGATTCGCGAAGAACTCCTTCGGCGCGGCATTTCGGTCTGCTGTCCGAAAGTCATTGACGGAAACATCCAGTTTTTCCAGATTCGCGAAATGTCCGATCTCGCGCCCGGATACCACAATATCCCGGAGCCCCGGATTGAAGAAGAGGGAAAGGATCTTGAAACGGTCATTTCGGAAAAAGCCGTCTTCCCGACGGATTCTTCGGACTGCCTGATGGTTATGCCCGGGGTTGCCTTTGACCGGGAGGGCGGAAGATTCGGCTACGGCGCCGGCATGTATGACCGGTATCTGATGGCGCATCCCTGCCGGACGCTGGCGCTTGCCTATGAAATCCAGGTTCGTGAAAAGCCGCTGGAGCTGAAGGAAACCGATGTGCGGATGAACGCCCTGATCACGGAAAAAGAAGTCCGGATCTTTGACAGACCATGAAAATCACGCTGATCTGTGTCGGGAAATGCCGGGAAAGCTATTTTCAGGGAGCGGTATCCGAATATCAGAAGCGCCTGTCGCGCTACGCCAAAACCGAGATCATCGAAGTAAAGGATGAAAAAACGCCGGAGAACGCCTCGGATGCGGAGGAGGAGCTGATCCGGGAGACGGAAGGACAGCGGATCCTGATGAAAATTCCGGAGCACGCCTACCTCATCTGCACTGCAATCGATGGAAAAAGCTTCGACAGCGTTGAGATGTCCTGCCGGCTTTCCGATCTTATGGTCCGCGGCGAAAGCCATCTCGTATTCGTGATCGGCGGCTCGATCGGGCTCTCGAAAGCCGTGCTTTCCAGGGCGGATGAGAAATGGTCCTTTTCAAAGCTAACCTTTCCGCACCAGCTGATGCGGATCATTCTCCTTGAGCAGCTGTACCGCTCGTTCAGGATCCTGAACCACGAACCGTATCATAAATAAAACCGGGACTGCGGCCTTGTTTATAAGACCGCGGTTTTTAGCAAGGAAAGAGAGTTTTATGCGTTTTGTTATCCAATGTGTATCGGAAAGCTCCGTCCGCGTCGATGGGGAAACTGTAGGAGAGATCGGGAAAGGCTTCCTTGTCCTGATCGGAA
Source organism: uncultured Lachnospiraceae bacterium (assembly GCA_947168905.1). Classification (GTDB taxonomy): domain Bacteria; phylum Bacillota; class Clostridia; order Lachnospirales; family Lachnospiraceae; genus UBA1267. Next base: position 27,713 of record CAMVNR010000012.1, read on the forward strand.
TTTCAGACGCCGACAACGAGCGCGTCGCCGACAAAATGATTCAGAAAATGCTGAAGCTTCGGATCTTCGGGGATGAGAATGGGAAAACCAACCTTTCACTTTCCGATGTCGGAGGGTCGCTTCTTCTGATTTCCCAGTTCACACTCTACGCCGACTGCAAGGGGCAGAACCGTCCGTCCTTCTTTCGTGCAGGAAAGCCGGAACACGCGAATGCGCTGTATCAGTACATCATCAAGGCCTGCAAAGACGCCGGCTTTAAGACGGAATGCGGTATTTTCGGCGCTGACATGAAGGTTTCTCTTATCAATGACGGGCCTTTTACCATTCTCCTGGATTCGAAGGAACTCGGCTTTGACGCCTGAAACAAAGAGCCGGGAAGAGAGTGCCTAAAAAAAACATGACAAAGCTTGAAGAGTATTACAATAAATTCAACGAAGAGAAGCGGCTTCTTCGGCCATACGGGCGTGTTGAATACCTTACAACGATGAAATATATCGAGGAGGGGATTTCCGGCCGGGAAGGCCTGAAAATTCTGGATGTGGGCGCCGGAACCGGGCGCTATGCGGTTCCGCTGTCGCAGCTCTCCCATGAAGTGACCGCGGTTGAACTGGTGAATTACAACCTCGGGATTTTAAAGAAAAAGGGAAGCTCCGTTATCGCGAGGCGCGGAAACGCCCTGAATCTTTCAAAGTATCCTTCGGATTATTTCGATATCATCCTGGAGCTCGGGCCGCTTTATCACCTGTTCAGCTTCGAGGATAAGCTTCAGGTCCTTAAAGAAGCCAAAAGGGTCGTAAAGCCGGGCGGTCTTATTTACTGCGCCTACTGCATGAACGAGTATTCCGTTCTGACCTACGGCTTTAAGGAGGGGCATATCCGGGAAAGCATGGAATCAGGACTGTATACCGCTGATTTCCAGTCTCTTTCCACGGAGGAAAACCTGTATTCCTATGTGAGAATCGAAGAAATTCAGGCGCTTTCAAAAGCTGCGGGCCTTGAAAGGGTCAAGCTGGTCGCCTCCGACGGTCCTGCGAATTATATGCGGCAGGTCATTAAAGAAATGGATCCGGAGACTTTTTCGCTTTTCATGGACTACCACTACGCGACATGCGAACGCCCGGAGCTTCTCGGGGCATCCGGGCATACGCTGGATATTCTGAAAAAAGACGGCTGCAGGTAAAACGGCAGCCGTCTTTGATATGTTACTTCGAATAGAAGGCAAGCACCCGTTCAAGATACGGGTAGAGCACTTTATCCTCCGAGCGGTACAGTTCATGCTTTCCGCCGGAAACCGTCTCGAACTTTGCCCCCGGAACGCGGGATACGAATTTCTGCTGTTCCGGACGAAGCACCATATTGTCATCGTCGCAGGAGAAGAGGAGCACGGGCGTTTTGATACGCTCCGGGGCTCCTTTTTTCAGGATTTTATTCGGGACCTTCATGGATTCGAGCGCCCAGCCGACCGTCGGATTGCAGGTATAGAGATCTTTGTCGGCTTTTTTATAATTGTTATACCAGTCGAAACGGACTTTGGAGCTTGCGCAGGCATTATCAAAGTTCTCCTCGCCTGTGTAGTCCGCGGCGCCGAAGAGCGCTTTCTTTCTCTGTCCGAAAAGCGACAAAGTACCGAACACGAGCTTGGTCAGCGGCATCGGTACGCCGGCATGGGCGGGCATGATCATCGGGGAAGTCAGGATGGCCTTTTTAAAGAAGGTCGAACCGCTCTCCAGATACAGGGCGCTGACAGCGCCGCCCATACTGTGCCCGAAGAGGAAATAGGGACCCGGGACCTTTTTTACGACCTGATCGAGAAAGATCTCAAAATCCTTCACGTAATCCTCGAAGTGATCAACATGCGTTAACGAAGGATTTTCCACATCCCTGTGCGACTTTCCGTGGCCGCGCTGATCCAGAATGCAGACATTGTACCCTTCGTTCAGAAAGACGTAAATCAGCGGACGGAACTTTACAATGGATTCCGTAAAGCCGTGAAGAATGACGATGGTTCCCTTCGGCTGATCGGCACACCAGACTCCGCAGTGGATTTTCGCACCGTCAAAGCTTTCAAAAAACCCGTCCTTTTTCTCGTGACCGTCAAGATACGGGACGACGGTTCCGTCATAGATTTCCTGATAATGATCTTCCGGAATATAGACTTTCATAAAACTTGCTCCTTATGGCTTGGACTGATATTTCATTTCTTTTATTGTACCCAAAAGAGGGAAAAATTGCAAGACCAATCAGGGAAGAGCTGCCGCGAAAAAAAGCTTTTTTTTGTTGAATTTTGCGGATGCTGCAGGTATAATTATGTATGAATTTGTTTATAATTGACGATCGATGCGTCCTAAACTGCCTCGGCTTTTTGCCGGTCATCATTAAGGAGGGTTCATTTATGGAACTTTTGTCTCTTTTAAACAGCCCCGTTCTTTACCTGATCTGCGGCGGAATCATCTTTTTTGTCGCGGTGATCTGCCTGGTATTTGCCGTCCGGGCGTACCGCATGGGAAAGGCACTCGGCATCGATACCGCTAAAATGAAGCGCGTCATTACTGCGAGCGCTACCTTTGCAGTCCTTCCGAGCGTCGGAATCCTGCTCGGCGTCATCGCGCTTTCCGGCAGCCTCGGGACGCCTTGGCCCTGGCTTCGGCTTTCCGTCATCGGCGCGCTGCATTACGAGACGCAGGTCGCGGAAGCCGCGTCGGAAGCCGTCGGGATCGGAAGGCTTTCGATCTCAAATATGACGCCGGAAGCCTTTGTCACCATCGCGCTTCTCATGAGCTTCTGCATCATGTGGGGAATGATCTTTGTCACGATCCACGGAAAAGCCTATACGAAAAAGCTCAGCGGCCAGACTGAGAAAAAACCCGGGACAGATTCCGGAAAAAAGAAGAAAAAACTGAACCTGAAGGGCTTTGGCGACACGGCCATGACCGCCATGTTTATCGGGCTTGTTTCCGCCTATATTGCGAGCTATATCGGCACCATTATTTCCGGAAACGGCCGCTTTACATTCTCTGGAAGCTGGCTGCCGCTTGCGACCGCTGCGGTGTCGGCAATTGCAATGGAAGTATTCCTTCGGATCAAAAAGACCGGACATGCGGACTGGGTCGACAGCTTCTCTGTCGCAGGCTCCATGCTTCTTGCCATGACGGCAGCGGTCTTTTTGGGAAAGCTTTTGTAAAGGGGGACGATCATGGAAAATAAAGAAATGCTTCAGAATGCCGAAGAACTGAAGAACAGTGAAGCCTATCGTAAATATCTGAACATGACCCACCGGCTCGGGAGGATTTCGACCGTGCTGGTGCTGATTCTTCTTTTATCCGCGCCCTATATGATCGGGCTCTTCCTGCATGCGGTGCCGAACCTTCCGGCAGCAGCGAAGGCCTTCCTCGGCGTCGGAATCGTGTATCTGGTGAGCTGTGTCGCGGAGTACCTGATCTACGTCCCGATGCTCGGCGCGGGCGGATCCTATCTCGCCTTCATTACGGGAAACCTCATCAACATGAAGATTCCCTGTGCAATCAATGCGCGCGATATTGTCGGCGTGAAGAGCGGAACGCCGGAAAACGAAATCATTTCGACGCTGTCGATCGCGACCTCCTCGCTCGTCACGATCGCGGTGCTTGCCGTCGGTGTCCTGCTGATGATCCCGCTGCAGCCGGTTCTGCAGTCCCCTGAGCTCCAGCCGGCCTTTGAAAACGTCGTTCCGGCGCTTTTCGGCGCGATGGCCTGCAAGTATTACCGGCAGGATATGAAGATTTCCCTCATCGTCCTGTGTGCGATGACGCTTCTTTTTATCCTCGTGCCTTCGCTCATCGGCTCGACCAGCATGATGGTCATCCCGAGCGGAGCACTTGCGATCATCCTTGCATATTTAAGCTTCCGAAAAGGGCAGAAGGGAGAAGGAAAATGACCGCTTTATATATTGTCCTCGGAATTCTCGGCCTGATCATCCTTCTGGTTCTCGCTGCTGTTGTGAGGACGCTTCTTACGCCTGCAAAAAAATCTTCCTGGGTTCCGGAAAAGGACCCGGAAAGAGAAATGGAATACGCGAAAAAACTTGCTGAAATGATCCGCTTCGAGACCGTTTCGTATAAGGGCGAAATCCAGCGGGAGAAATTCCTGGAATTCCACAAAATTCTGGAAAAGCTGTTCCCGCTCGTGCATGAACACCTCGAAAAGACGGAGATTGACGGAAGCCTTCTTTTTCGCTGGAAGGGAAAGCATTCCGACAGGCCCGTCGTGCTCATGGGTCATCAGGACGTGGTGCCCGCGGAGGGCGTCTGGGAGCATGAACCTTTTTCAGGAGATATCGAAGACGGAAAGATCTGGGGCAGGGGCTCTGCGGATACCAAGTGCTCCGTCATGGCTTTCTTTCAGGCCGTTGAAGAGCTCTTGAAGGAAGGTTATACGCCCGAACAGGACGTCTACCTTTCCTCTTCGAATACCGAGGAAGTCGGCGGCGAAGGCTGCCCGAAGACCGTCGCGGAGCTTGAAAGGCGCGGCGTGAGGCCCTTCCTTGTAAACGACGAGGGAGGTTCGGTCGTCACGGAGCCGATGAAGGGGCTGAAAGGCAATTTCGCCATGGTCGGCGTCCTTGAAAAGGGGCAGGGGAACCTTCGCGTCATCGCGAAGTCAAACGGCGGCCATTCGAGCTATCCGCCGAAAAATTCCCCGATCGTCCGGCTTTCGAAATTCATTACCGATCTTTCAAAGCACAGCCCGATGAAGCTTCGGATGAATCATGAGGCGAAAGAGATGTTTGCCAATATGGCGCCGTACGGTCCTTTCTGGATGCGGCTCCTTTTCGGAAATCTCTGGCTCTTCAAGCCGCTTCTTACCGCGCTGATGCCGTCGATTTCCGCGCAGGCCGCGGCGCTTCTTCGTACGACCGTCGCGCCGACGATGCAGAGCGGCTCGGACGGCTGCAACGTGCTTCCGCAGGAGGCCTCCGTCACGCTGAACCTGCGCTACATCCCGCACCAGAACATGCAGGAAAGCAATGAAGCAGTCAGAAAGCTCGCGAAAAAATATGATCTTGACGTCGAGACAATCGACGCTTATCCGGCCTGCGAGCCCGTCGACACCGAAAGCGAAGCCTTCGGTCTTGTAAGGGATGTGATCTCGGAAGTCTATCCCGGCCTTCCGCTGATTCCCTACGTTATGACCGGCGGGACGGACGCGCGCCATTACCAGAAGATCTGCAATGCCTGCGTGCGTTTCTCACCGGTCGTTTACGGCCCGGACCAGATGAAGGGCATGCACGGACTGAACGAATATCTTGACACCGCAAGCCTTCCTGTCGCTGTGGACTACTATAAAACGCTCATACGCAGAATGAAATAGCAGCATTCACATTTTTTTCAGCGGTTGAAATTGTGAAACCTTTCCTGTCGATTTGACGGAGAAATAATAAAAATACGTAAAAGTGGAGCCTGAAATGTCCGGACACGAAATAGGGAAAGAGGGGTCGTCCGGCCCGGGTGTTGTTTTCACGCACAGGACGGTTCCGTCCGGTTCAGAAAGGAGAAACGATGAAAAGCTTTGCCGCGCTTTCAATATGTATACTGGTTCTGCTTTCGGGACTTTGTGCCTGCCAGAAAAACGGCGGGGAGGATCTCGCGTTCATTGAGGAAACCGAATCTGAAAATTCACAGGAGGACGGATCCTCCGGCAAAACCGAAGCCGAAAAGCCGGTCTCTTTTTCAAAAGACTGGAATCAGGGCAATTCGTATAATTTCTGGGCAGGACCGGGCATGGCCTATTACGCGGCAAATAACGGGAACATAATCACACTGTACGCGGCGGATCCCCTGTCTATGACCTATCGGCCGCTCTGCCGCAAGGAAGGCTGCCTGCATAAAGATGAGGGCTGTTTTGCGGCGCTTTTTAAATTAGAATGGAACAGCGTGCGGAATTCCGGTACTGTGCAGCCATATGATGACGGACTCTACGAACAACTTGTCCGTGAAACCGATGATGACAGTGCCGTGCTGGAGTTTTACAGAATCGACCCGGACGGAAGAAAACCGAAGCAGAAGGTCTGGGATATCCCTTTAGACGATCTTTACTTTGCGGCAGAAAATTATCAGGTTTACCCGAACGCGGTCCTTCACCGCGGAAACTGCATTATCGAATCGACAAAGCGTGAGGAAGATGATCCTGCCGATCTTCAGGAGGAGTTCGGCGAGGAAAACGGGGACGGACAGGGCTACAACCCCGCGAATCCTTACAATGAAACGGCAGCGATGCGCAGCAATGAAACCATTTACATCAGTGTATACGATCTTGAAAAAAAGACAATGCAGAAGATCCTTGAAAAAACATACGAGAGTGTTTCCTGGACAGCCGCGACTTTGATTCCTTTAGGAGATGATCTGTATATTATTACCCGTCCGACCTGTTATCGCCCTGCTGCGATTACTTCAGAAGACGGTCACAAGGACTATGATCTCATGGCAGAATCACCTGTCTGGGATATCTACCGCTGGCACTTCGGATCGGAAGCTCCGGCGGAAAGGATCTACAGCGGTGAACTATGCAAAGACTGCGGCGGAATGTGGCTTCAGGAAGGACAGCTGATGTATCTTGATCTCAGGGGAAGGACTTACGCAGGCGGGTCACGGGGAGCGTATGTTCTCTGCAGTCTGGATCTTGGCTCCGGCAAAAACTCGGATATCGCTGTCCTCTATGAGGAGAACGAAACGAGGAACGGTCAGGCTGGCGCATGCTTTATGAACGGAATGCTGATCGGAACAAAATTTGACAAAGACCGGGCTGAAATCAATTATTCGGAAAATGTGCCGGAAACCATTTCGGTTTTCAACCTGAACGGAGAGAAAGAACTGGATCTGCCGTTCAGTGAGGAGCTTCCTCCGATTTATCCCGGGTTTTACGGCGGCGCCGGTATTACGGGGACGGACGGGCAGGTCCTTTACTGCAACAGTTCCAATTCGGAACAGATCCTGTTCTATATGATCCCCTTAAACGGCGGACCGGTTCAGTATTTTACCCCCGAAAAGGAGAACAGCCCGTCAACCTCGACTTAAAAACGGACCAGATGAAGAAGGCAAATGAAAAAGACGAGGAAAAAGACAATGAAAAGAACATTAAAACCGCCCTTTACCCCTGATGCTGTGAAAAGAAAGCCGGTGCTTCTTTCGGCGCTGATCTGTATCCTCCTGGCTGCGCTTAGCTGCAGCGGGCGCGGGGAAGAGACCCTGTCCTTCCTTGACGAGACGGTTTACGAATCCGGGCAGGAGACCGTTCCTTACGAAAAAGCGGGGGAAAAAGAAGCCGGCAGTCGGGAAGACAGTGCTTCAGATACAAAGGAAGCGCGAAAGAAGCGGGAGATCCGCAGCCCCGCAGCTCTTGTCAGTGACCCGCTGCCAATGAGCATGTGCATGACGGCGAACTGGTATGCAGCGGATCGGTGCTTCCTGGCGGAAGACGCCGCGGTCTATTATGTCTCCGGAATGGAAGGGACGGGAAAGCATTTTCTTCACCGGATCGACAGAGATGCGCCGGAGGACGTATATGTCTGCGGAAATCCTGTCTGCGGACACGATACGGAGGAATGCGGCGCATTTATCGGATACGGAAGCATTCTCGGATACGGTATGGACGACGGCGTATTCTGGTACTGTCTGGATAACGGGCAGTATAGCGACGAAATCCGTGTGAGGGCAATAGATACTGTTTCGGAAGAGCCGGTGCGCTGCAGCTTTGTGATCGAGCTTGAGAATATCGGGGACCTTGTAAACCGGATTTACGCCATGGATATGCAGTGTATTTTCCTGAAAGGGAAGATCGCCGTTGTCCAGAGAACGCTGAAAAGAGAAAAAAACGCGTTTCCGGGAAAACCAAATATTGAGTCAAACTCTGAAAACTGCAGGATAGAGCTTTTTTCTCTTCCTGAAAAAGCGGTTTTGCCGGACGACGATACGGAGATTCTCCTGGAATCGGAAGGCATCATCTACGACGACCGAATGGAGGACCTGTATCAGTGCGGATATAACGTGCTCCCGGATGAGGGCGGCAGTCTGTATATCCTGAAATCTTCCGAGAACCCGGAAAATCCCGGTGATCCTTTTGAAAAATGGAAAATCGAATACAGATACGCCCTGTACCGGTTTGACAGGGATAAGCGGCAGCCGGAAACCGTACTGGAATCGGAAGAAACCGCGGCCGGGGCTTTCCTGCCGTATGGGAACGGCATACGCCTGCTGCTCCATGACGGCGGTGAAGCGACACGGCTTGTCAGTATGTCCTTCGGCGGCGGCACGGCGGAGGATATAGCCTCTTTTGACAGGACACAAGATGTACTTCTCCGTCTGGCCGGCGATTTTGCCGTCGGATGCGATCAGGAAGTCTACACCGTCGGAAAAGTGCTGAAATACACGGTTTTCGACCTGTCGGGGAAAGAAATTGCCGTACTCGAACCGCTACTTAAAGACCCGCGTTACGAGAATCCGGATAAAGCGCCTGTGGTAAGAACCAGGCTGCAGCATGCCTGTGAAGAGGGGCTGTACCTTTCGTGGGACAACGGTATGATCCTTGTCCCGTACACGGATGAACCACCGGTTTTCTTCGGATATGAAAATTCCGGAGAAAAATGAAACTTCTTTCTTCATTTGACGGTATATCTGACAAAAGGCTCCGTCCGGCGTGGCATGCCGTTTTCGCACACAGGACGGTTCCGTCCGGTTCAGAAAGGAGAAACGATGAAAAGGTTTGCTGTGTTTTCAATATGTATGCTGATTCTGCTTTCGGGTCTTTGTGCCTGCCAGAAAGACGGCGGGGAGGATCTCGCGTTTGTTGAGAAAACAGAATCCGGGAATTCACAGGAGGACGGATCCTCCGGCAAAACCGAAGCCGAAAAGCCGGTCTCTTTTTCAAAAGACTGGAATCAGGGCAATTCGTATAATTTCTGGGCAGGACCGGGCATGGCCTATTACGCGGCAAATAACGGGAACATAATCACACTGTACGCGGCGGATCCCCTGTCTATGACCTATCGGCCGCTCTGCCGCAAGGAAGGCTGCCTGCATAATGATGAGGGCTGCTTTGCGACACTTTTTAAAGAAGAAAACGGCCTGCATAATACCGGGAAAGTGCAGCCGTATGATGACGGACTCTATGAACAACTTGTCCGTGAAACCGATGATGACAGTGCCGTGCTGGAGTATTACAGAATCGACCCGGACGGAAAAAAGCCGAAGCAGAAGGTCTGGGATATCCCTTTAGACGATCTTTACTTTGCAGCAGAAAATTATCATGTTTACCCGACCGCACTCCTTCACCGCGGAAACTGCATTATCGAATCGACAAAGCACGAGGAAGGCGATCCGGCCGATCTTCAGGAAGAGCTCGGCGAGGAAAACGGGGACGGGCAGGGCTACACCCCCGCGAATCCTTACAATCAAATAGCAGCGACGCGCAGCAATGAAACCATTTATGTCTCTGTATATGATCTTGAAAAAAAGACAATGCAGAAGGTTCTTGAAAAAACGTATGAGAGTATTTCCTGGACAGCCGCGACTTTGATTCCTTTAGGAGATGATCTGTATATTATTACCCGTCCGACCTGTTATCGCCCTGCTGCGATTACTTCAGAAGACGGTCACAAGGACTATGATCTCATGGCAGAATCACCTGTCTGGGATATCTACCGCTGGCACTTCGGATCGGAAGCTCCGGCGGAAAGGATCTACAGCGGTGAACTCTGCACAGACTGCGGCGGAATGTGGCTTCAGGAAGGCCAGCTGATGTATCTTGATCTCAGGGGCAGGACTTACGAAGGCGGGTCACGGGGAGCGTTTGTTCTCTGCAGTCTGGATCTTAGCTCCGGTAAAAACTCGGATATCGCTGTCCTCTATGAGGAGAGCGAAACGAGGAACGGTCAGGCAGACGCATACTTTATGAACGGAATGGTCATCGGAAGGAAATTTGACAAAGACCGGACGGAAATCAATTATTCGGAAAATGTGCCGGAAACCATTTCGGTTTTCAACCTGAACGGAGAGAAAGAACTGGATCTGCCGTTCAGTGAGGAGCTTCCTCCGATTTATCCCGGTTTTTACGGCGGCGCCGGTATTACGGGGACGGACGGGCAGGTTCTTTACTGCAGCAGTTCCAATTCGGAACAGATCCTGTTCTATATGATTCCTTTAAACGGCGATCCGGTTCAGTATTTTACACCAGCTGATGACACCGGCCTGGATACAGTCTCTTTGCCGGAATCCGCGGAAGCTGAAGGAACAGAGCCCAGGGTCTATGACGACGAAGAGTTTCCGGAAATGGACCCGACGACGTACGGATTTCAGACCGCATTCGCACAGGATGATGACTGCATCTATTTTCCGTATGCTTTCGGGGCCTACGGAAATGAATATATTCTCTGCAAGGCCGAGAAACAGACCGGCAAAAGGAAGGTACTCTGCAATATTCCCGATTGCCCTCACAATTCATCGGCCTGTGAAGCCTACGCGGGATCTTATTTTTATCCGCATGCAATGACGGTAACCAACCGGAGGCTCTATGCGGCGCTTGATACCATGGACGCCATGGGCAGCGGCATCGCGATCCGGGCCTACGATCTTGATACGGAAGAATGGTCGGAAATCGCCTCTTTGAATCTGCAGGATGCCGGAATCCGGAAAAACGGCTATTCGATGCAGAACTGGTTCGCGTTTTTCCACAGGGACTGCTTTTATTACTATGTTGTCCGCTCGAAACAGAGCGGCGGCTTCCCGGATATGAAGACGTCGGAGCTTACGGCGCTGATCTACGAACTTCCGCTTAAGGATCCTTCCCGGGGGCGGCTGATCCTGAACGAGGAATACCCGGCCGACGATTTCAACAATGTCTTTTTAAGAGCTGTGGGATCGGGAGACCGGATTCTGTATACGGCTTATGCGACACGGAACAGGTATGAATCCTCCGAGACCGAATCCGGCGAAACAGAGTATTTGTCTTATCTCGAGAATTCCCTCTTAGAGATCGGGGCATGCGATCTCTCTTCCGGGAACCATGAAGTCCTTTATGAAGTGAAGGAGGCAAGAAGCGCGGACAGCCTGTATCCGGACGGCGATACCCTGTACTATACGGCGTGGATCCCCAAAAACGCGCCCGGAGAGCCTCAGGGCGGAAACGATCTCAGTCTTTTCCGTCTCGACCTGAAAACCGGGACAGACGAATGCATTGCCGAAAAAATAGAGGAGCCGCCCGAATCCTTTATCCTGCCTTCCGAAGACAAATCGTCAGATTCTGAGCAGGAAATATTCTTGTCGGTGTATTTTTGCAGGGACGGCTATACGGTCATCCGCCAGCCAACTGCAGTCGGTGAAACAAACATCGACCGGCTGTACTGCGCATTCTATAACTTTAACGGGGAAAAGATCCGTGAATTTGATTACGCGCTTCCGGACAGTCTGAAAGCGGACCGTGAGAAATACGGGGGTTATCCGGTAGCCCGGTACCTCGGCGCGGATCTCTGGAATCTGTACTTCTGCGACACCTATGCAAACGAGACGGAAAGCCTGTGCATCGTCTATGCCATTCCGGTTGCGGGCGACGCGCCGGTTGTATTCAGCGAGTAAACGGTGAGAAAACTTGAGTTATGGATAACAGGTATTTAAAGCGAAAAGGGAATCAGCGGGGGCGCGGAAGGATTTTGGTCCTTCCGGCGCTCCTTCTTCTCTTTTTCCGGCTGCGCGCTGCCAACGGAGGAAATCCGCTCGGTGCATCCCGTGCGCGAGGACGATTCCGTCTCCGTACCGACGGCGGTCTGCAGCGTTCATGACGTCGTATCTGTGGCGAGCCTTTCTGTTGCAGGCCTTCCTGTGAGGGAAGAGCAGCTTGCCTTCGGCGTCACGGGAAGAGACAGCTTTACGGTACGCAGCGTCCATGTCTCTTCCGGGCAGAAAGTAACGGAGGGGCAGCTCCTTGCGGAGCTTGACTGCGACGAACTGGATGAAAAGATCGCTTCTGAGGAGGAAAAGCTGAAGGAATTTACCGATGCGCTCGCGCTCTTCGACGCTAAATCCGAGATTGCTGTGCGGCGTGCGAGGATCATGAATGCAGGACTTCCCTGGGCGGAGCGTGTCGAAGCCGAGGCAAAAGCCGCAGAAGACCGGGAGGCGCAGCGCGCGCTCCTCACAGATGGTATTGAATTCTCCGAACTTCGCCTCGACCGGCTCCTGAAGGAAAAGGAACGCTATGTGATCACCGCGCCTTTTGACGGTACCGTGATCAGCATGACCGTTCCGGAAGAAGGCGAAGAATACAAGGCCGGGCGGAACGTAATCCGCATCGGAGATCTTTCTTTTCCAGCTTTTTACGGAACCGCCGAAAACCCGGAGATTTTCCGGGAGGACCTTCAGTACAGCATCACGCTGGATTCCGGAGAGACACAGGTGCAGCCGATATCTGCAAAGGAGCTCGGAAAGCCTGAAAAGACCGAGGATGGGAAAGAGTGGTATGTCTATTTCCTTCTGACCGATAAGACGGCTGAATTCTCCTACAGCAGGAACTATTCCGTGAACTACGAATCCGCCAATCATCCGCAGGTTCTGACGGTTCCGACGAAGGCTGTGTATCACGCAAACGACACGGATTATGTCTATTTGCCGGACGAGAACGGCTCCCGGCAATTAAGAACCGTTGAAACCGGCGCCTATAACGCCGAGTATACGGAAATCATTTCCGGTCTTTCGGAAGGGGAGGTGATCTTCTGTGAATAGCACGCTCAGACGAAACTGCTTTCTTCTATGCCTCCTGATGCTTTTCCTTCTTTCTTCGTGCGTGAAAAAGGAGGAGGAGACGCAAACCCTTCTGGACCCTGTCACAAGGAAGACCGGTACTGTAACGGTAACGCGCGGCGACTATACCTTTGTCGACGTATACGACGCCTTTGTCGTTCCGGAGGTCGAAATCATTACGAGCCCGATGGCCGGCGTCATTGCAAGGATCCCGTATGTTTCCGGCGATTATGTGGAAAAAGGCGCCCTCATTCTCCGCTTTGATACCGCACGCGAGGAAGCTGAAAAAGCCGCGATCCTGGCCGATCGGGAATACGAAAGCAGCCTTTATGAAATCGACGACCGGACATACACTTTAAAGAAACAGTATATTGAAACCCAGATCAGTCTGTCCTATCAGCAGGGAGCCGGCTGGCAGAGCATTGAGCTTCTTAGGTGCGATCTTGCCGAACTCGAGCTGGACCGTGAAAAAGCGGTCTCCGACCGTGAGAAGCGGACCTCGGAGCAGGAAAAGCGGCTCGCGGAGCTTGATTCCTGTTTTCGAGGCCGTTTCGCAAATGGAAAGTGTGAAGGGGTTGTATCTTTGTGGAGGCACTGCGCA
>CAMVNR010000013.1 GCA_947168905.1 uncultured Lachnospiraceae bacterium
GCCTTGCGGCGCTCCTCCCGGTATTAGGGGGAGAGTATGCCTTATTCACCTTTCTTCCTGTACAGAGTATCTTTAATCTCTTTAAGTACCTGAACCTCTTCTCATACATTCATACAGCCAGACTATATACCAACTACCTGAATATCGATATCTTTACCATTCCCGTCGGGAACCGGAGGATGATGCTGGCCCTTCTGCCGATCCTGCTTACAGGCTTCCTGTATCTCTGTATCAGGATGCAGGCAAAACGTTACCCGGAAGGCAACCGTGATTTCCTTTCGAAGATCGCGCTGAAGGTGAATGCAGTCCTCGATATCATCCGCCGCCGGTTCACCATCGGCATGTGGGAAGCCTATAAGGTCCTGATCCTGCAGTACGGAATCGTCATGATGCTGATTATGTTTATCGCATCGAAGAGCCTGAGCTTTGCGGTCTGGTCTCCGATCCCGGAGGATAAACGCACTTATTACATGTATGTACAGGATATGCAAGGCCCGATTGATGAAGAGACAGACGATTACCTGAAAAGAGCAAGAGAGAGTGCGGAGAAATCCGGAAACCCTTATGAACTGAACCATGCGCTGGATATGGTGGAAGAACAGGTGAAGGAACTGCGGGAGAAGGGAGAGGCGGAGCATTTCCGCCCCTGGATGCTGTATGATCAGGACTTCAACGCTTTTTACGGAGAAACGCCGAAGAACCGCCAGCGGCTGAACGCGATGATCGCGATGCTGTTCGTGGTCTTCCTGTGTGCCGGAATCACGTCCTACGAGAAGCAGGCAGGCGTCGTTCCGATGCTGCGGTCGCTTCGGAACGGAAGAAGGAAGCTCCTCCTGAGAAAAGTAATGATGGCGCTTATCCTGTCGGCATTCGCCTGGGGCTGTGTGTATCTGAGGGAGGCGCATCAGTTCACGGAGTTATTCCTGCCCAAAACCGGGAGTGCGGGAGAGGAAACCGTAATGAGGGAGTTTCTGGCGGCTCCAATCAAGAACCTGGACAACTACTCAGATTTCCCTTTCAATATCTCCATCCGGGGCTTCCTGATTCTTTTGAACACGATGCGGCTCCTGATGCTGTTTTCGCTGTCCTTTGCGGTCCTGTATATTTCCTCTTTCCTTCCGAATGTGCGGATGGCGTATCTTGTGAACACAGCAGTCCTGATCCTTCCGGCACTGTTCACTGTGCTTGGAATCGGCTTCTTCAAGTGGATTTCCCCGCTGATTCCGGTGTCGGCGGCAGAACTTCTGCTTCTATTGGGGGAGGGAAAAACGGCAGCAGTGATTCCCTGGCTGGTCCTGACCGCCACAGGACTCGGCTCTTTGATTCTGCACAAACGTAAGTGGGTATAATTGAATTTCGGACAGTTTCAGGAACCTTTAAGAAAACTTTGTGACTTGAAAAAGTAAGTTCCACTTGTAAGACGAATAATCGCCTTTTTGGAGAAATTTGTGATATGATATTCATGAAATCAAAAAGCAATCTCCTGCACGTCGCATAAGTATCGTTCTAAATGTAAACAAAGTAAGGAGAACTCAGAAGATGAAGAAAGTGAAATGCTGTATCTTAATTGGGATGGTCATAAGCATTCTCTCTTACACTTGCTGCGCTCATGAGAAAAAACCTGAAACTCCGGGTATGAACATGGTCCTTAAGAATCTGTCCGATACAGCCTTGGAAGAATTGGGCGATTCCGTCATATACATCGGAAAAGCGATCAGAAATGACGATGTATCCGTTTTCATAGAGGCATCATTGGCAGACAACCATCTCTATTATGTCACTTTCTATGTGGAAGGTTCAGGAGATGTAAAACCGGAAGTGGACAGCCCGAATATAGACCTCTTTATGCCGATGAATTGCCCGAAAAAGATCACGGAATAATTCTGATCAGATTCCTCCATCCCATGGATATTGAGACAGTAGAAAGCATTGAAATTGACGGAAGAAACTATAAGCTAAGCAATCTTAATTCAGACGACTCAGAATAAGCGTGAGTTTACTCCTGACTTCTTGGGGTATAATGATAGTCACTGGTGTCCGGTGTTAGTTAAACACTTCAATTTGAAATTAAGAGAATCTTAAGAAAGAGCGGTTGACTTTTCCATAGGGAACAGTATAATGTAGGGAAGCAGAAAAGCGTTTTCATGATTTTTTTGCATGAAAACGCTTTTTATGTGCAACCGGACGACCGGAAAAGGCGTCTTTAATAATACGGAGCATTATGAGCTGATTCTGTCACTTAAATGTCACCGTGCTGTGATACAGTAGATTCTGTATCAGGAAAAAGAACCAAAGAAGGGGGTGATTCTTATGAGAAAGATTACGGTAATGCTTCTCGCCGCGCTCCTCGCGCTTTCGTGTCTTACGGGCTGCGAACAGGAAGACCTCGGCGAGGTAACGGTGCAGAATGTAGGCCAGATCACGGGCATGGGATCTGTCGGTATTGTCGACCGCTTTGCGGGCGTCGTGGTTTCGGAGTCCGAGACCAAGATTGAAAAGTCCGAGACGGCGGAAATCAAGGAAATCCTCGTGAAGGCCGGTGACAGCGTATCGAAAGGCCAGACGCTTTTCACCTATGATTCCACGATGATGGAATTCACGCTTGAGCAGGCGAAGCTGGATCTCGAGCGCAAGAAGCTGACGCTGCAGAGCCAGATCGAAGACAAGGAAAAGCTTGAGAAGGAGAAGGAAAAGGCCAAGGAAGACCAGCAGCTGGCCTATTCTCTGGAAATCCGCGAACTGGAAGCGGCTATTCAGGAGAGCGAGTACAATATCAAGCTGAAGGAGCAGGAGATCGAGAAGAATGAAGCGGCGCTTCAGGAGACTTCGGTTGAATCCCCGGTCGACGGCAGGGTTCAGTCGATCAATCAGAACGGCGGTTTCGACGATTACGGACGTCCGCTGTCCTTCATGACCATTGTCGAGGACGGCTCCTACCGTGTACAGGGCTATATCAATGAGACGAATCTGCAGTCTCTGCCGGAGGGTACGGAAGTGCTGCTGCGTTCGCGTGTGACGGACGATACCTGGAAGGGAATGGTTTCCAAGATTGACTTTGAAAACGCCCAGAACGGCCAGTCCAACATGTATTATGTGTCGTACGACAGCGGGGACAGCACCGGCACTTCGAGCAAGTATCCTTTCTATGTGGAGCTCTATGACAGCGAAGGCCTGATGCTCGGCCAGCACGTCTATATCGAGCCGGACTACGGTCAGGATGTCATTGACAACGCGAACGCGCTGATGCTTCCGATGTACTACATTGTCGACATTGACAGTGCTCCGTACGTTTACGCGATGGGTGCGAATGAAAAGCTCGAAAAGCGGAGTGTTACGCTCGGTACGGCCGATGAGATGATGGGAACTTATGAAATCGTTTCCGGGCTTACTGCTGACGATTATATTGCTTTCCCCGAGGAGACACTCGTTGAAGGCATGAAGTGCACGATTTACGATCCTGCTTCGGAAGTTATTCCCGAGGGAGAAACCCATCCGAACGGCTTCGGGCCTTTAGGGGACGAGATTGATTATGATGACGGCATGTACTCCGAGGACGGGATGGAAGTCCTGCCGGAAGACGGAATGATGATCGATGAGATGCCGGAATTCGAGGAAGAGATTCCGGAAACCGGCGTGACGGTCGAGGAGTAACGGAGGGAACAGACGATGATTCTTAGTATGACCGACATCTGTAAGGATTATCCGATGGGAAAATCCGTTACACAGGTGCTGAAAAATGTGAATCTTTCCGTCAGCGAGGGCGATTATATCGCGATCATGGGTCCTTCCGGCTCCGGCAAGACGACGCTGATGAATATTATCGGCTGTCTGGACGTTCCGACATCAGGGGAGTACCTCTTCGGCGAGAAAGATATCAAAAAGTGCAAGAAAAAACAGCTGGCGGATCTGAGAAATAAGAAGATCGGATTCGTATTCCAGTCCTTCAATCTGCTGCCGAAGCTGACGGCGCTTGACAATGTTGCGCTTCCGCTGCTGTACGGAGGCGTGAGAAGGTCGGAGAGAAGACGCCGCGCGAAGGAAGCGCTGGAGAGAGTGGGACTTGCGGACCGTGTCGATTACCGGCCGGATCAGCTGTCCGGCGGCCAGTGCCAGCGTGTCGCGATCGCGCGCGCGATTGTCGGAAATCCCGACGTGATCCTCGCGGACGAGCCGACCGGCGCGCTGGATTCGCAGTCCGGCGCCCAGGTGATGGACCTTTTCCATACGCTTCACGAGCAGGGAGCGACAATCCTGATGATTACGCATGACCGGAATGTGGCGGAGCATGCAGAGACGATCATGCACATCAAGGACGGCGTGCTGACGGGAGGTGATCAGGATGAATAAAGCAGTCAAACGTATTCTGATCATCGTACTGGTACTGGCGCTTCTGGGCGGAGGAACCTATGGCGGCCTAACGGTTTACCGCAACATGAACCGCGAGCCCGTGAAAGTGTTCCGGGTGTCCGATTTCGCGCAGACCAATATGTGGATGGACCAGAGCGAATCCTCCGGCAGCGTGAAGATGGACAATATGCAGAAGATTTATCTGTCGGACACGCAGACCGTGACGGAGGTTTTCGTGACGGAGGGCCAGCAGGTGAAGGCCGGGGATCCCTTAATTGCCTTTGATACGACGCTTTCGAAGCTGGACGTCGAGAAGGCGGATATCGCGCTCGAGAAGCAGAAGCTGGAGCTTTCTAACCAGCAGAAGGTACTGGAGCGCCTGAAATACGCGAGGGTTACCGAGGACCTGGAGGCCATGATGAATGCGCTGCAGGCCCAGCTGGAGCAGGCCTACGCGGATATGCCGGAGCCCGAGTACCCGGAACTTCCCTTAGGCAGCTGGACGGAAGAGGATCCGCGCTATATTGAAAATACCGGAGCGATCGATCCGGAAGCGCTCCTTATGGAGAGCGGAAAGGACGATATCTTTGTCGTGCTGGTAGACGGCGAAGAGGGACAGTACTACGGCTATTACGGCCTCGAGATCAGTAAGGTCCCGGAGGCAGCGCCGGCCGGGGAGGATGTGCCTGCAGATACGGAGCCTTCCAAAGAGGAAGTTGCGGGTGATACAGAAGAAGCCGCAAACCCATCGGCAGAAGGCGGGGAAGCGGCGGAAGAACCGGCGCCTGTTAACGAACCGAAGCTTAAGATTGCGGTCTTCTCGCCGATTCCGATTGAGCCGGATGTGCCGGAGGAGCCGGAGATCATCGCTTCGATTCAGGCACAGATGGAATACGTCAGTTCGCTGTATTCCAATGCTTATTCCAGAGAAGAGCTTGCGAATCTGAAGGAAAGCACTGCGAAAGCGATCAGCGATCTCGAGCTGGAGATCCGGATTGCCGAGGTGAACCTGGAGAAGGCGAAGGCTGAGGTGAATGACGGAACGGTCCGCGCGAATATCGACGGCGAGATCACAAGTGTCCTTCCGATTGAAGAAATGGGCAGGTCGCTTGATGCGGTTCTGGTGCTTTCCGGCGGCGGCGGATACTATGTTACGGGCTCCATCGGAGAGTTTGACCGTGAGAAGCTCATGATCGGCCAGAGCGTCAATGTCATGTCCTATATGGACGGAATGATGTACGAGGGAACGATTACCGAGATCGGCGACCGCCCCGCGCAGCAGAACGGCTGGTCCGGCGGAAACAACAATGTCTCCTGGTATCCATTTACCGTCTTTGTGGACGCTTCGGCGAATCTGCAGGAAGGCGACTGGGTCGGACTGACCTACAACGCCGCGGAGAATGAAAATACCGATTCCGCCTGGTATCTCGAGAAGTTCATGATCCGCTCGGAGAACGGCAGAAATTATGTCTACAAGCGCGGAGAGGACGGGCTTCTGGCGAAGCAGTATATTACGACCGGAAAGATTATCTGGAACGAATATTACGAGATCCGCGGAGGCATTACGATGGACGACTTTATCGCGTTCCCCTACGGGCGGGATGTGACGGACGGCGCGGACACGGTCGAAGCGACCCCGGATGCGCTCTACGAGTCGATGAATTAAGGAGGTGCGCTGATGTTTGAGAATATAGGACTGGCCTTTCAGGGCGTCTGGAGTCACAAGCTGCGTTCCTTCCTGACCATGCTCGGCATTATCATCGGTATCGCGGCAATCATCACCATTGTATCGACCATCAAGGGAACCAACGAGCAGATCAAGAAAAACCTGATCGGCTCCGGCACCAATACGGTACAGATTTCGCTGAACCGGGACGGCAATGAATATGATCTGCAGTGGTCGGCGCTGCCCGAGGGCGTGCGTACGGTGACGGAGGAAGATCTCTCGGAGCTTCGCAAGCTTGAGGGCGTGAAGGAAGCGAGCGCCTACCGCTACCGCAGCTACGCCGACGGAATTTTCTACGGAAACACCGCCTACAGCGGCGCGCTCTACGGAATTGACAGCCACTATTTCGCTGCAAATAATTATATCATCAATTCCGGCCGCGGCTTTACGGCGGACGATTATACAAAGTACCGCAAGACGGCGATCGTGGAATCGACCGTAGCTTCGAGCCTGTTCAACGGAGAGGATCCGGTCGGCAGGACCATCGAGATCATGAGCGAGCCTTATACGGTTGTCGGCGTCGTATCGCAGGTGGTCGTCAACGAGCCCGTCATCAACAACCTGCAGGACTATTATATGTATTCGGCGGAATCGGGCGGAACGATCTTTATTCCGGATGTGTGCTGGGATATTTCCTACCGTTACGATGAACCTCAGCGCGTCGTGATCCGCGCAAAGACAACGGATGAAATGGCTACAGCCGGAAAGGCGGCCGCAGACTGGCTCAGCGAGAACCTTATCCAGGGAAACACCTATGCATATAAGGCTTCTGACCTTCTGGAGCAGGCCTCCAATCTGCAGTCTCTGTCGCAGACGACCAATAACCAGCTGATCTGGATTGCGGGCATTTCGCTTCTTGTCGGCGGTATCGGCGTCATGAACATCATGCTGGTGTCCGTCACGGAGCGTACGCGGGAGATCGGTCTGAAGATCGCAATCGGCGCGCGCGGCCGCAGAATTCTGTGGCAGTTTTTGACGGAAGCCGCCGTGCTTACGCTGATGGGCGGACTCCTCGGCGTCGGCGCCGGAATCGGACTTGCGTACATGCTCAGCAATGTCATGGGAACGCCGGTCGCGATCTCCATTCCGGCCTGCGTGATTGCCGTCGCTTTCTCTACGCTGATCGGCATCATTTTCGGCCTCGTACCGGCGGTCAAGGCTTCCCGGCTGAACCCGATCGAAGCTCTGAGGCATGAGTAAGCGGCAAGGGTAATAGAAGAAGGAATGCGCCGGGAGCACTGTTTACCACAAAAAGATCAGACCACGAAGGCATAGAAGCCTTGTGGTCTGATTTTTTTGTGCTTGTTAAACGACTTCTTTTCAGTCGGTAAAATTCCCCTTCTCGCCGTTGTCCGCTGCGAACAGGTAGTGCAGAAGCTCCGGAAGGTATTTGGCCCAGGCGGCTTCATTGTGAATCTGCCGGCTGTCAAACATAAACATGCACTGACGGCGGCCGAGGCCGTGCTTTTTGAAGATCCGGTAGACCTCGAGAACATAGTCCACGCTGGTGACGTCGATGCCCTGGTCGCCGTTGAAGAAGGCAATCCGGTGGTCCTTCAGCCGGTCAAAATCATAGGAATCAATGATTTCCATGAATTGATCATGATGGAACATGGGAAAGCCGGGCGAGCAGACAAGCGCGCGGCCGAAGACCTCGGGATTTCGAAGGATCATGTAGAAGGAAGCAGAGCCGCCGGCGGAAATGCCTCCGATGCAGGTGTTTTCAGGCTCCGGAAGGGTCAGGAAGTTTTCGTCGATCAGCGGCTTTAAGGTGTTTACGACAAAGTCAGCATAGATGTCCGTCGTACTCGGCTCCGGAATCAGCGGAATCTTATGGCCGTTGACCTCGACCTCAGTGTTTCTCGGATAGGGCGGCGTCAGTTCCGCGCCGCGGTCCTCGGAGGTATCAATGCCGACGACGATGGCGGAGAAGCCTTCACCGCGAAGCATTGTCACGGCGCGGTCTGCCTGAAGTTTATTGCGGCCGTCATTGCATTCGAAGACACCCTGGCCGTCATGCAGATAAATGACCGGGAAGCGCTTCACACCGTCATAGTCTGCCGGAAGCCAGCAAAGGATCCGGCGCCTTCTGTGGTCCGGATAGGGAACCATTTCAAGTTCAAAGGTCTGTATGCTTCCTTCCGGAATCAGTTCGGGATACTCATAGGGCGTAAGATGTAGTTTCATGGCGTCTCCTTCTTTCAGATTTGTTTAATGTCAGTATAGCACAGAAGGACGGGGGATGACTACCAGAAATGAACGATAATTTCTTTAAGAAAAACAATTTACGACAGTTTTTCAAAGATTGTTGATTGCAGTCATCCTCCTGGTTTTGATATACTTAATGCAGAATCAACGAGCGTCAGGGCCTTCTCCCTGACAAAGGGGCAAGGAAGGAGAAAGAACATATGAGCTTTCCGAAAGGATTTATGATCGGCGCTGCAACGGCAGCGCATCAGGTAGAGGGCAATAACACAAACAGCGACTACTGGGCGCAGGAACAGATGGAGTTTTCCAGCTTCGCCGAGCCCTCCGGCGATGCCTGCGATCATTACAACCGTTATGAGGAAGACATTCGTCTGATGTCGGAGGCAGGGCTTACGGCCTATCGTTTCTCGATCGAATGGGCGCGCATTGAGCCGAAGCCTGGCGTGTATGATGAGAAGGAAATCGAGCATTACCGCAAGGTTCTTCTGTGCTGCCGGGAAAATGGCATCGAGCCGATCGTCACGATGCACCATTTCTCAAGCCCGAAGTGGCTGATCGCAGAAGGCGGCTGGGAAGCGGAAGCGACCGTCGGGAAATTTGCGGCCTACTGCAGGTACGTTGTTGAAAAGCTCGGCGATCTTTTTACCTATGTCTGCACAATCAACGAGGCAAACATGGGCATTCAGATCGCAGCCATCTCGAAAATGTACATGAAGATGATGCAGCAGAAGTGCACTGAGAGTGTCGAAGGCAGGGTTCAGGTCGGCCTTAATCTGGAGAATCCGCTGATGGAGCGCATGAAAAAGCAGGCGGCGGAGAATATGAAGGTCTTCGGGACCCCTCAGCCGCAGGTCTTTGTCGGTCCGCGTACGGAAGAGGGGGATCTCTTGGTTATGAGAGCGCATCAGGCGGCGAAAAAGGCCATGAAGGAAGTGAAGCCCGGACTTCAGGTCGGTCTCACGCTGTCGCTTCACGATATCCAGGCCGTCGAAGGCGGCGAGCAGGAAGCCCTCCGCGAGTGGGACGAGGAATTCCTGCATTATTTGCCGTACATTTCGGACGACGATTTCTTCGGCGTGCAGAACTATTCCCGGACGATCATGGGCCCGGAGGGAAGCCTCCCTGTCCCGGAGGGCAATGAGACGACGCAGATGGGCTATGAATTCTATCCGAAGGGTCTCGAGCACGTGATCCGGACGGTTCACGAGAAGCTGCCGATTCCGCTGATCGTCACGGAAAACGGTGTCGCAGCGGCCGACGACAGCCGCAGGATTGCCTATATCGAAGAAGCGCTTCGCGGTGTCGAGCGCTGCGTGTCGGACGGCATTCCGGTGAAGGGCTACTGCTACTGGAGCCTTCTTGACAACTTTGAGTGGCAGAAGGGCTTCTCGATGACCTTTGGGCTGATTGCCGTCAACCGCGCGACCCAGGAAAGGACGCCGAAGGAAAGCCTTCGCTTCCTCGGAAACTATGCGAAAAACGAAGTGTAATATTTTTCTGCAAATTTGAAATAATCCGGGCGGGAACCCTTGTGTTCCGGCCCGGATTGCGCTATAGTGGATACAAAATGAGTACCTGATATGTGCGTAGGGAAGGAGGCATTCTGTGGCAAAGACAATTGGTATTGTAGAAACGAAATTCGGCCGTGTTTCCGGCGTACCGTCCGACCGGCCGGAGTATGAAGGCATCACCTGTTTCAAAGGCATCCCTTATGCGGCGCCTCCTGTCGGCGAGCTTCGCTGGAAGCCGCCCGTGGATCCCGCGCCCTGGGAGGGTGTGCGCGTCTGTAACACATACGCGCCGATGGCTTATCAGATCATGGGATCGGGCATCGGTTTTGAACCCTGGGGAACGGATTTCTATTACATGGGACATCCGAAGGCATCCGAGGACTGCCTGTATCTGAATGTCGTGACCGGGGCTTCCGGTTCCGGGGAGAAGCGCCCGGTCTATATGTGGTTTCACGGCGGCGGCTTAAACACCGGCTATTCCTATGAGATCGAATTTGACGGTTCAGAGCTTGCAAAGCGCGGCGTTGTCGTAGTGACCGTCGGACAGCGGCTGAATGTTTTCGGTTATCTCTGCTGCCGGCAGCTCTCAGAGGAGCAGGGCGGAAAGTCCGGAAACTACGGCCTTATGGACGAAGTGAAGGCGCTTGACTGGGTGTATGAGAATATCGCGGCTTTCGGCGGCGATCCCGAGAATATCACGATCGGCGGACAGTCGGGCGGCACTGCGAAAACCGGCGCACTTGCGGCCTGTCCCTATCAAAAGGGCCGCGTGAAGCGCGTCATCAATCAGAGCGCGCTGAACTGGAAGACGCAGTATCCGACTGTCGAGGAGGCAGAAGCCCAGGCGGCGCGGTATTTTGAAGCGATCGGCCTCGACCCCGCGATCAGTCTCGCGGAGCTTCGCAGTCTCGATGCTTCGGTTTTCCACAAACCGCTTCCGCAGGCGGATTTTATGGATCCGAAGGCTGTGCGCATGCCCGGATCGATGGTCGTTGACGGCGACTTTGTGGAGTCCGGAGATCATGTTGCCATGCTTGAAAAGTATGCATCTGTCTGCGACTATCTCTCGGGCGTCAATAACGGCGAAAGCCGAATGAGTAAGGGGTTCTTCCTCGGCGGCTCCGAAGAGATTACCAAAGAGCGCTTCTACGAGATGGCAAAAGCGCTTCTCGGGGAGGAGCTCTACAGGAAATACGACTTTGAGAATCTCTGCCCCGTGACGGATCAGACGGCGAACCGTGTGTCGCGTTATCTGGCAGCGCGCGGGCTTTCGGGCGGCTTCTCGGGCTTTTCTTCCCGGTATTTCGGCGCTTACCGGAAGGAAAAGGGCGACAGCGGAAGAGCCTACGCTTATCTGTTCTCCCGCATCCCGCCGACCCGTCCGGAGGATGAGCTTCCAGGAACGAGACGGCAGAAGGAGTACCTGCTCTCCTGGCATTCCGCGGAGCTCTGGTATACCTTTGCTTCCCTCCGCACGGACGTCCCGCCGGCGCGCCCCTGGGAAGCGCGCGACTTTGAGCTTGCGAAGGAAATGTGCGATTACTGGGCGAACTTTATGAAGACAGGCGATCCGAACGGCGAAGGGCTGCCGCCCTGGCCGGAAGCGGATGCCGCCATGGGCTGGATCGACTTCGGGGATGAGACGGTTGTTCATGAAGGGAAAGACGCGCTGGATGCGCTTATCGGAGAGTACCTCCTTCAGAACGGAGTGCTGCCGCAGGCGGAAAAGGCCTAAGGTATAAGCTTCGGGTTTCGATGAGGATCCCTTCAGTCGGAATGTATCCGAAAAAGGCAGTCGGTCAGAAGGCCTGAGGCAAAAAGAACAAAATGAGAGAGCTGCCCGTAAGGGGCAGCTCTCGTTTGCTTTCGCAGTAAGATCATGTTTTATCTGACAGCCAGCCGGCATTCCTTCTTTTCAAGGCCTGCGCCTTCGACCGTCACCGTGATTTCACCGGGCTCAAGGCCTGCACGGACAATAAGAAGCGCTTTTCCGTAGTAGGTTATATGGGTATCCTTGTAGTAGCGCTCCTTCTGGGCATGGGCCGCGGAGCCGAAGGCCTGAAGCGTGCCTGCGCCTTCGACGGTCACTTTCAGCTTCTGGTCGGCAGAGGACTTGGTGACACCATTCGGATCGGTCAAATCGATATTGATAAAGGCAAGATCCTGGCCG
This sequence comes from uncultured Lachnospiraceae bacterium, assembly GCA_947168905.1. Lineage (GTDB taxonomy): Bacteria > Bacillota > Clostridia > Lachnospirales > Lachnospiraceae > UBA1267. Next base: position 11,963 of record CAMVNR010000013.1, read on the forward strand.
TTTGCGCGAAGCTCGGTATTTTCAGGGGTCAGGCGAATTTCGGTAGGGCCTTTTGCAGTAGAGAGTTCGGATTCGGCGATCACCGAGCCGGAAGCGTCATAGGTAACGGCCTTAATCGTACCGGGCTGATATTTCACTTTTTTGAAGACGGCTTTATCTTCCTGGATTTTCTTCTTTCCGATCGATTTTCCGTTGATGAAAAGCTCAGCCGCAGCCGCATCGGCGTAGACAAGGACAGTGGAGGCCTTTCCTTCACAGCCTTCCCAGGACCAGCTTTCAACCGCGTCCGTGTTGCGCCACATCGAGATGCCGTGCTTGTCGTCTGCATGCGTATAGGGCTCGCAGGCGATGACCGGACCTTTTTCCATGCCCCAGATCATGCGGTTCCAGAAGACTTCCGGACGCTTCTTTCCGAGGATGTCGATGACGCCCGAGCCTGCGGAAATCAGCAGGGAGTCGTCCGGGTTCTTTTTGTTTTTATAGCGGACCATACCGATGCCCGCTTCGCCGAGATAATCCCAGCCGGTCCACATAAAGTCGCCCGTAAGCTGCGGAATTTCCTTTACGAGCTGCCAGTTCCGGTACAGCGCCGGCGGAAGGGTCTCGGAGCCGACAAAGGCGCGCTCGGGATAGAGCGAGGCTTCCTTCTTATAACGCGCGGCGGCGTAGTTGTATCCGGGCATGTCGAGCGCGGAACAGTTTTTTTCAACGATCTCGTCGGCAGCTTTTCGCGCGGCAGCCTTTTCCATGATGCTGCCCATCTTATTCATCAGGATATTGAAGAATTCGCTCGTCGGCGCGGAGGTCAGGCCATCGGCATTGGCGGTCTTCTTGTCGTCCTTCTCATCGCCGGTGCCGTTTCCGTACATTCCGCGGCCTTTCGCAACCATGACGGCAAGCATCAGGTTGATGCCGAGTGTCGTCGCGCGGGTAGAATCGAGTGAGCGTACGTAGTCGGCGATCTTATGGCAGAGCTGCTGCCCGGCTTCCATGCCGAGGTCGGAGATCTCATTGCCGATCGAATAGAGGATGACCGAAGGATGATTGTAATCCTTGTCGATCATCGCCTTCACATCTTCCTTCCAGTATTTTTCGAAATCCTCTTTGGCATAGTCATGGGGATTCTTGTGAATCAGCCACATATCGAAGCTCTCATCCATGACATACATGCCGAGGCGGTCGCAGGCATCAAGCATGCTTTTCGACATCGGGTTATGAGAGGAGCGAAGCGCATTGAAGCCGGCTTCCTTCAGAATCCGTACCCGGCGCTCTTCCGCGTCCGCAAATGCGGCGGCTCCGAGGATACCGTTGTCGTGGTGGATGCAGGCACCGCGAAGAAGCGTCTCTTTTCCGTTGACAAGGAGCCCGTTTTTGCCCCAGGAAAGCGTACGGATACCGAATGTGGTTTCAACGCGGTCGATGACCGCTCCGTCCTTAACCAGACTGACGCGGCAGCTGTAGAGATTCGGCGTTTCGTCTGACCAGAGCTTTGCGTCCGGAACCGTGATCTCGGCGTTCGTGCCGAACTCTGCAGCGACCACCGTATCGCCGTCGAGGATTTCAATCTGTACGGAGACGCCCTCATCCTCGGAAGCGCATTCCACATCCACGCTGATGCGGTTTTCACTGAGCGTTGCCACCCGGATACCGTCCGGAAGGATGCCGCATTTCGGGCCGACGTGCAGGAATACCGGGCGGATGATGCCGGAGCCGGAGTACCAGCGGCTGTTCGGAGCTTCGGAATTGTCCGCGATGATGGTCAGTTCATTTTCCGCGTCATAAAGAAGCGCGGAAGAAAGCTCCACATAAAAACCGGTATAGCCGTAGGCATGGAAGGCAAGCTCCTGACCGTTCAGGAGGACCGATGCGTTCCTGTAGACGGCTTCACACTCGAGAAGAACCTGCTGATCCTTCCATTCTTCGGGAGCGGCAAAGCTCTTCCTGTAAAAATATTTTCCGGGAAGGAAATATCCGCCGGCGCCGCCCGTCGGGGAGTCTTTTTCCCGCTTTTCGTAGATCATGCAGTCGTGCGGAAGCGAAACGGCATGACGGACGCCGGTCCCGTCACGTTCGACGGTCCAGCCCAGGTTGAAATCAATTTTTTTCATGGCAGTCTCCTGTTGATTATTGTGAGTACAGAGAATACCGCTGCAGGGGCTTTTCTCTGAAGGAATCTTTGTCTGGGGTCATTATAGCATAAAGTTTGACCGGCTGCTTTCCGGAAATTACGGAAACAGAATGATTTTCGGGGAAAATCATCCTGGAATATTTACATGGAAGTCCATCTTCCGGAGGAGCCGCAGGGAAGTACGAGCCCCGTCGTTTTGACCGGAAGCCCGATTTCGGAGGCTTCCACCGTTCCGCCGAATCTCGGAACGATTTCAAGGCCCAGCAGGTAAGAAAGAACTGCCGGCGCGAAGCCTGTCGTGTAGGAGTTCAGGAGGACGAACAAGGGATCTTTTGAAAGAAGCTGTACGGTGAGCTTCACAAAGGGATGGAACATGTCCTCGATTTTCCAGATCTCTCCCTTCGGGCCGCGCCCGTAGGAAGGCGGGTCCATGATGATTGCGTCATAGCTGTTCCCGCGGCGGATCTCCCGCTCGACAAATTTCTGGCAGTCGTCGACAAGATACCGGATCGGGCGGTCGGAAAGGCCGGAAGATGCGGCGTTTTCCTTTGCCCAGTTCACCATGCCCTTTGACGCATCGACATGCGTAACGCTCGCACCGGCGGCGGCTGCGGCAAGCGTGGCGCCGCCCGTATAGGCGAAGAGATTCAGCACCTTCACCGGTTTCCCGGCTGCGGTGCGTTTCCGGATGAGCATAGAGAACCAGTCCCAGTTCGCCGCCTGTTCGGGGAAAAGGCCGGTATGCTTGAAGCTGAAGGGCTTCAGATTGAAGCGAAGATCGCCGTAGCTGATCTGCCACTCCTCGGGCAGATCAAAGAATTCCCACTCTCCTCCGCCTTTTGAACTCCGGTGGTAATGGGCGTTTGGCTTTTTCCACTCGGGCGCCTTCTGGACATTCTGCCAGATGACCTGCGGGTCCGGGCGGCGGAGAATATATTTTCCCCAGCGCTCCAGCTTATCGCCGTCCGAGCAGTCAATGACTTCATAATCTTTCCATTTATCCGCAAGAATCATAGCTGAATTCCTCCAAGAACCTTCCCAACGCTCTCATGGAATACAAGAACGGCTTCCGAATCCATCGGCGTCTCATCCCGGTTGATAATGACGAGGTTTTCGCCCTGAAAATAGCGGACAAAGGAAGCCGCGGGATAAACCGTAAGCGATGTGCCGGCGATGATCAGCATGTCGGCTTCTTCAATCGCCCGGATGGCCCCGTAGACCGCGTCATCCGGAAGGGCTTCTCCATAGAGCGTCACATCCGGGCGGACCATTCTGCCACAGACAGGGCAGTGCGGGATCGCCTCCTTAGAGGTGACGATGAAATCCGCAGGAAGGTCGTGGCGGGGTCTGCCGGTACAGTAGTTCCGGAAGGTTGTTCCGTGGATATTATAGACGGTTTTGCTTCCTGCTTTTTCATGGAGGCCGTCGATATTCTGCGTTACGATGGCCGAAAGCTTTCCGGCCTTCTCCATCTCGGCGAGCTTGTAGTGAGCCGCATTCGGCTCGATGTCCCTCACGTCAAGCTTCTGACGGTAGAACTCGAAGAAGACCTTCGGCTCATCGAACAGGCAGTCGTGCGAGAGCAGGTATTCCGGAGAATAGTCCGCGAACTGCACGTCCGGTTTATTGTAGAGACCGTCTTTCGAGCGGAAATCCGGAATGCCGGATTCGGTCGAAACGCCCGCTCCGCCGAAGAAGACAATCCGTTTTGATTCGTTCACCATTTCCTGCAGGGCATTATATTTTTCTTCGCCTGACAGTCCGTGATAATAGGCGCGTCTTTCGCGCGGGCTGTGGAAATCCTTCATATTACGCTGACCTCCGGGAGAGTTTTCTCTTGATTTGTATATTGCAGTAACTGCTCAGCTCCTCATTCGAAAGGCTTTGCACTTTTGGCACAGTATGCGATTCACGAGAGCGCGCCTTCGGTTCGCTTTTGTGAATCGAAAGTCATGCCGGAGCCGAACAGTTACATACAGTATAGACGAGAATACGCCGAAAATCAAGGAAACAATGACCGGGAAAGCGCTTACTCGACTTCCTTATGTGTCTGGTGCTCAGTAATGTAGGCGTGGATATCTTCCCGTTCTTTCTGGTCGATCGGATAGTTCCGGATGATCAGGATACCGATGACTGCCATGATGGCCGGAAGGAGACCGATGATGACGATCATCCAGGTCAGCATCGTGGGCATCTTGGACAGCTCGCCGACATAGTCGCCGGTCACGGAGTCGACATTGTAGCCGATCGCGATCAGGATACCGCCGACAAGCGCCGCGGAAACCGCGCTCTGTGCTTTTTCGAGGAATTTTTCAAGTACGCCGGTCAGCGCCGAACGGTCCTTGCCGGTTTTGTAAATGGTATAGTCCATGATCTCCATACTGATGTTGGAGCCCGGGATGAAGTCGATGCCGATCGCGAAGGCCATCAGGAACATTGCGAGGAAGAACGGAACCGGGCTCTTCTGAAGAAGACCGGTGATCTGCAGTACGAACATCAGAAGTCCGCCGCCGCCCTGAAGGATGAGGTCGAAAATGTGCATCTTGAGGAAGTTGCCTTTAAAAGCCTTCAGGATCGGAGTGGCGACGACCGTGCCGAGAAGCAGCGGCAGCAGCATCATCATGGAAACGATGAGGGACAGCGTACCCAGTCTTTCTGCGTTCAGCGCGCCGGTCGTGAGGTCCGCGCAGTAAGCCCATTTGACGTAGTAAACAGGCGCCGCGAAGAGGAAGGTCCAGATGAAGCCGGTGAAGATGTTTTTGAAGAAGTTAAGCATCATCGGCTTATTGGTTTTAATCAGCTCGAAGAAATCGGAAATCTTCACCTTGTCATTTTCATCCTGCTCGACGACATGGCGTTCCTTGACGAGGAACCAGCCGAGGATCGAGAGGCCGAAGGAGATGACCATTGCAACGCCGGCGAGAATCATATAGGCTGTTTTGAAACTGCCGGTTGCTGCCTGCAGGGTGACGGCGATCGCAGTAAATGCGGAACCCGCCATGCCGAGGATCATGACCCAGACACGCGGCCCGAGGAGGAGCTTGGAGCGCTCGCTGACGTCATTGGTCATCGTACGGAACAGGAGGTTCTGGTTGTAGAATGACGCGCCGATATCGTATACGAAATAGAAGACGATCACCCAGATCGTGACGAGCGCCGGAATCTTGGTGACGGCGTTCGGAAGAATGTACAGCATGACGACGCCGACGGTGGTCATAATAATGGAAAGCAGGAAGAAGGGCTTGTATTTGCCGTGCTTTCCGACTTTTCCGCGGTCCATGATGAAGCCTTGGATCGGGTCGTCCACCGCGTCGATGATACGCGCGACGAGAAGCAGCACCGTTGCGAGCGTTGCGCCCCAGGCGCCGAGACCTGCATAGTCGGTCATGAAGGTCATAAACATGGTCGACATGAAAATAGCAGCGATACCGTTATTGGTTGAGAGCGCGGTAACACCGAACATTTCTTTGAATCCGACCTTTTCCGGATTCTTCGCTTGGTTTCCTCTTGCCATTGGATAACTCCTTTCTTTTTTTCGGGGGACGGCGGAACTTTGGACGCTGTCTGAACTTACTGGAATTGCCGGAAGGCCCCGATAATAATTCTGGCAATATTATAATTGCTGTGGTATAATATTTCTGTCAAAATTCGACGGTTGCTGTCGAAAAATTACAGTAAAGTAGGAGTTGTATTCAAAACTGTGATGCGTGAAAAACTGTTTCGGGATATTTTCAGCAGCTTTCCGTGCCTTACGACAATCGTGCGGGACAAAGAGGAACTGGTTTTCAACGGAAAAGACAATATTTTTCTGGAAGACGAGAACCGGCGCGGTTTTATCCAGGGAGGAGACGGCGGGGAGCAAAACATCAGCAGGATCCGGCTGATTTCCTCCGACGGCGCGAAAATCAATACCTTCCTGTACACCGCGGAGTATCCCGTGCTGTATCTGGTTTCTGAGCGGGAGAAGGGTTCTTACCGGATCATCCTCGGGCCGTTTGTCATCGGCTATAATGACAGCCGGGCACTGCATGATTACGGGAAACGTCATAATCTGAAGATTCCGCTGATGACGGCGCTTCCGACGCTCTCCGTTTTTCAGTGCCTGGACTGCCTGTGCATTGCCCACGAGATTCTTTCGGACTGCGACGTGGAATACTGTCCGGACGAGATGGACGCTTTGATCCCGGGAAAAGAGCAGCGGGAAAATGACAGGGCCAAAAAGCCTTTTTCGGCGGACGAATGGGAGAAGGAACCGCATGCATCGTTTGCGTTTGAGCAGGCTTTTGAACGGGCGATTCTGTCCGGCGACCGGGCAGAGCTTGCGCGGGTGACGGGGCGTTTTGCGATCGACGGCGTCGGTAAAATGGCCGCAAGCTCAAAAAAGCAGATGGAATACATGGCGGTCGTCCTGGTGACGCTGGTCTCCCGCATGGCGATCCGCGGCGGAGTCAGCGAGCGCATTTCCTACCGCCTTTCCGACTATTTCCTGCAGAAGATCAGCGGGGAAAAGACAACGAAGGGACTGTATCTGATCTATAATGAGATCATCACGAGCTATATGAAGGAGATCCGGACAATCCGCTCGGACCATGTGGATTCGCTTCATATCGAGCGCGCGAAGGCGTACATCCGGAATCACCGGAACAGGCCGCTTAGCGTTGCGGGCACAGCAGAGACCATCGGCGTTTCAGGCTCCTATCTTTCTCAGCTTTTCAGACAGTTTGAGCATGATTCCGCGAAGCATTTCATCCTGAAAACGAAGCTCGAAGGGGCAGCAAACATGCTCCGGAATTCCAGCTATGATATCGCTGCGATTGCGGAGTATTTCTGCTTCAGCTCGCCGAGCCATTTCGCGTCGAAGTTCCGGGAATACTACGGATGCACCCCGGGAGAGTTCCGAAAAGGACAGAGCAGGGAAGAGAAAGCATAACCGGGCGGGCTTTGGAGTTTTTTTCAGTCCTTGCAAATTGACGGATGATACACTATGATAACAGGAACAGAGAAGCAGAAGAACATTACCAGAGAGGAAGGGGGCCTTCAAGGGGACCGGCGGAGAATGAATACCGGAGAGAGAAGCAGAAAAAAACAGCAGAGACAGAAGAAAAAAGCCCGTGACCGCCTGCTCCAGACCCGGGTTCTTGATCGTATTCCGGATAGTTATATCGACCTGTTTCCGGCAGCGCGGGCCATCCGGCGTAGCTTTGTCCTGCACATCGGACCCACAAATTCCGGGAAGACGCATGACGCCGTGGAAGCGCTGAAGGCGGCCGGCTCCGGCTGTTATCTCGGGCCCTTAAGGCTTCTCGCCTATGAGAAGTATGAGGAACTGAACCGGACAGGATATCCCTGTTCCCTGGTGACGGGAGAGGAGCGCTGCGAAGTTGCCGACGCGCCTTTTCAGGCCTCGACGATCGAAATGCTGAACCTGGAGAAGGAGTACCGGCTGGTTATCATCGATGAAGGGCAGATGATTGCCGACAGGGACCGGGGCGGCGCCTGGACGGCGGCGGTTCTCGGAGCGGCGGCAAAGGAAATCCACGTGTGCGCGGCGCCGCAGGCGGAGGAGCTTCTCATTCGTATGATTACGGAATGCGGGGATGATTACCGGATCGAACGGCACGAGCGGATGACACCCTTAATCTGTGAAAAGAAGCCGTACCGGATGGACCGGGATACGGAAAAAGGGGATGCGCTGATCGTGTTTTCGCGCAGCAATGTGCACGCGGTGGCGGCAGAGCTTCACGAGCGCGGCTTTAGAGCCAGCATTATTTACGGCGCGCTTCCTTATGACGTGCGCCATGAGCAGGCCAGATTATTCTCTGAGAAGAAAACCGACATCGTAGTCGCGACGGACGCGATCGGTATGGGGATGAACCTGCCGGTCCGCAGGATCGTGTTCCTGGAAACGGATAAATTCGACGGAACTTCGCGCCGGCCGCTTCAGGATGAGGAAATCCGCCAGATCGCCGGGCGTGCGGGAAGATTCGGAATCTATGATGAAGGCTATGTGACCTCGGAGACGAACCGCAGCATGATCCATAGTGCGCTGGCCGGCGAACGGCAGACGCTGAAAGAGGCAGTCATTGATTTTCCCGAAACACTTCTGGAGATCGACGCGCCGCTTCGGAAAATCCTGGAAAAGTGGGACCGGCTGAAAATCAACGAGGGCTATGTCCGGGCGGACACAAAGCGAATGCTCTCCCTCTGCGAGATGATTCAGGACCTTTCGGACGACAAGCATTTTCTGTACCGCTGTCTTACGCTGAATTTTGACGAGGAAAACCGGCCGCTTCTTCTGCACTGGAAGGCCATGTGTGCTTCTGAAGCCAGGGGCAAAGCCTACCCCGTGAAGCGCTATATTCCACCGGAGGCCATGATTGAAAAGCTGGCGGGAAATCTGGAGGGACTCGAACAGCTTTTCCGCTTCCTCGACCTTCTGTATGGTTACTGCGACCGCTTTTCGCATCCGGAATATACCGAAGAACTGATGCGGAAGAAGAACCGGATCTCAAAAGCCATTCTCTCTATTCTTGAAAGGCAGAAATTAAATCCGCGGCGCTGCAGGGTCTGCGGGCGGAAAATCCGCTGGAACCACCCCTATTCGATCTGCGAGAACTGCTACCGGAGGCAGATTAAAAGATACGGATGACCGTCGGGAGAGCTTAAACTGGCGGAAAAAAGAGCGTAAGGGTTAAAGACTCAAAATATAAAGCAAAAACTTAAAGGAGGTACCAGATGATCTGTAAGAAATGCGGGGCGGAAGTGGCCGACGGGCTGAAATTCTGTACGAACTGCGGAGAGCCTTTGGGAGAACCAGAGCCGATGGGACCGGAAGGATATAGGCCCATGCCGGGGGAGCACACGAAGAAACGCCGTGCGGAGCGGCTGCTTTCAAGGTTCGAAATCGAGCGGAATTATCTCCTGGTCTATATTATCGGGGGATTCGTGCTGAGCTTCTATAATACAGTGGCGTCCATCGTCGCCGCGCGGCTCGGGGAGACGGTGCTCATAGCGGCGCACAGCGTCCTGGCAAGTCCGGTTTCCTTCATCAACATCCCGATTTTTATCATCACGGTCGTTTTCATGGTGATCGCTCATCAGCTGAAAGGAAAGGGCGGCGGCAATTTTATCGCTATGATCGGTGCGATTGCGGCACTCGCGGTGGAGCTCCTGTTCGTATTCTCCTGCTTCTTCTTCGGAAAGCAGATTCTCGCAATGTTCAACACAGCGGAAGCGGTCGTGGAAATGGGCATATCGCTGCTTCGCTGGATCGGAATCGGCATGCTGATCTTCACGCTGATCGCCGGAGCGCTCGGCTTCCTCTTCCACTGGAAACGCTTCTGGGTGTATCTGTTGACGCACGCCGGCGTACTCGTAATCTCGGTCGGACTTTTGCTTCTCGGCGGCCTGGTATTCAAGTCCCAGGCATTCCTCGGGCTTACGAGGGGCATGATCCAGGCGGGTATCGTGCTGATTCCTGCGGTCGGCTTTAATGTACAGGGCGGCCGCACGCTTGAGACGGAGATGAATCACTGAGGATGCCTATGTCAGACTTCAGAATCAGAAAGGCAAATCTTCAGGATTTTCCTGAGATCAGGAAAATATACGCTGCAGCGCGGCAGTTCATGCGCGAGCACAATAACCCGAACCAGTGGGGGACAACAAGCCCGAGGGAGGAGCTTCTTTTGCGGGACCTGCGGGAAGGGCATCTGTATGTGGTCCTTTGTGGGAAAGCTGAAGCAGATCCTTCGGCCCTACACCGATCTATGCAAAATGAAACGCCCGACGGGGAACAAGCGTCTCCTGTCGGTGTGTTTGCGCTCTTTTCTGAACCCGACCCGACCTACGCGTACATTGAGGACGGTTCCTGGCTTATAGATACGCCGTATGCGACGATCCACAGCATTGCGTCCGACGGCACGGCGCACGGCGTACTGCAGGCGGCCGTCGATTTCGCGGAGCCGCTTTTTCGTCATATCCGTATCGACACCCACGCGGACAACTATGTCATGCAGGGCGCGCTTGAGAAGCGCGGTTTCTCAAGAAGAGGGATTATTTACCTTGCAGACGGGAACCCCCGCATCGCGTACGAGCGGGTGACTTAAGGCAGCATAAAAACAATATCCCCGGCAAACCGGCCTGCTTTTTTGCAGGCCGGTTTGCTGGGGCTTTATGTGCAGCCATCAGGCGTACAGTTCACGGTGGAGCTTCGCGAAGTTTTTGGACTTCGAATCTCTTATAAGCACAGCGCAGGCGGGGAGAGCAGCTCAATTGGCGATTTCGGACTCTTGAATCGGGCCTGGAAGTGTGTTATAGTAGCAGAAACAGCGAACGTGATCATGTAAATTGAGCGGAAGACTGAATTTACGAAAACAACAGCATATGAAAACGGAGGACAGTATATGCGTTACATCGAATTCGGCACACAGAAGGCGAAAGTTTCCGAGGTCGTGGCGGGAATGATGAGGATTCCGCAGATGACGGTTCCGGAGCTGGAGGTCTTTGTCGAGACCTGCCTTGAGGAAGGCATCAATGCCTTTGACCTTGCGAACATCTACGGCGGGGGAAAATGCGAGGAGCTTGTCGGAGATCTTCTCGTAAAGCGGCCGGATCTCCGGGACAAAATGTGGATTCAGTCAAAATGCGGCATCCATACGGACGGCTTCAACTATTTTGATTTCTCGAAAGAGCATATCCTGGAATCGGTGGACCAGATCCTTTCCCGGCTGAAAACCGATCATCTGGACTCGCTTCTTCTGCATCGCCCGGATGCACTGATGGAGCCGGAGGAGGTTGCGGAAGCATTTGATACCCTGCAGGCTTCAGGAAAAGTCCTGGATTTCGGTGTGTCGAACGAGAACCCGATGCAGATGGAGCTTCTGAAAAAATGTGTGAAGCAGCCGCTTGCGGCAAATCAGCTGCAGCTTTCCGCCGCATTTACGCCTTCTCTTGACGAGGGCTTCAACGTCAATATGCAGGTCGACGCAGGAATTGTCCGCGGCGCGGGCATCTTTGAATACTGCCACTTAAAGGACATCGTCATCCAGGCATGGTCTTCCCTTCAGTACGGCTACTTCCAGGGAGTCTTCTTCGGAGCGCCGGGCTTTGAGAAGCTGAACGCCGTGATCGACCGGATAGCTGAGGAAAAAGGGGTCACGAATACCGCGGTCGCACTCGCGTGGATCCTTCGGTATCCTGCGAAAATGCAGGCGGTCGTCGGTACGACCAAGCCGTCGAGAATCCGTGAGTCCGCACGGGCGTGCGACATTACGCTGACAAGAAGAGAGTGGTATGAGATTTATCTGGCAGCAGGAAACAAACTGCCGTAAGATCCTTTCTTAAGCGTTTCAAAAACGCCGCCGGAGGGGAAAAGGGGTCACTAAAACAGTATGGAAAAGCATATCCGGACCAGACTCCCCGGTCCGGATATCGTCCGGCTATTTGCGATGCTTCTCGTGGTGCTTTATCATTTCAATACCGGACTGTCGGACCGGGGAATTTCTTCTCCCTTTGTGCATGTTTTTGCGGGGAAAAATGTGCTGAGCGGAGAACTTGGATCTGCCATGTTCCTGATTCTTTCAGGAATGATGGCTTTCAGAAGTTATGACGGAAGAAAGGAAAGGACGCTTCCCGGACGGATCGGGAATTACTATCTGAAGAGAGCGCTCTCGATTCTTCCGATATATTATACGGCGTATTTTATTGCCTTTCTTTTTCTCAGAATGCCGCTTTCAGGCGCTCTTAACGGAAGGCTTCTCTACACCCTGGCCGGAATGGACGGCTATCTGGAGGTGCACGGCGTTCACACCTGGTACCTTCTGGGAGAATGGTTTATCGGCGCGATTCTGATCCTGTACCTTACGGTGCCGCTTCTTGTGCCGTTCAGAAAAAAACTTCCGCCGGTATTCTTAGTGTGTCTTGCAGCACTGAAGGCCGCCGGCATTTTCTTTGCGGAGTACGTTGTGCATACGAATAACGACGTGCTGTTCTATCTTCCGGAGTTTATGCTCGGCATTTTTCTCGGAGGATGCAAAAAAAGCATTTCACCGTATGCTGTAGCTGCCGCTGCGGCGGTCAGTCTTGTCTTAATATTGGTAAAGATGCCGTTTGACAGGCGGTACTGCATTCTGCTTCTGTCCGGCGCAGTGGTGATTCTCTTTCTGTATGCGGGACAGCGGATGGAAAAGCCCGGCCGCCTGATCCGCATAAAAGGCTTCCTTTCCGCAGCTGCCGGCAGTGCCTTTGCGGTATTTCTCACGCACCATCTCGTATCGGAGCGCGTGATTGCCGGATTTCCGGGTGATTATATGGGGAGAAAGGAATACCTCCTGTACCTGTCTGTGACGATTCTTCTGTCGGTCCTGTCGGCGCTTCTTTTGAAAGAGGCGGGAGACGCGCTTCGAAACGCCGCAGAAAGCGGAATACGGCGGCTGTCGGACAGGGGAAGAACAATGGAAAAAAATACTGATTCTAAAGGGGAAAAGGCGAATGCTTAAGGCAGAGGATATTTCATTTGCTGTCGGATACGGAAAAAACCATTTTACCATGTCTCATGGTTCCTTTTGCTATGATGAGGAAATGATCTGGAGGAAGGAGCTTCGTTTTTCGGGCGAGAAAGCGGCCGGGGAGCCTTCGAACAGTGATTCGCGGATTCTGGTCTACGAGGATCCGGAGATTCCGGTTGAATATCTGCTGAATCATTCTGCTGATGAGGACTATGAATATCTGACATATCTTGGCGCACGCGGTAAAAAGGATGCAGAAATTCTCGTGAAGCCGCTTCTTCCGAACCGTTTCTGGATCAGTATTCCTTCGAAGGCTGAGGAGCATTTCTACGGCGGCGGGGAGAATTACTCCGAGTGGGATTTAAAAGGCCTCGTACAGCGGGTCTTTGTCGCCGAACACCAGAACAGCAAGAGGATTACGGAAAAGCTCACGAGGCAGGCCAAGGAAGGCCCGGACCCGAAGCATAAGCTTCCCTATTCCGAATACGAATCCTACTATGTCCAGCCGACCGTGGTTTCCTCAAAGAAATATTTCATCCACTGCGATACGAAGTGCTTCATGAGCTTTGACTTCACAAAGCCGGAGGAGACGACACTGTATCTGCAGGAGGAGCCGAAGATCATTATCGGGAAAGCGGATTCCTTCCCCGCGCTTTCTAAGAAGCTCCGGAAGCTTCTGGGGGGTCAGCGGCATCTTCCGTCCTGGGTCTATGACGGCGTGATCGCGGCTTCGCAGCGCGGATCGGAGGAAGTCGACCGGAAGCTTCAGAAGCTTCTCTCGGCCGGCGTTCCGACCGTCGGCTTCTGGTGCCAGGACTGGTGCGGCTGCCGCAATAACACCTTCGGCTACCAGGTCATGTGGAACTGGGAATACGATCACGATCTCTACCCGGATCTTCCGGAAAAGATCAAAGAGTGGAGAACGAAGGGCGTGCGCTTCCTCGGCTATATCAATCCCTTCATTGCGCTCGAGCGGAATCTCTATCCGGAGGCGCATGAGAAGGGGTATCTCGTGAAAAACGCGGCGGGAGAGGACTATCTTGTCGAGATTACGGTCTTCCCGGCGGCGATGATTGATTTCACGAATCCGGAAGCTTACGACTGGTACAAAAATATCATCAAGAAAAATATGATCGGCATCGGGCTCTCAGGCTGGATGGCTGATTTCGGCGAGTATCTGCCGACCGATGCCGTACTCAGTAACGGCGAACCGGCAGAGGAGTGGCACAACCGCTGGCCGGCCATCTGGGCGAAGCTGAACCGGGAAGCCATTGAGGAATGCGGCATGGAGGATGAAATCTTCTTCTTCATGCGTGCAGGGTTCACGGGATCGGTTGCGGATTCTCTTATGATGTGGACCGGTGACCAGCATGTCGACTGGTCCTGTGATGACGGCATCGGCTCTGTCATTCCCGCGACGCTGTCTCTCGCGATGTGCGGCTTCGGGATGGCGCATTCGGATGTCGGCGGCTATACGACAAACGATCTCATGAAGCGCTCGGAGGAACTGATGATGCGCTGGGAGGAGATGAACGTCTTCTCGCCCGTCATGCGCTTCCACGAAGGCAACCAGCCCTGGAACAATGTGCAGTTCGACGCCTCGGAGGAGCTTCTTAAGCACCTGAAATCCTGCGCGGACCTGCATGTAAAGCTGAAGCCTTATCTGCAGAAATGCCAGGAGGAGCTTGTGACGGAAGCGTTTCCCGTGCAGCGGCCGCTCTTTTATCATTATGACGAGCCGGAAGCCTACAGTGTCACGGATGAATACCTTCTCGGGCGGGACATGCTTGTCGCGCCGGTGACAGAGGAGGGAGCGGTATCGCGGGAAGTTTATCTCCCGGAGGACAGCTGGAAAGATACCTGGACCGGCAAAGAATACCGCGGCGGGCATTACCTGATTGACGCCCCGATCGGACGGATTCCGGTCTTTGTGAGAGCGTGACGGCGGTGCATTTCCGGACGAGAAGAAAGGGCGAAGGAAGCTTCCTGAAGCAGCCGGCAGAAAGGAAAAGCATATGAATGACAAGCTCAAAAAAATCCTCGGACTTCTGATCCTCGCAGCGCTTGTTGCGGGCTCTGCGGTGATGATTGTTACGAAGCCCTTAAGGACGCGCAGGCAGATCGAGGAGGGTTTTACCGCGTCGGACATCTCCGCCGGGAAATCCCAGTACCGCACATGCAGCTCGATGGAGGAAATGAACCTGGAGGCGTTCTTCTCCTATCTTTCATGGCCGCGGACAGCTGTGGGCAACCCGGATCATACGATCCTTCTGCCCTGTGATGTGAATTATTATACAATGGAAGGCGGTTCCAGAGTGACGGCTTTTACACAGAAGAAAGGCACGGTCATCACGATTCCGGGCAGCGGGCTTCTTCCCGGCGAAGGGTACTTAAGCTACCCGACCTTTGAGAAGGGCTGGCGTTATACGAAAGCATTTACCGAGAACGGGAAAGATCCGGATGATCATTATTATTATGTAAAACTGTCTGAGCTTGAGGAGGTTTTTAAGGGGATTCGGACAAATTATGCGAGTATCACCGAAGCCTCCGGGGCGGCGGGAAAGGATCTCAATTATAATGCCGTGAGGCTTATTGACAGGATTTTTTACCATGAAGGCATTTATTGTTCGCAGGATCTCACGAAATACCCCGTAACAGAATTCGGGAAGTAAACTCTTAAAAGGAAAGGGAAAACGGTATGGCAGAACACAGCTTTATTGAGAAAACCAGCGGCATTAAGACGCGGGACAAGATCGGTTATGCGATGGGCGATTTCTCGTCGCTTCTCGTCTTCGGCCTCGTGCAGTCGGTGCTGCAGAAGTACTACACGGACGTCCTCGGCGTCGGCGTCGTGAGCATTATGATCATGTTCATAGTGGCGCGTGTCTGGGACGCGATCAATGACCCGCTGTGGGGCCGCATCATCGACAAGGCACAGACGAAGCCGGACGGGCGGTACCGCAGGTGGCTGAAACTGTTCGCGCTGCCGGTCGCCTTCGGCGCGGTGCTGATGTTCGTGAAAATTCCGGGACTTTCCCCGACAGGCTACCTGATTTACGCCTATGTGACCTATATCCTTTTCGGCATGCTGTATACCTGTGTCAACATTCCGTACGGCTCGCTTGCCCAGGTGATCACCTCTTCCGATAAAGAGCGCTCGACGCTGTCCGTCTTCCGTTCCATCGGCTCGACCTTCGGCGCAATGCCCGCAATGGCGCTGATCTCGCTCTGCTACGCGAAGGACGAGGCCGGAAACCGTTTTATGTCCTATCCGAAGATCATCATCGGCGTTTCCGTGATCGCGGTGCTTGCGGCTGTCGGCTTCATCATTACCTACAAATGGACCACCGAGCGTGTGAAGACAGAGCCTGCGAAGGTGCAGAAGGGCCAGACCTGGAAGGTGATCAAGACGCTTCTTAAGAGCCGCCCCTTCGTCGCCGTGTGTCTTGCGAGTATGTTCTTCCTCGCTGCGCAGATGTTCGGACAGAGCTATTACAGCTACCTCTTTGACTACTATTTCAATGCGCCGGGCCTGACGCTTCTTCCGACGGTCTTCCAGTATCTGCCGGTCGCGGTGATCATGCTCTTTGCCACCAGGCTCGGAAACCGATTCGGCCGCCGCGAGATCTGCGCCTACGGCATTCTTCTTGCCGGTGTCTGCAACCTCGTTCTGTATCTGATGAATACGCACAATGTCGTCATCTACCTCATCGTGCTGCTTCTTTCCGGTATCGGAAATGCCTTCATCTTCCTGCTTGTCTGGGCGCTTGCAAATGACGCGATGGATTATAACGAAGTGAAGTACGGGCTGCAGGACAGCGCGACCTCCTACGCATTCTACTCCTTCATGAGAAAGCTCGGCCAGACGATCGCTGCGATCCTTGTGAACGCCGCCCTCCTTCGGATCGGTTATTCGGAGAATGTCCTGAATACCGCGAACATCAACGACGCAGCACTTCGCGGCATGTACGCCTACTCCGTGCTGATTCCGGCGGTCCTCTACATCCTCGTATTCATCCTGCTGCGTTTTGTCTACCCCTTAGGCAAGAAGCAGGTCGATGAGCTGCAGGTGGAGAAGGAAAAGCTGTACGAAAAAGGAGAACTGAAGATGTGATGACTGCAGCGCAAAGGGAATGGGCGAAGAAAAGGGACGAGCTTCGGATGGCAATGGTCAGCCTCGGTTTTCCCGCGGAGCTTGGCGATGCGGCTGCACAGCACCTGCAGAGTCCGAAAGCCATGGATCGGATGATTGCCTACCTCGCCTACGAGAAGCCGGCAAAGGTTGAGGTTGTCGTCGATGAAATGCTCGCGATCCGTTCGGAGATTGACGCCTGGCGTGAGAAAAAAGCGGCGGAAGAAGCCAACCGCCGCTATAATGAATATCTGTATTATCGGAAAGAAGAATAAAAAATCAATAGCCAAGCTCCCGGTTGACGATGTGAACCGGGGGCTTTCCTTCGGAAACGAGGGAAAGGTTCCGGAGGGCGACCTGCATCACGCTTTCGTAGTTCACGCCCGCCCGGTAGCCTCCGGAGATGTGCGGCGTCAGATAGACGCGCGGTGCAGTCCATAAAGGATGGCCCTTCGGGAGCGGCTCCGGGTCCATTACGTCGAGGCAGGCGGCCCTGAGATGACCTTCTGCCATGACAGAAAGAAGATCGTCCGTCACAATCGAATTGCCGCGGCCGGTATTCAGGAGGATAGCGTCTTTTTTCATCAGGAGAAGGCGGCGGCGGTCAAACATGCCCTGAACCTCGGATGTGCCGGGAAGAGACAGGGCAACCACGTCCATTTCTGGAAGCAGTGCATCCATTTCATTCACGGTGACAAGTTCGGTCACAAAGTCCGGCTTGTCGTGAACGGAGCGCCGCACGCCGTAAACTTCGGCGCCGAGCGCGTGCATTTTCTCAAGGTAGGAAGTCCCGATCGCGCCCATGCCGACAGAGAGCACCTTCGATCCGGGAATGCGCTTAATGTCATGCAGAAGCTCCCAGGCCTGCGCTTTCTGGATTTCCATATATTCGGGCATCCGGCGCATGGCCATCAGCGTCGTTGTGAGCATATGCTCCGCAATATTGTCACCGTACGCGCCGTAGGCATTCATCAGCCTGATTTCTTCCGGAAGCCAGGAAAAACCGTTCGCGCCGGCGCTGAAAAGCTGGACATAACGAAGACGCGGCATTTTCAGAAGGAGCTCCCGGCTGATGCCGCCCGCGATATACTCCGCCTCCCGGAGGACTTCGTCGGGAAGATCGGTCCCTTTCTCCGAAAAGCTGATTTCGCAGCCCGGGATTTCCCGGAAGCGGCGGATGGTTTCTGCGGTATGATTTCCAAGAACGATCACCTTCATTTTTGCACCTCCTATGCTGCTGATCAGATGAAAAACGGTATCCTTTGTTCTTACAGGCTGAGCTTTCCGTAGCGCTCTGCGATCCGTACAAGAAGCTGTACGCAGAGATCCATTTCCTCCGCGCAGGCGTATTCAAACCGGCCGTGGCAGTTGTGGCCGCCGGTTCCGAGATTCGGGCAGGGAAGGCCCATGAAGGATAGCCGGCTTCCGTCCGTACCGCCGCGTACCGGGACGCTTACCGGCGTACCGCCAAGCGCCTTTACTTCTTCGTGCGCGATGTCGATCAGGTGGCGGTGCGGCAGGACCTGCTCCGCCATATTGCGGTAGCTGTCGATGATCCGGACATCCGCGGTGCCATTGCCGTATTTGGCTGAGAGCCAGGCCGCGGCTTCCCGGACGATTCTTTTCTTGTCTTCAAGCTTTTCTGCGTCGTGATCCCGGAGGATATAATAAAGTTCTGCGTGCTCTTCACTGCCGGAGATGCCGGTCAGATGAAAAAATCCCTCTCTGCCCTCCGTGTGCTCCGGCCGCATGGCTTCCGGGAGCAGGCGGTCGAATTCGGCGGCTATTCTCGCGGCGTTAATCATCTTGTTTTTCGCCGAGCCCGGATGAATGCTCCGTCCGGTGATCGTGACTACCGCCGAGGCCGCATTGAAGGTCTCGTATTCCACTTCTCCGAAAGCGCCGCCGTCGACTGTATAGGCGTAGTCCGCGCCGAAATACGGGACATTGAAGTGGTCCGCGCCGCGGCCGATTTCTTCGTCCGGCGTAAAGCCGATTTTGATCGTTCCGTGCAGCACTTCCGGATGATCCCGGAAGTACTCAGCCATCGTCAGAATATCCGCGATGCCGGCCTTGTCGTCCGCTCCGAGAAGGGTCGTGCCGTCCGTTACAACCAGGTCCTTTCCGATATAGTTCAGAAGCTCCGGATAGTCCGAAGGCGAAAGAACGATCTGTTTCTCCTCATTCAGAAGAATATCTCCGCCCGGATAGTTTTCGACAATTCTCGGACGGATATTTTCCCAGGGCACCACATCGACGACATCCATATGGGCGATAAAGCCGATCACTTTTCCCTGCCAGTTGGGAATATTCGCGGGGATCGTCCCATAGACATAACTGTTTTCATCCATTACGGCGTCCGTAATCCCGAGGCCTTTCATCTCCGAAACGAGTGCTTTGGCAAATTCGGTCTGCGCAGGCGTGCTGGGGCAGTTTTCGGAAGCTTCGTCGGAAGCCGTCGGATACCGGGTGTATTTCAAAAGGCGTTCATATGCTCGCATGTAATTTTCCTCCAGGTTTCATTGCCATGATTATAGACGAAACGGGGGAAGGTTTCAATAGGTTTTCCCCACCCGACAGCATTTCAGAATGATGCCATTAGTGTAAATATACGGATACTCCCCGAAAAACAGCCGGTCTGAAAAATTAGCACTTCCACTTCGAATGTGCTTGCTTTTTTGCCTGTGTGATAGTATAATATTTCCAAAGGGTGTTGTTAAACAATTATCAAACATCTCACACTATATTCTAGGAGGAACAATCCAATGGCTGTTAAAGTTGCGATCAACGGATTCGGTCGTATCGGACGCTTAGCGTTCAGACAGATGTTCAATGCAGAAGGCTATGAAATCGTTGCCATCAACGATCTGACAAAGCCCTCCATGCTGGCTCACCTTTTAAAGTATGATACCGCTCAGGGCGGATACTGCGGCAAGATCGGCGAAGGCCTTCACACTGTTGAGGCTGATGACGAAGCCAATACCATCACCGTTGATGGAAAGACCCTGAAAATCTATGCAGAGAAAGACGCTGTGAACTGCCCGTGGGGCGAGCTTGGTGTTGACGTTGTTCTGGAGTGCACCGGCTTCTATACCTCCAAGGCGAAATCTCAGGCTCATATCGATGCAGGCGCTAAGAAGGTTGTTATCTCTGCTCCGGCCGGCAATGACCTTCCCACGATCGTATTCAGCGTAAATGAGAATACTCTGACCCCTGAAGATACCATTATTTCCGCAGCAAGCTGCACCACCAACTGCCTTGCTCCGATGGCAAAGGCTCTGAATGACTACGCTCCGATCCAGAGCGGCATCATGAGCACCATCCACGCTTATACCGGCGACCAGATGATCCTGGACGGCCCGCATCGTAAGGGCGACCTTCGCCGTGCACGTGCAGGCGCTGCCAACATCGTTCCGAACTCTACCGGCGCTGCAAAGGCAATCGGCCTTGTTATTCCTGAACTGAACGGCAAGCTCATCGGCTCTGCTCAGCGTGTACCGGTTCCGACCGGCTCCACCACCATCCTGACCGCTGTTGTCAAGGGCGCAGACGTAACCAAGGAAGGCATCAACGCCGCTATGAAGGCAGCTGCTTCCGAGTCTTACGGCTACAACGAAGATCCGATCGTTTCTTCCGATGTTATCGGCATGCGTTACGGCTCTCTGTTCGATGCTACCCAGACCATGGTTGCAAAGATCGCTGACGATCTGTACGAGGTTCAGGTTGTTTCGTGGTACGACAACGAGAACTCCTACACCAGCCAGATGGTAAGAACGATCAAGTACTTTGCGGAACTGCAGTGAGCAAAATAGGGCAAAAATCATACTTGTATGATTTTTGATATATTTTGCGAACGCAAGCGAATGAGTAACGAAGGACGATAGTCCGGAGTTACGAATTCGGTCGATTGCGGGAGCACGAAGTGCGGAGCAATCGGCAGTTCCTGCTTGCATAAGCAATGAGGAAAATACAGGGATGGCCGTGCTCGCACGGACAGAACTGTATTTGACGAATGCCAGACATGAGCAGCGAAGCTGCGAAGGTCGAGCAAAGTAGGGTGAAAATCATACTTGTATGATTTTCGGCATATTTTGCGAACGCAGTTACGCATATATCAGAAACCCACCGAGGGTCCGGTCCGGAGGACCGGACCCTCTTTTAAATCATACAGAAAAAGGAGAATCCACATGTTAAACAAGAAAACTGTTGAGGATCTGAAGGACCTTAACGGCAAGAGAGTCCTGGTTCGCTGCGACTTCAATGTACCGCTTAAGAATGGTGAAATCACTGACGAGACCCGTATCGTTGCAGCACTTCCGACGATCTGTAAGCTGATCGAAGAAGGCGCAAAGGTTATCCTTTGCTCTCACCTCGGCAAGGTCAAGGAAGGCCCGAATGAGAAGGAATCCCTTGCTCCTGTTGCAAAGCGTCTTTCCGAGAAGCTCGGCAAGGAAGTCGTATTCGTTCCTGATTACAATGTAACCGGCGAAGCGGCGACAGCAGCGGTTGCAGCAATGCAGCCCGGCGATGTCGTTCTTCTTCAGAATACCCGTTTCCGCGGCAAAGAAGAGACCAAGAACGGCGAAGAGTTCAGTAAGGAACTTGCTGATCTTGCTGATGACTATGTATGCGACGCTTTCGGTTCCTCTCACCGTGCGCACGCTTCTGTTGAAGGCGTAACGAAGTTCATCACCGCGAAGGGCGGCACGAATGCAGTCGGCTATCTGATGCAGAAGGAAATCGACTTCCTCGGCAATGCTGTTGAGAATCCGGTTCGTCCCTTCGTTGCCATCCTCGGCGGCGCAAAGGTTGCTGACAAGCTGAATGTTATCAACAACCTCCTGGAGAAGTGCGACACCCTCATTATCGGCGGCGGTATGGCTTATACCTTCCTGAAGGCAAAGGGCTACGAAGTCGGCAAGTCGCTTCTCGACGAAGAGAAGGTTGAATACTGCGCAGATATGATCAAGAAGGCCGAAGAACTCGGCAAGCAGCTGCTTCTGCCGGTGGATACGGTTGTTACCGATCATTTCCCGGATCCGATCGACGCCGAGATCGCCATCGAAGTTGTTGACGCGGACAAGATTCCGGCTGACAAGATGGGCATGGATATCGGACCGAAGACCCGCGAGTGCTATGCAGCAGCTGTGAAGAATGCGAAGACCGTTGTCTGGAACGGACCGATGGGCGTATTCGAGAACCCGACCCTTGCAGCCGGCACGATCGCTGTTGCGAAGGCTCTTTCCGAGACCGATGCTACGACCATCATCGGCGGCGGCGACTCTGCGGCAGCTGTCAACCAGCTCGGTTTTGCAGACAAGATGAGCCACATCTCTACGGGCGGCGGCGCTTCCCTTGAATTCCTTGAGGGCAAGGAGCTTCCGGGCGTTGTAGCAGCGGACGACAAATAATTAAAGCGTGATGGGGGCCCGAGAAATCCCATCCGTATTCGAAAATAAGGAGTAACGATACTATGCGTAAAAAAATCGTAGCGGGCAACTGGAAAATGAATATGACCCCCACAGAGGCGGTTGCTCTTTGTGAAACCCTGAAGCCGCTGGTGGCCTCTTCCGAAGCGGACGTGGTTTTCTGCGTACCGGCAATTGATATCTGCCCGGTGGTGGAAGCCGTCAAGGGAACGAATATCGCAGTCGGCGCTGAGAACCTTTACTATGAAGACAAGGGCGCTTATACCGGAGAGATCTCCGCGGACATGATCCTCGATGCCGGCGCAAAGTACGTCATCATCGGCCATTCCGAGAGAAGAGATTACTTCAAGGAGACCGACGCGATCATCAACAAGAAGGTCCTGAAGGCTCTTGAAAAAGGCCTGATCCCGATCGTCTGCTGCGGCGAAACCCTCGAGCAGCGCGAGCAGGGCATTACGATCGACTGGGTCCGCATGCAGATCAAGATTGCGTTCCAGGGCGTTTCCTCGGAAGCGGCAAAGGGCATGGTGATTGCCTATGAGCCGATCTGGGCGATCGGAACCGGCGTGACCGCGACGACCGAACAGGCACAGGAAGTCTGCAAGGCGATCCGTGACGTCATCTGCGAAGTTTACGGCACCGATACCGCGGAAGCCATCCGTATCCAGTACGGCGGCTCCGTGAATGCCAAGAATGCGGCAGAGCTTTTCGCTCAGCCCGACATCGACGGCGGCCTTGTCGGCGGTGCTTCCCTGAAGGCAGACTTCGGCGTTATTGCAACAGCATAAACAGCCATTATTACATCAAAGGTGCCGGTACCCTTTTCGGGAATACCGGCACCTGTTTTTGCAATTCACGGGGGAAGTTTCCGCATACAGGATGCCCGAGGGCACTGCCGCAAGAACGGTCCGTCGGAAAAGGGATGGAACGGCCCGGATGACAGCAGCGGATCGTGTGCGGCGGCGCATAAATCTCCGGGATGAGGGAGCGAAAGGAAAAAGATGAGCAGTATCAGACAGTACACGGACAAAACATGGGACCTGATCGTAGTGGGCGGCGGCCTTTCAGGCGTGGCGGCCGCAGTGGCGGCAGGACGCGAAGGCCTTTCCGTCCTGCTGATCGAAAAGGGCGGATTCTTAGGCGGCGCGCCGGGAACGATGCTGATCAATCCCTTTATGCCTTACGCTACGGCTGTGGACGGGAAGCGCTTCGAGCTGAGCCGCGGATTCTTTGCGGAGTTCCGCAGGCTTTTAAAGGAGGCGGGCGGATACGAAGAGGGCAGGGAAGATATTCACGAGGAATATGTGAAGCTGGCCCTCGACCGCCTGGTGCGGAAGGAAGGCATCACGCCGCTGTTCCACGCGGTCCTGTGCGGCGTGGAAAAGGACCGCGCCAGCATTACAGCCGTGCAGGTCGTGACAAAAGCCGGCGTGCTGTCTTTCCGCGGAAAATGCTTTATCGACGCGACCGGCGATGCGGACCTTTCCGTAATGGCCGGCTGCCCGTACCATCTCGGCAGACCGGACGGATTATGCCAGCCGATGACGCTGTGCTTCCGCATCGGAAACGTGGACATCCCCGCTTTTGAAAAACACCGCAGTGAGATGCAGGAGAAATACAGGCTCCTGAAGGCGGAAGGTAAGATCAGGAACCCGCGCGAGGACGTATTGATTTTCAATACCCTGGTGGACGGCGTCCTGCATTTTAATACGACGCGCGTCGTAAAACACAATCCGACCGATCCCTTTGACGTCACTGAGGCGGAGATGATCGCGCGGGAGCAGATGTTTGAAATGTACGGCTTCCTGAAGGAGAACTGTCCCGGTTTCGAGCACAGCCAGCTCCTGTATTCCGCCGGAGAAATCGGTGTCCGCGAAAGCCGGATGATCGACGGGGAATATCTGCTGACAGAGGAGGACCTGAAGGCCTGCGTGAAATTCGACGACGCGGTTGCCGCGGGGAATTACGACATCGATATTCATAACCCCGAGGGCTCCGGAACCAGCCATTACTATTTCCCGGCCGGCACCTGGTATACGATTCCCTACCGCAGCCTTCAGCCGAAAAATGTCCGGAACCTGCTCACGGCCGGCCGCTGCATCTCCGTAACGCATGAAGCACAGGCGAGCATCCGTATCATGCCGATCGTCACGACGATCGGTCAGGCGGCAGGCACGGCGGCGGCAGTCGCGCTGAAGACGGGAAAAGGCGTGAAGGAAATCGACGTGCGCCTGCTGCAGGAGAAGCTTGCGGAGAACGGCGCGTTCCTATGAGCTATATTTATTATCCGAGCTGCAATTTTCAGCGGCTGTTTCCGGGCGCGCGGATATCATGCGCTCCGGGTAATGCGCGTAATGGAGGCCTGCTTTAAGTCGGCGGAAGAAGGGATTGCAGTTTCCTTTGAGTAAGTGTTATTTACAGTCCCGGACGGGACAGAAAGGAGAAAACGATGGGTAAAGTCAATCCGAAGTTTATCGGTCTTTCCCAGTACAAGGCGGCATTTTGCCAGGAGCTTGGCGGAAAACATTTCCATCTGGTGATGGATGACGGAACGGAGCTTTCGCTGAATTTCCTGGATGGGGAGAACGTCCAGATCGCGGAAAAAGGCCAGCCGTATGTATGGGAGTCCTATGAGTGCATGAAGGGCGACGACTGCACCTACTTCGTGCATGTGCAGCCCGTGTCCGGAAAAGGCCTCATCAACAAGAGTTGGATCCTGGATCTCGAGCAGCGGCTTGTGACCTATGTCCTCATGGAGGAGGGCTACGATCCCGAGTATCCGCGCCTGATCCGTACAGAGCCTTTCTTCGGCGCGATCAAGGTGCCGGGCATGCCGCTTCCTTCGATCCGTCATCACCTGTCGAAGCGTCTGGTCGGCCGCCACATCTACTGGAGATACAATCCGGGCTTCCGTATCCAGCACATCTATCATACAGCCACGACGGTCCGCGCAAATCTCGGCCCGGACACCGGCTTTGTCGATGAGGATGCACTTTTCAAGGATCTTCTCGAGTCGGATGATCCCGAGAAGAGGAAAGAGGGACAGGAAAAGCTCGAGCACTTCAAGGAGTGGCGCAAGCTGTATCCGTTCTATGAGGAGCCCTGCTTCCACGTCTGGATCAAGGAAAATATGAATGTCTTCTGTTTCGTCGAGGAAAATGCGAACCGCCTCGATCCCAAGCGCCATTCCGGCGGCGGCGGAATCCTTCTGCTGCAGGAAATCGACCGGATGACAGACGTGGGTCTGTGCTTCAGCGCCGGCGAGTACTATATGATCACGGCGCTCGGCGATCTCGTGGACGATCCGGATCCGCTGGACGACGTTCCTTCTCCGTATGATTTCTCCGGCTTTACCGCAGTTCCGACCGTGAACAGGGAAATCCCGGAAGAGTAAAGAATCAAGAGCATAAATCAAAGGGGAACCGGCAAAAGAACCGGTTCCCTTTTTGTACCGCGGAATGCGGCTTTGTGCTTCTTATGGGGATGATCCTGCTTTCAGGCGGTACAGAAATGCCTTTTTCTCAGGAATCCTTCCGGGCCATCGCTTCTGTGAGTTTTCTTGCCGCGCGTATCACTCTCGACGCGTCGATTTCAAGCTGCCTGCGGTCGGCGCTTTTGTTCTTCAGCGAAGAAACAAGCGCTTTATAATCTTTTTTGCTGCCTGGCATCATGATTCCGCCGCCGGCACTCGAGATTCCGGCCGAAGTCACTACGGCGTATTTCGGCTTTTTGACTGCGGAAGCGCCGGATACGACCCAGTCGGTCATGATCAGGCCCTCATAGCCGCATTCCGAGCGCAGGTAGTCCTTAAGGAGCGTCTTATGCTGCATTGTATGGATGCCGTTAATCAGGTTGTAGCTGGTCATCAGCGCGAAGGGTTTCGACTCACGGATACAGATTTCAAAGCCGCGAAGGTAGATTTCGCGGAGTGCGCGTTCGCTGACGCGGCTGTTGTTGTTTGTTCGGTTTTTCTCCTGGTTGTTTGCCGCGAAATGCTTGATCGTGACGGCGCAGCCCGGATGCTTCTGCACGCCGCGCGTGACAGCAGCAGCCATCTTGGCGCTGACGAGAGGATCCTCGGAGTAGTATTCGAAGTTCCGGCCGCAGAAAATGCTTCTGTGAATGTTGAGCGCAGGCGCAAGCCAGAGATGGATGCCGAAGTGCTTCATTTCCGAACCGACGACATCACCGCAGACTTCAGCATAGGCTGTATTGAAGCTCTGGGCAATCGCCGTTCCGATCGGAAGCGCGGTCGCGTACTGCTCCTTCACCCGGGCACCCTTCGGTGCCCCTTTTTTTTCGCCTGTGGCAATTTTGATCATGAAGCGGATCGGCGCCGGCATAAATTCCATGACACTTTGCGGCATTGCAGGCTGATTCAGCGCGTGGAAGCCCTTTTTGTCCCGGTAATACCGTCGCGTCAGTCGGAGTCCCGCAGGGCCGTCCGCCATGACGAGGGCCGGGATTCCGGGGATCCTGTCTGTGGTTTCTCCTGCCGCGCCGGGGATCGTCTTGCTGGCGTTTCCGATGACGCTTAAGATGCCTCCTTTCGGATTGAACCAGCCGATGCCAAGATAAGCGAGTTCTTCATCCGAGAGCTTTTCCGCTTCCGGAAGGACGGTCTCTTCGCGTTCATAGGAGACTGCAGTCCCGGCAAATGCTTCCGGAGGAACCGTGAAGCAGGGAAGTGCGGAAGTTTCTGTGCCTTCGGGCCTGGAATCCTGGCCGTAGGCTTTGTCGGCAAATCCCGGATCACCGAAGAGCGGCCGGACGCGCTTTGTCACAACTGTCCCGGGGATTTCAATGATGGAAACGTCCCGGGTATCAAGGCAGTTTCTGCCGGTTTTCACGATGTATTTTCCGCTTTCCAGGACATACGCCTGCTTTTCGGGGTCATAGGAGGCTGCATCGCCAAGGTCGAAGGAAAGCGTCAGTGTTTCCTCTTCACCGGGCTGAAGAAGCCGGGTCTTTGCGAAAGCCCGAAGCTCTTTTTCGGGCTTTATGAGAGAACCCCGGGGCGAAGAGAGGTAAAGCTGAATGCTTTCCTT
The DNA here is from genome assembly GCA_947168905.1 of uncultured Lachnospiraceae bacterium. Classification (GTDB taxonomy): domain Bacteria; phylum Bacillota; class Clostridia; order Lachnospirales; family Lachnospiraceae; genus UBA1267. Next base: position 39,205 of record CAMVNR010000013.1, read on the forward strand.
TCCGGGGAAGCTTCCGGTGTTTTGAACGGGAATCAGGACCTTAACCAAAGTGTCGCTTATAAGGGTCTCTGCCTGTCCGCAGGAAAACTCTGTATAGGACAGCCCGTAGCCGAAGGGGTATAGCGGTTTCACGCCGGCCGCGTCAAAATACCGGTAGCCCACGAAAATGCCTTCCCGGTAGTCGGTGTCGTCCGGGTTTCCGAAATCAATATCGGGGCAGTAATCGGAAGCCGGCGCCCAGGTTGTGGTGAGCTTTCCGGAAGGGTTTTCCTTCCCGAGGAGTATTTGCGCCAGGACACCGCCGGTTTCGACGCCGAGCTGGGACAGAAGGAGAATATTCCCGACGTCCTTTACCGGTGTGAGATCCACGGGACCGCCGACATTCAGAACCAGCATGAACCGGTCATATTTTTGGTCGAGCGCGCGGATATCCCGGACCTCGGTATCCGTCAAAAGAAAATCACCCTTGATATTCTGGCGGTCGCTTCCTTCCCCGGAGATCCGGGAGAGGACGTAGAGTGCCGCATCGGCATCGTGACGAAGAGGCAGATCATAGTCAGGCTCTGTCATGACCTGTCCCATGCCGAAAACCGTTGGAAACACATGCTGCTTTCGGGCTTCCTTCTTAACGGAAGCGATAAAGGCTTTGTATGCCTCCTCTTTCTTCTTTTCGTACGCGTCAAGCCAGTCTTTTGTTGTCAGCGTGAAGCCGGCTCTTTCAAGGCCCTGTTCAATATCGATAAAAAAGCGGGAATTGACTTCGC
>CAMVNR010000014.1 GCA_947168905.1 uncultured Lachnospiraceae bacterium
GTCGGACCCGGAAACGCCTTTGTCGCGGAAGCCAAGAAACAGGTCTACGGGAAGGTGTCGATCGACATGATCGCGGGACCGAGCGAAATCATGGTGGTGGCGGACGCGGGAACCGATCCTGCCATCTGCGCGGCGGACCTTCTGTCCCAGGCAGAGCATGACAGACTCGCGAGCGCGGTGCTTGTAACCGATTCCGAGGAGCTTGCGAGGGCAGTGCAGGCAGAGATCGAGAAACAGCTTCCGAAGCTTCTCAGGGAAGAGATCGCCCGGGCCTCCATCGACGACAACGGAAAGATTATCGTCGCCAAGGACCTCTCTCAGGCAGTCGATATCGCGAATGAGATAGCGCCGGAGCACCTGGAGCTGTCGGTAGCAGATCCGTTTAAATGGCTCGGAAAAGTGCGCCACGCAGGCTCGGTATTCCTCGGATATAATTGCCCGGAAGCGCTCGGAGACTATCTGGCCGGCCCGAACCATACGCTTCCGACGAGCGGCACGGCGAAATTCTCCAGCCCGCTTTCTGTGGATGATTTTGTGAAGAAAACGCAGTATACCTACTACACGGAGGAGGCGCTGAAGTCCGTCTCGAAGGATATTCAGTGCTTCGCAGAAGCCGAAGGCCTGACGGGACACGCGCGCTCGGTCATGGCACGCACGGAACCCGGGTCCTTATAAGGATGAAACACGAAGAACAGCAGGAAAACGGAGGGAAAGACCACTTGAGCAGGTTTTTCAGCGGCAGATTATCCGCATTAACGCCTTACACGCCCGGCGAGCAGCCGCAGGACAGAAGCTATATCAAACTGAATACGAATGAGTCTCCGTATCCACCCTCGCCGCTTGCGGTATCCGGGGCTTCCGAGGAAGCAAAGAAATTGCAGCTCTATTCGGACCCGGACTGCCGGAGCCTGAAGAAGGAGGCAGCCGCAGTCCTCGGCTTTTCCGAGGATGAACTGATCTTTACGAACGGATCGGACGAGATCCTGAACTTTGCCTTCATGGCTTACTGCGACGCGGAGCATCCGGCTGCTTTTGCTGATATTACGTACGGCTTTTATCCGGTGTTTGCGGCCTTAAACGGCGTGAAATTCCGGGAGATTCCGCTTTGTGAGAATTTTACGATTCGTGTTTCGGATTATACTTCTTCGAAGGAAACGCTGTTCATAGCGAATCCGAACGCACCGACCGGGATTGTTCTTCCCCGGGATGCGATTGAGGAAATCATTTCGTCGAATCCGGACAGGATCGTGGTCGTCGACGAAGCGTACGTGGATTTCAGCGGGGAATCAGCCGCGTCGCTTATTAAGAAGTACGAGAATCTGCTCGTGACCAGGACGTTTTCGAAGTCCCGTTCGCTTGCCGGAGCAAGGCTCGGCTTCGGGATCGCATGCCCATCCCTGATCCGGGATCTGGAGACGATCCGCTTTTCGACGAACCCCTATAATATCAACCGCATGACGATGGCCGCCGGTGTGGGCGCGCTGAAGGATACAGCGTATTTTGAGGGAAACCTCCGGGAAATCATGAAGACGCGCCAAAGGACCGAAGAAGTCCTTCGCGGGCTCGGCTTTACGGTGCTGCCTTCCTCCGCGAATTTCGTATTTGCGAAGCATCCAAAAATCGGCGGAGAAGAACTGTATCTGAAGCTAAAAACGTGCGGAATCCTGGTCCGGCACTTTGCGAAGGAGAGGATCAAAGACTTTAACAGGATTACAATCGGAAGCCCCAAAGAAATGGATGCCCTTTTTGCAGAGCTTCGGAGGATTCTTTCCTAAAAGAAGCATCGTGCGGGACGAAAAGACGCACCGAAGACGGCGGAAGAAAAAACGGACGCTTCATAAGCCCCGGAAAAATGTGGAGAAAGACGAGATGAGAACAGCCGAAATCATAAGAGAAACCGAAGAAACCAGGATCCGGATTCTTTTGAACCTTGACGGATCCGGAAAGTCCGAGATCAGTACCGGTGTGGGATTCCTGGATCACATGCTGACGCTTTTCTCAAAGCACGGACGCTTTGATCTGTCTGTAAAATGTACAGGAGACACCCAGGTGGACGACCATCATTCAACGGAGGATATCGGGATCGCGCTGGGACAGGCCTTTAACAAGGCGCTCGGAGAGAGGCGCGGGATCATGCGCTACGCGGATACGACGCTTCCGATGGATGAGACGCTCGTACTCACGGCGGTGGATTTTTCGGGAAGAGTGTATCTTGGGTTTGATCTTCCGATTCCGACGGAGAAGGTCGGAAGCTTTGACACCGAACTCGTGGAGGAATTTTTCCTCGCCTTTGTCCGAAACGCGCTCTGTACGCTCCATATCCGTCTGCTTGCGGGGAAGAACGCGCATCACATTATCGAGGGGACCTTTAAATCCGCAGCGCGGACGCTGAAAAAAGCGGTCCTGATAGATCCGGATTTCCCGGACGAGATACCTTCAACGAAGGGAGTGCTTTAATTCTATGACAGCCATAGTGGATTACGGTGTCGGAAATCTCTTCTCGCTTATAAGCTCCTTCTCTGCGCTCGGTATTCCGGCAGAAGCCGTCTGCGATCCGGCAATGATCAGAAGCGCGGACCGGCTGATCCTTCCCGGGGTCGGAGCCTTTGAGGATGCGGCAAAGAAGCTGAGAGAAAGCGGGCTTTCGGAGGTTCTGAAGGAGGAAGCCGCGAAGGGAAAGCCGATCTTAGGCATCTGTCTGGGAATGCAGCTTTTATTTGAAAAAAGCTTCGAGTACGGAGAGCATGAGGGCCTCGGGCTGATTCCGGGAAAGGTGACGGCGATGCGGAACCGTGTGCCGGACAGCCTGAAAATTCCGGCAATGGGCTGGAACGCTCTGCACTTTGTGAAGGAGAGTCCGCTGTTTCGTTATGTGAAGGAAAACGACTGTGTGTATTTCGTTCATTCCTACAGCGCGGTGGACTGCGCTTCGGATACGATTGCAGTCGTGGAGTACGGGGAAGAGATTACCGCTGCCGTCGGACGCGGCAATGTGTACGGCTGCCAGTTTCATCCCGAGAAAAGCGGGACGGTGGGGCTTTCGATTCTCCGGGCTTTTTCCGAGCTTTAACGGACCCGATGATTCCTGTGTGATTACTGAAGGGAGTTTTATGCTGATTTTTCCCGCCATTGATATCTACGAAGGAAAAGCTGTCCGCCTGTACCAGGGGGACTATCAGGAGATGACCGTATACAGCGAAAACCCTGTTTCGGTCGCGGAGGATTTTAAGAAGGCCGGCGCTTCCTGCATACATCTTGTCGACCTGGAAGGCGCGAAGTCCGGAACGACGCCGAATCTTCCGGTGATTGCCGCGATTGCAGAGAAATCGGGCCTCTTTACCGAGGTCGGCGGCGGTATCCGTTCGATGGAAACCGTGCAGAAATATCTAAATGCAGGGATCGGGCGGGTCATTCTCGGAACGGCTGCCGTGACGGATCCCGGGTTTTTAAAAGAAGCGGTCACAGCATACGCAGACAGGATCGCGGTCGGCATCGATCTGAAGGACGGCTATGCGGCGATCCGCGGCTGGACCGAGAAATCAGCCTATACCGCGATGGAATTCGCCGGAAAAATGCGGGATATCGGAGTAAAGACGCTGATTGTCACCGATATCAGCCGGGACGGCGCGATGAGGGGAACGAATACCGGGCTTTATGAGGAACTGAAGGCCCGCTTTGACCTTCAGATCATCGCTTCGGGAGGCGTATCGGACCTACAGGATATCCGGAAGCTGAAGGCGGCGGGGCTTAGCGGCGCGATTATCGGCAAAGCCTACTATACCGGAGCGCTGGACTTAAAGGAAGCCCTGAAAGAAGCGGGAGAGACTGCCGAAGAAAGGGAAAGCCTCCTTCCTTCCGGCGGCGATTCTTAAGGAGAACAGCATGATTACGAAAAGAATTATCCCCTGTCTGGACGTCCGGGACGGAAGAGTCGTCAAGGGCATCAATTTCGAAGGCTTAAGAGACGTTGATTCGCCGGTCGCCCTTGCGGACTATTACTCCCGCTGCGGCGCCGATGAGCTCGTATTTTACGATATTACGGCGTCTTCGGACGGCAGAAGGATCTTTACCGAGATTCTGAAAGAAACCGCGAAAAAGGTCTTTATTCCGCTTACTGTGGGCGGCGGGATCAGTACGGTCGGGGATTTTGACCGGGTGCTGAAGAGCGGAGCGGATAAGGTTTCGGTGAATTCGGGCGCGATCAGAAATCCGAAGCTCATCCCGGAAGCTGCGAGAATATACGGGAACCAGTGTGTTGTCCTGTCGGTGGATGTCAAGCGGGTCGGCAATGAGTTCCGGGTATTTGCGAAAGGTGGAAGGGAGGACACCGGCATCGAGGCACTCTCCTGGATCAAAAACGGTGTGGAGTCCGGCGCGGGAGAGATCGTTCTGAATTCGATCGATACGGACGGGGTGAAGCAGGGCTTTGACCTTGAGATGCTTGAAGCGGTAACGGAGATCGTGGATGTTCCCGTCATTGCCTCCGGAGGCGCAGGCTCGATCGCTGATTTTATTACGCTTTTTAAAACGCTTCCGAAGGTGGACGCGGGGCTCGCGGCTTCTATTTTCCACTTCGGGGAAGTAAAAATATCGGATCTGAAAGAGGAGATGAAAAGGGCCGGGATTCCGGTGCGTATCCTGGACTGAAAAAGAGACCCCCTGATGCCGCTTCCGCGGACAGGCTGTGTGTTTGGGTATTTAAATAACTGCAAAGAACTGGAGACTTGAAAATGGTGGAGTTATCGGAACTGAAATTTGACGAAAGAGGACTGATCCCCGCGGTCGTACAGGACGCGGCGACAAAGCAGGTGCTGATGGTTGCCTGGATGAATGAAGAGAGTCTGAAGATCACGATGGAAAAGAAGCTTGCCTGCTTCTATTCCCGCTCCAGAAACGAGCTGTGGCTGAAGGGCGATACCAGCGGAAACTACCAGCATGTCGTCTCGGTCACCGCAGACTGTGACAGAGACACCCTTCTGGTTTTGGTGAACCCGGACGGGCCAGCCTGTCATCTGGGCACAGTTTCCTGCTTTGAATATCCGGTCTTCAATTCCGATCCGGATGCCGAGCCGTTCAGCTATGAGGGGCTGATGCGCCTCATCGAGGGCCGAAAAAATGAGAAAAAGGAAGGCTCCTACACGACGTATCTGTTCGAAAAGGGACTGGACAAGATTCTGAAAAAAGTCGGCGAGGAATCGACCGAGGTCATCATTGCGGCCAAGGCGGAGGATAAGAAAGAGACGATTTACGAGATCGCAGATCTTGCGTACCATGTGATGGTACTCATGGTCAACCAGGGAATCACGCTCGAGGATATCCGTTCGGAGCTTGCTTCCCGCCATGTGATCGACCATAAGGTAAAGCAGGAGAAGATGACTTCCTAAATCAAGGCGGCGTCCAAAGCACCCGGCAAAAGAAGAGCAGAAGTCCCCAAAAGGATGCCCCGGGGAAAGAGCATAGACCCAAAAAGGATGTCCCCCAAGAAGAGAGCACAGCCCTCAAAAAGGGAGCAGAAATTAAAGGAAAAACGGACCTGAAAAACCGTAAGAGGAAACCTATGATCAGACAGGACTTTCATGTCCATACAACATTCAGCGACGGGAAGAACACCATGGAGGAGATGGTGCTTTCCGCGATCGATAAAAACATGGAGTGCATCGGCTTTTCCGACCACAGTTATACGGCATTCGAGCCTTCGTACTGCATGAGGAAAGACCAGTACCAGGAGTATCTGGCGGAGGGAAAGAGGCTTCGGGAAAAATACGCGGGAAAAATCAGGATTCTTCTCGGCTTTGAGCAGGATTATTATTCGGACCCGGATCCCGCCCGCTTCGATTATGTGATCGGGTCGGTGCATTTTCTGCGCGCGGGTGATGAATATGTGGAAATCGACTGGGAGCCGCGCATCCTGAAAGACGCCTGCGAAAAATACTTCGGCGGCGATATGTACGCCCTCACGGAATGCTATTACGAGACGGTTTCCGGAATTGTTGAGAAAACATCCTGCGACCTGATCGGACACTTTGATCTCATCAGCAAATTTCTGGAGAAGGAAGCGCTTTTCGATCCTGAGAACCCGCGCTATATCCGTGCATGGAAGAAGGCGCTCGACAGGCTCCTGCCGTACAATATTCCCTTCGAGATCAATACCGGCGCCATTTCCCGCGGCTACAGGACCACCCCGTATCCCGCCCCGGCGATGATCGATTACATCAAAAAGCGCGGCGGGCGGCTCATTCTTTCCTCCGATGCGCATGCCGCTTCGACAATCATGTACCGGTTTGAGGATTTTGAATATCTGCTCTGACCCTATGGAACGCCGGGAAAGATCAGGCCGGTGCCGCGAAACCGCCGGTGCAGTCATCTTCAGTTTTGTCTTGCAGGAATAGGATTCCTGTGCTATCATAATAGAAAAGCCGGATAGAAGTTTTTCCGGTAGGAATCCAAGGTAGACGGAGGGAAAATACGATGTACCAGGACGAATACAGACGCTGGCTTGCGGCGGATCTTGAGGATCCGGATCTGAAGCCGGAGCTTTTAAGAATTGAAGGTAATGACGAGGAAATCAAGGACCGTTTTGCCGTGACGCTGCAGTTCGGAACCGCCGGCCTTCGCGGAACGATCGGCTCCGGCACGAACCGGATGAATATCTGGGTCGTCCGTCAGGCAACCCAGGGTCTTGCGAACTGGGTGAAGACCCAGGGCGGAAACCAGACGGTAGCCGTCAGCTACGACAGCCGTATCAAGAGCGATGTCTTTGCCAAAGAGGCGGCAGGCGTTCTTGCGGCCAACGGAATCAAGGTCCGCATCTATGATTCGCTGATGCCCGTCCCCGCTTTAAGCTTCGCGACAAGGTATTATCAGTGCAATGCGGGCATCATGGTTACCGCTTCCCATAATCCTGCAAAATACAACGGCTATAAGGCCTACGGGCCGGACGGCTGCCAGATGACCGACGACGCTGCGGCGATTGTTTACGATGAGATCCAGAAGACCGACATCTTAACCGGCGCAAAGCATATGTCCTTCGCCGAAGGTGTTGAAGAAGGCCTGATCCGCTTTGTCGGAGACAGCTGCAAGAAAGCTTTCTACGAGGCGATCGAAGCCTGCCAGGTTCGTCCGGGACTCGCGAAAAATGCCGGACTGAAGCTGGTCTATTCTCCGTTAAACGGCACCGGCCTCGTTCCGGTCACCCATGTGCTGAACGATATGGGCATTACGGACATCACGATTGTGCCGGAGCAGGAATATCCGAACGGCTACTTTACGACGGCTCCCTATCCGAATCCGGAAATCTTTGAAGCGCTGAAATACGGCCTGGAGCTGGCGAAGAAGGAAGGCGCGGACCTGATGCTTGCGACCGACCCCGACGCGGACCGCGTAGGTATCGCGATGAAGTGTCCGGACGGCAGCTACGAGCTTGTCAGCGGCAATGAAATGGGCGTGCTCCTCCTTGACTATATCTGCGCGGGCAGGATCGAACAGGGAACACTTCCGAAGAACCCGGTCGCTGTGATGTCTCTCGTGTCCACTCCGCTTGCGGATGCGGTCGCAGCGCATTACGGCGTGGAGCTTCGCCATGTACTGACCGGCTTCAAATGGATCGGCGACCAGATCGCACAACTGGAGGCAGCCGGCGAAGTCGAGCGCTTCATCTTCGGATTCGAAGAGAGCTACGGATATCTCGCAGGACCCTATGTCCGGGATAAGGACGCGGTTGTCGCGTCAATGCTGATCTGCGAGATGGCTTCCTACTACCGCAGCATCGGTTCCTCCATCAAGCAGAGACTCGAGGAAATCTATGCCGAGTACGGCCGTTACCTGAATAAGGTCGACAGCTTCGAATTCCCGGGACTGACGGGAATGGACAAGATGAAGGGCATCATGGACGGCCTCCGCACGGAGCCGCCGAAGGAAATCGCCGGCATCGCCGTTACCGGGGTGAAGGACTTCACAAAGCCCGAAGAAACCGGACTTCCGAAAGCCAATGTCCTGATTTACACGCTTGGCGACGGATCTTCCGTCATCGTCCGTCCTTCCGGAACCGAGCCGAAGATCAAAACGTATTTCACGACCAAAGGAAAAGACCTTCACGAAGCGGAAGAGAAGAAGAACCTTCTTGCCGAAGGCATCCGCCCGATCCTTTCCTGACAGATGATTTTGCAGCAGAGGGAGGAGAAAAATGTTTTGTCCAAAGTGTGGCCGGAATCTTCCGGATGGTGCCGCGTTCTGCAATAACTGCGGAACGATGATGGGCGCGCGTTCCCAGACGCCTGCCTCTCCTCAGCAGCCGGCAGCGCCGCAGCCGCAGGCTCAGTACGAGCAGCCCGTGCCTCCTCAGCCGCAGGTCCAGTACCGGCAGCCTCAGTATCAGCAGCCGGCAGCGCCGCAGCCGCAGGTTCAGTACCAGCAGCCCGTACCGCCGCAGCCCCAGTACCAGCAGGCATCGTATACACCGCCGCAGAACGTGTATATCTATAACACGCCTCAGCCGGCACGCCCCGTACGCTCGCAGGAGGAAATCCTTCTCGCGTATTCGTCCAAGGCGAGGGCCCGCGGAATTGTGGCGCTTGTATTTGCCACACTGATCTGGATTCCGGTGGTCATCCTGCTCTCCGCGGCCGGAAACGGCAGCTCCGGACTCGCGGCACTTGCCGGTGTGATGGCAATCATCGCGCTGATCATGCAGATCCCGGGCTTTATCGTATCGATTGTCGGATTTGCCTCGTCCCTTCGCTTCCGTGCACGCTACGGCAGGCATAACGGGAACTCGATCGCGGGACTGATCATGAGCATTCTTGCGTTTGTGCTGATTGTCACGCCGCTCATTATGATGATTGCGGGCGGATCGGCCATTTACGACGAAATCTTCTCAATGTTCTGATGCGCTTAAGACAGATCCGTCAGAAGCGGCGTTAAAGCCGTGTTACCTCAATAAAAAAATTCCGGCAGGGAAGAAGTTTTCTCCCCTGCCGGATTTCTTTTTGAAATTCTCCGTCTTATTTGATGCTCTTGTCAAGCCACTCGTAGTTCTTGAGGTTCATTGTCAGGTGACGCGGCAGACCTTCAACCATCATCGGCTCGTAATGACCCTGGATCAGCGGGCGGACATAATCAAGGAACTCCTCGGTGACGTAGTTGCCTTCCTTGTTGATCCATTCGCGCGGAACGACCTTCTCGCCGTTTGCGATACGGTGCACGTCATAGACGCCGGTCGTGGACATGTACGGATCATCGGAGATACGCTCGATAACGGCCATCATGCCGGAGCTGCCTTCGTCCGCGGCCTTCACGGTCGCGCCGCCGACATTGAACGCCTCATCGACGTCGATCTTGCTGGCCAGATGCGCAGCCGCGCGCTGCAGGGTGGAAAGCTCGACGGCACGGGTCTTGCAGCCGACTTCCTGATGAATCACTTCCGCAAGATAAGCGGCGGTGCCGGTCATCTGGATGTGGCCGAAAGCGTCCTTGGTCTCGGAACCGGAAGTGAATTCGCAGATGTACTTGCCTTCCTTGGTGCGGATGCCTTCGGATACGACTGCGACAACGACGTCCTTCTGCTCAAGAAGGGACTTCACGCTCTTGACGAATTTGTTGATATCGAACGGAGTCTCGGGAAGATAGATCAGGTCCGGACCTTCGCAGTCTTCGCCTTTGGAAAGAGCAGCGGCGCCTGTAAGCCAGCCGGCATTTCTTCCCATGATCTCTTCGATAATGACGTTCTTCTTCTGATAGGAGAAGCCGAGGGCATCGCAGATGACTTCCTTTGTGGAAGTGGCGATATATTTCGCAGCGCTTCCGAAACCGGGCGTATGGTCGGTGATTGCAAGGTCATTGTCAATCGTCTTCGGGCAGCCGACGAATCTCTGCCGGGCGCCGGTAAGAAGCGAGTAGTCGTACAGCTTGCGGATGGTGTCCATGGAATCGTTTCCGCCGATGTAGATGAAGACTTCGATATCCAGCTTGTCAAGAAGCTCGAAAATACGTTTGTAGACGCTCTGGTCCTCGTGAATCTCCGGCAGTTTATAACGGCAGGTGCCGAGGAAAGCGGACGGAGTACGCTTCAGAAGCTCCAAATCGAGCTCGTTTTTCACATAGTCCGAAAGGTCGATATACTGCTCATCCATGAAGCCCTGGATACCGTAGCGCATTCCGTAAACCTTATTGAAGCCGCGCTCTTTGGCGTTCTTGAATACGCCTGCAAGACTGGAATTAATTACAGCGGTCGGTCCGCCGGACTGACCGACAAGAACATTACCTTTTCCCATGTTAAAGTTTTCCTCTTTCTGAATATTTATTTGTGGGAGTTTCCATCACAGTTACCGATTATTCTATCATACACCCGCCGGGAATGCAAGATTAATCTGCCAAATTCAGCTGATGGAGCGGCCTGCTTTCATGCGTTTTTACCCCGGTTCTTCCCTTTCTGGGCGCTGTATATGGACAGGTTTATGATTGCGCTGAAAATCCGCTTGTGTTATAATGTCAGGTATCATGCTGATCCTGTTATTTGCGTTCTGGATAATACTGAACGGTAAGATTACACTTGAGATTATTCTTTTCGGAATCGGACTTACGGGAGCGATAGGCGCTCTTTCGCATCTTTTGTTCGGATGGACGGTCGGAAAGGATCTGAGGGTTCTTGGAAAGAGCCCTTATTTTGCTGCGTTTGTGGCCGTGCTTTTCGTGGAAGTGATCAGGGCGAACCTGTATGTCATGCGTCTCGTCCCGAAAGGAGAGCAGGCGCTTTCGCCGGTGCTTCTTCGCTTCAGGACCGGGCTGAAGACCCGTTTCTGCCGCTTCCTGTTCGCAAACTCCATCACACTGACGCCGGGGACGATTACGGTAGAGTGTGAAGAGGACCGGTTTACGGTGCATGCGCTGTCGGAAGATCTCGTGGACGCGTCGGACGATAATGTCATTCTGAGACTGCTTAGGAAAATGGAGGCGTGAGGATGGAGCTTGTATATCATTATACACTGGTAGCCGTCATCGGCTTCCTGTCGGTAGCGATTCTTTTTGGACTTGTGCGTACGATCCGAGGCCCGAGACGGGCAGACCGCATTATGGGCATCAATATGATCGGCTCCTTTTCAACAGGACTGCTCGCTGCGCTGGCGGTTTTCCTGAAGGAAAGCTGGCTCATGGATGTTTGCCTTGTTTACTGCCTCTGCAGCTTCCTGGCGGTGGTGATTCTTTCGAAGATCCATATCGCGGAAAGCCGGGACGAGAAAGACAAAAAGGAGGAAGGAGCGCTTTATGAGTGAGCTTGTCCGCTGGATTCTTGCCGCCCTGTCGTTCATCGCCGGATTTGTCAGCATCGGCATTTCCGTTGCCGGGGTCTTCCGCTTCCGTTATGTACTGAACCGGATGCAGACCGCCGCAATCATTGATACGCTCGGGCTGTTTTTCCTGCTTCTTTCGCTGATCCTTCTGTCCTGGGACTGGGCGTATATACCGAAGCTTCTTTTGATCCTGGCGTTTCAGTGGGTCGGTTCTCCGATCGCCGCGCATATGGTTTCGCGCATGGAGGTTCGTACGGCGAAGGATCTTCACGAGCATGTCAGAATCCCGGAGAAGGAGGATGAGGAATGAATTACATTGAAATAGCGCTTCTCGGCCTTCTTCTGATCTGCGGCATTGCTGCCTGCGTGAGCCGGAACCTGATGGTCTCGCTGATTATTTTCATGGCCTACAGCGTCATTATGTCCATTATCTGGGCGCTCCTTCGCGCGCCGGACCTTGCTGTCACGGAAGCTGCCGTCGGCGCCGGGATTTCATCTGTTCTGATGTTCGTGACGCTTAAGAAACTGCGTGACATCAATCATACTTTCGGGGAGGATCAAAGTGGCGAAGAAAAGCTTTCGTGAAACCCTGCGCGAATGGGATGAGGGCAATTTCGATTTTACGATGAAGACCGCCGGAATACCGCTTCCCGAAAATGAAGACGGGAAGGAAAAGGAGGGGAGCGAGTGGTCCCGGACGCCGCATCTAAGGACAGCGGGCTCGGAGATCAAAGCTTTCAGTAAGCTGTACCCCGTGTTTGCGGGACTGCTTCTTTTTGCGGTCATCACTTTCCTTCTCCTTGTCATCGTGGAAATGCCGCCCTTCAACAGCCCCGATACGCCTGCGAACAGAAGCGAAGTCACCTGGCGCTATATCCGCTCGGGGCTTTCGGAAACCGGCGCGGTCAATATCGTCGCCGGCGTGATTCTGGACTACCGCGCGTTTGATACGCTCGGCGAGTCTCATGTCCTTTTTGCGGCGACCGTGGCCGTTATGATCCTGATGCTGGCAAAAAGAGAAGAGGAGGAGCCGGAGGAAGAGCTGTCGATCCTTCGGAACGACCTGATTCTGCAGAACACGGCGAAGGTCCTCGTGCCGTTCCTGCTGATGTTCGGGGCCTATATCATCCTGAACGGCCATCTCGGACCCGGCGGAGGCTTCTCCGGCGGAGCCGTGCTCGGAGGCGCGCTGATTCTGTATTCTTCGGCGTTTCATCCGGGAAAGCTGCAGAAGATACTGAATATGAAAAGCTACAGGATCATTGTGCTTCTTGCGCTGTCTTTCTACAGCGGGATGAAGTGCTATTCCTTTTTCTCGGGCGCAAACGGCCTTGAGACGATATTCGGCACCGGGACACCCGGCGCAATCCTGTCGGCGGGGCTGATCCTGCCTTTGAATATTGCAGTCGGACTGGTTGTCGCCTGTACGATGTACGGATTTTACGCGATTTTTACGAGAGGGCGTATCTGAAAATGCTGGAGACACTCTGGAACAACCGGATCGAAGTCATTGCGGTCGTGCTTTTTGCCGTGGGACTTACGACGCTGTTCCTGCACAAAAACCTGCTCAAGAAAATTATCGGCCTGAACATCATGGACACTTCGGGCTATCTTTTCCTGACTTCGCTCGGCTATATCGAGGGAAGGCTCTCGCCGATTGTTTCGGACGGCAATACGGATCCTTCGCGCTACGTGAACCCGCTTCCCGCGGGTCTCGTGCTTACGGGCATCGTGGTTTCGGTATCCGTAACTGCAGTGATGCTCGCGCTTACGCTTCGGCTGTACCGCAGATACCATACGCTGAACCTGGATGAGATTTACCGGATCGTCCACCGGGAACAGGAGGAGGAGCCGTGAATTTCTGCCTGAATTTTCCCCTGTTCCTGATCGTAGGATCTCTTCTTTTCTCTGTGATTTCCTCGGTGCTTCCTAAGAAAGCCGCCCGGGTTCTTACGCTTTTTCTGACTCTTGCTGGCGCCCTTCTGAACCTTGTTATCGCTGTGTACTGCCAGAGGACCGGCGGGAGCTTTACCTACCTCATGGGACACTATCCGCATCCCTGGGGGAACGAACTGAGAATCGGATTTGTGGAAGCCCTGTTCTCTTCGGTCTTCTCCGCGGTGCTGTTTCTCACGGTGGTCGGCGGCAGGACGACGCTTGAAAAACGGGTGGCGCGTGAAAAAGGACAGTTTTACTACTGCATGTGTGATCTCGTACAGGCAGCCCTTCTCGTGCTTGTCTATACGAACGATCTTTTCACCGGCTATGTTTTCATCGAAATCTGCACAATCGCGTCCTGCGGAATCCTGATGATCCGTGAAAACGGCCGGACGATCCTTGCAGCGGTCCGGTATATGATTTTCAGCCTGATCGGCTCGGGACTTTTCCTGCTGGGCGTTATCTTCCTTTATGCGGTGACAGGGCATCTTCTGATGCCGAACCTCAGGGAAAGCATCGCAGCGCTTGTTTCGGGACAGGTGTACCGGCTGCCGCTTCTGGCGTCGCTTTGTCTTATCACCATCGGCCTTTCGATCAAATCCGGTCTGTTCCCCTTCCATATCTGGATGGCGGACACCTACGGGAATGCGATTCCCGCGTCTTCCGGAATTCTGTCGGGACTGATTTCGAAGGGCTATATTTTCTTTCTCATCAAGATTATTTTCGACGTGTTCGGGACGGAGGTGTTTTACGCTTCCGGCATTCATAATGTCGTATTCGCTTTAGGAGCGCTCGGAATACTGATCGGCTCCGTAAGTGCGATCCGTGAGAACAATATCCTCAGAATGTCGGCCTTCAGCTCCGCGGCCCAGATCGGCTATATCTTTATGGGACTCGGCCTTTCGCCGGCACTCGGTATGGAAGCTGCTCTTTTTCATATCATTGCGCATGCGGTGACCAAGCCGGCCCTTTTCCTGGCGGCAGGATATCTGTCGGACAGCATGGGTTCGGCAAAAAAATTCCGCAATCTTTCCGGAGCGGGCTACGTGAATCCGGCCGCAGGGGTATTTTTCTCCTTTGAAGCTTTTTCCATGATCGGACTGCCGCTCACCGCCGGATTTATCAGTAAATATCTCTTCGGAATCGCTGCTTTTGAGTCTACGCACAACAAGATGATTCCGACGCTTCTCGTACTCGCGGTAAGTACAGTGCTGAACACAGCCTATTTTGCGCGGACCGTCCTCCGGATTTATTCGAAGAATAAGGAACCGGGGAAATTCATGCGCGTAGCGGTGAAGGAGCAGAAGAACTATATGGTTTCTGCAGCTGTCTTTACGGCGCTGAATATTCTTTTCGGCGTGCTGGCATATCCGCTGATTGACATGCTTGCTGTCGGTCTTACGGTGTTTTAAAAGGAGTTGTTCATGAAAATAATCATGCTGTCTGTGATACTTGTTCCGGCGCTTGCGGGCGCTTTGCTGCCTGTGTTCCGGTTCCGGAGGAAGGGAAACCTGATCTATACCGGTGCGGTTCTTCTTCTTGTGACGGTGCTCTCGTGCGTGCTTTTGTCCGGGGAAAATACGGAATTCGTGCTTTTCTCCATGACGGAAAAGCTCTCGGTGTCGCTGCACCTGGATCTTCTGTCCAGGGTGTTTATCGCCGCCGGCGCCTTCGGCTTCCTGCTTGCGGGAATCTTTGCCTTCCGCTATATGGAGCATGAGGAGAAGGAAGGCTCCTTCAAAGAGTCGACGTTTTACAGCTTTTATCTGCTGACGCTTGCCGCGATTTTCGGCATGGATATGGCGAAGAACCTGATCGCCATGTATTTTTTCTTCGAGATGCTGACGCTTCTGTCGATGCCGCTCGTGCTCTTTGAACGCACGAAGGAATCGATTGCGGCGGCTCTAAAGTATCTGTTTTACTCGATCGGCGGCGCTTTTCTCGCGCTCGCGGCGATTTTCACCTTCGCGGTTTACGCGCCGACACTTGATTTTGTGCCGGGCGGGAGTCTTTCGGGGAGTACGGAAGCTACGGCGCACAGGACGCTCCTTCTTGTCATGAGCTTTCTTGGAATCGTCGGGTTTTCCGCGAAGGCCGGCATGTATCCTTTGCACGGCTGGCTTCCGACAGCGCATCCGCAGGCGCCGGCACCGGCTTCCGCGGTCCTTTCCGGGGTCATTGCGAAGGCCGGCGTTCTCGCGATTATCCGGGTTCTTTACTTTGTGATCGGTCCTTCGTTCATTGCCGGCAGCTGGGTCCAGACGGCGCTTCTTTCGCTCTCGCTTCTCACCGTTTTCATGGGCTCCATGATGGCTTACCTCGAGAAAAACCTGAAAAAAAGACTGGCCTACAGTTCGGTCAGCCAGATTTCATATGCGCTCTTCGGCGTATTTCTCCTGAATCCTGCAGGCTTCACAGGAGGAATTCTGCAGGTTCTGTTCCATGCAGCGGCGAAGATCTGCCTGTTCCTTACCGCCGGATCCTTTATCTTCCATGGAAACCGCCGGCTGGTAACAGATCTGAAGGGAATCGGGAAAACGATGCCCTTTACGCTGGGCGCGTTTACCTTTGCGTCGCTTTCGCTTGTCGGCATTCCGCCCTTTTCCGGTTTTGTCAGCAAATGGTTCCTCGCTGAAGGCTCGCTTTCCTCAGAAATCCCGGTGATTTCCTGGCTGGGCCCCGTAATCCTTCTAATTTCGGCGCTTCTGACTGCGGGATACCTCTTCCCGGTGACGACAGCGGGTTATTTCCCGGGAAAAGATTTCAAGGCCGGCGAAAAAACGGGCGAGGGGGGCGTTTTGATGCTCCTGCCGCTGATGCTTCTTGCAGCCGCCGTACTGGCGCTCGGTATCTTTTCGGGCAGCCTGTCCAATGTGTTTGAAAGCGGTTTTGCCGCGTTGTTTTAAAGGTACCCCCGGCGGTACCTGAATTGAGGGTTTATGATCAGTTCTGCATTCCTTCTGCCTGTGATTCTCTTCCCGATTCTGTCGGGGGCGCTGATCCAGGCCTTCCGGATCCGGGAGAGAAAGACGGTCCGGATTTATACGGGTGCGGTCACGCTTCTGACTTCTGTAGCGGCGTGGCTTCTGATCCTGCGCGCCGATGAGAGCGGCTGCGTCCTTCTGAAGTTTACGAGAGACTTTACACTGAAGCTCCGTTTTGATGCCTGCGGACGCTTCTTTGCCGGAATTGTGGCGACGCTGTGGCCGCTGACGGTATGCTATGCCTTTGAATATCTGGAAGACGATCCGAGGCAGCATACCTTCTTCACCTGGTTTACCATGGCGTACGGTGTGACACTCGGCATCTCGATGTCCGGAAATCTGTTCTCGCTCTATATTTTCTACGAGCTTCTGACGCTGGTTACCGTACCGCTCGTGATGCATACAGGAACCCGGGAAGCGATCCGCGCCGCGCGGACCTATTTCGGCTTTTCCTTAGGCGGCGCGGCTTTTGCGCTGATTTCCATTCTGTATCTCATGACCGGCGAGACTTCGGTGGAGTCCGTACAGATTACCCGTATTTTCTATTTCCTCGGGGTCGTGGGCTTCGGTGTGAAATCGGCAATGTTCCCGCTGCATGCCTGGCTTCCGAAGGCTTCGGTCGCTCCGACCCCCGTGACGGCACTTCTGCATGCGGTCGCCGTCGTCAAAGCCGGTGTGTTCTCCGTGATCCGTCTGACCTATTTCGGTTACGGAACGGATCTTCTGAAGGACTCGTATGTACAGATCCTTTTGCTTGGGCTTTCGGCCTTCACCATTCTCTACGGAGCGGTGCGCGCCGTAAAGGAAGTGCACTGGAAAAGGAGGCTTGCATACTCGACGGTGGCGAATCTTTCGTACATCCTCTTCGGCGTCTTTCTGATGACGGAAGCCGGACTTCAGGGCGCGCTTCTTCACATGGCTTTTCATGCACAGATCAAGATTCTCGCCTTCTTTTCGGCGGGCGCCGTCCTGCATCAAACCGGGCGCGCGTATATCTATGAAATGGACGGACTGGGGCGGAAGATGAAAGTGACTTTCGCCTGCTTTACGGTCTCTGCGATTGCCCTTACGGGAATCCCGCCGATGTCCGGCTTTATCAGTAAATGGCATTTGTTAACGGCAGCGGCTTCGGCAGATACGCCCTTTTCCTTTGCAGGAGCCGGCGTTATTCTGTTTGCCGCGCTTCTTACGGCCGTCTACATGTTTACGATGGTACGCAGGGCCTGGTTCCCCGGAAAGGAGACGGAGCTTCAGAAAAACGAAAATGTCCGGGAGGCGGGGCTTTTCATGCTGATCCCGATGGTCATTCTGGCTGCGGGCATTCTTTTTACCGGCCTCTTCCCGGGAACGGTGATGATGCATGTCCGGGAAATTGCCGGCAGCGTACTGGCGGCGGGAGGTGAGTTCTGATGAATAAGACGGAAACACGCGTTTACGCACTTTCGCTCGGACTTACCTTCCTGATGCTGGTCCTGTCCGTGCTCCTTTTCTTCCTTCCCGGGAGGAGCATCGGCATTCCGCTTCTACTTTCCCACGGACTTTCTTTTACTGTCGACGGATTCAGAAAAATCTACGCCCTTGTGATCAGCTTCATGTGGTTTATGACCATGCTCCTCTCGAAGGAATATTTTGCCGGGCATCATCACAATATCCGCTACTTTGTCTTTAACATTCTGACGGAGGGAGCGATTCTTGGAGTATTCTTCTCGTCGGATCTGTTCACGGCGCTGGTGTTTTTCGAAATCATGTCCTTTACCTCCTTCGTCTGGGTTATCCAGGAGGAGACGGAAGGGGCTGTCCGGGCGGCCGGAACGTATCTCGCCATCGCGGTCATCGGCGGTCTTTCGGCGCTGATGGGCATCTGGCTTCTTGAGAAGTGCCTGGGAACAACCGAGATCGCCCGCCTGTATGAAGCCGCAAAGGCGTACAGGGAGGGAAACAGCCCGGCGCTTCTCTATACTGCGGGAGCGCTGATTCTCGCGGGATTCGGCGCGAAGGCAGGTGTCTTCCCGCTTCATATCTGGCTTCCGAAGGCGCATCCGGTGGCTCCGGCGCCGGCATCGGCGCTTCTCTCGGGCGTCCTGACAAAGTCCGGCGTCTTCGGCGTGATTGCCGTCTCCTGCGGGATTTTCCGCGAGGATCCGGCCTGGGGCACAGCAATCCTGATCCTGGGAACCGTGACCATGCTGCTTGGAGCGGTACTGGCGCTTCTCTCCATCGACCTGAAGCGCACCCTGGCGTGTTCGTCAATGTCGCAGATCGGCTTTATCATGATCGGAATTGCCTGTACCTGCCTCCTCGGCGAAGAAGGAGGGCTTTCTGCCGCGGGAACGATGCTTCACATGGTGAATCATTCTCTTCTGAAGCTCAATCTGTTTATGTGTGCCGGCGTGATCTATATGAACCTGCACGAACTGGATCTGAACCTTTTGCGCGGCTTCGGACGCGGAAAACACCTTCTGCAGGCGGCCTTCCTTCTCGGCGCGCTCGGCATCGGCGGTATTCCCGGCTTTAACGGCTATATCAGCAAGACGCTGCTGCATGAAGGGATTGTGGAAGCTTCCGGAATGTACGGCAGGCTGCTTTCGGGCGTCGAATGGATCTTCCTCCTGTCGGGCGGACTGACGATCGCATATATGACGAAGCTGTATGTCTGTATATTTCATGAGAAGCCAGGAAAGGAAGCAGAGGAATTTCAGAAGGAAAGAAGTGCGCACCGTCCGAAATACATCGGCGGGGCGGCGGGCGCGGCCCTGGCGGTATCGGCGCTCATCCTGCCGCTTTTCGGACTGACAGGGAACCGTCTGATGCTTCGGATCGCAGGGCTTTCTTCAGAATTTTTCAGGGCAAAAATGCCGGAAGCTCTCCGTTTCTTCTCTTTGGAAAATCTGAAAGGCGCGGGAATCTCTGCCCTGATCGGCACAGCGGTATACCTGCTTGTTGTGCGAAAGGTTCTGATGAAGGACGGGAGATATGTAAACCGCCTTCCCCGGTGGGCGGATCTGGAAGAAATCGTTTACCGGCCGCTGCTGCTTAGGATTCTTCCCGCGGTTTTCGGATGGATCGCGGCAGTCTTCGGGGAAAATAAGATTCTGACGGCGGCGGGAAAAGGCGTGATGAAGCTGGCATCCTTTGCGGCCCGTCTGTTCGGGGAAAACAGGCTGCTTTCTCCGCTGTCAAAAGGGCTCTTAAGGCTCGTCAAAATCCTCACGCGCGCGGCTTCGGACGCGGTGGACGCAGTGATTCTGCTTCTCGCCGGAACCGTATTCAGGCCGGTGCTGCCGCCCTCGACGGAGCAGGCCGAGCATTCGATCTTCTACCGGCTGGGGAACTCGGTCGACCGGAGCTACCGCAGGAGAGGAAAGGAAGCCGAGAACGAGCACCGCTTCGCCCGGCTGTTCTACAGGATCCGAGAGACCATGAGAAGGACCACGCACAACCTGACGGACTCCATGTCCTTCGCGCTTCTGGCGACGATTCTGGCTGTGACGGCGATTCTTCTGTATGTACTCTTCGTGCATCACTTCGGCTGAAAAAGGGAACCCGGCGGATAAGGCAGTCAGTCCGAGCTCGTTTTCTGCATGGCAAAAAATGCAACGGCTCCAGCGGCAGCGACATTCAGCGAATCTACCCCTTCCCTCATCGGGATTTTTACGTTATAATCACAGGAGGCGATGGTGGTGCTTTTCAGCCCGTCGCCTTCGGTTCCGAGAATGATTGCGAGTCTGTCCGTTTTTTTCAGCCGCGGATCATCCACCGGAATCGTACGGTCCGTGAGCGACATTGCGGCGGTCGTAAAGCCGCAGGACTTCAGGAGGGCAAGACCTTTTTCCGGCCAGTCTTCCTGCTCCCGGCAGATATAGGTCCATGGAACCTGAAATACGGTGCCCATGCTGACCCGGACAGCGCGCCGGTAGAAAGGATCGCAGGAGTTCGGCGTGAGAAGGACCGCATCGACAGAGAGTGCGGCTGCCGAACGGAAAACGGCGCCGATGTTTGTCGGGTTGACAACATCCTCGAGGACGGCGACGCGGGCTGCATTTTGAAGAAGGAGCGAAGGCTCGGGAAGCGCCGGCCGCTCCATGGCTGCAAGCGCTCCGCGCGTCAAGTGAAAGCCCGTGAGCTTTGTCAGCACTTCGAAATCCGCCGTGAATACGGGAATATCCCCGGCACGCGCGATCAGCGCCTTCATCTGTCCGTCAATGTGCCGCCGCTCGAGAAGCATCGATACCGGCCGGCAGGGGAAGTCCATCGCGCGTTCAATGACCTTGGGGCTTTCCGCGACAAAGAGACTCTCTCCGTTTTCGGCGCCGTTCTTAAGAGCAGGCTCGCGAAGGCGTGCATAGACGTCAAGGCGCGGATCCGAAAAGTCCGTGATTTCAATAATTTCCGGCATAAATATGCCCTCCAATAGTATATGAATTCAGGCTCAAAGCCTGCAGCATAAAAGATGCCTTTTAAGATCACCTTTTGACCTTGTTGGTGTCACACGGTTTCTGTAAAAGTATACCCGATTTTCAGGGTTGAATCAATACGGACAAGGAGAAAAGCATGAAATTCGTTTTCCGCGACAGACAAAAAGGGACGCCGTACTATACGGCGGAACTTCCGGAAGGCTTTACGGGAGAGGCGGTGTGCACACCGGTTCAGTATCAGACGGCGCTTGTTTTAGATGTCCGAGGAAGCGCTTTTTCTGCGGATCACAGCCTGCGGCTTTACTTCAGAACCGGGGAGAGTTACAGCTTCTCGGAAAACAATACGAGGATCCCGTACGGCGGCAGGGATGAAGAAGGAGCGATCTGTCACGCGCCCTGCGATGCAGGCGCCCAGATCGACGAATTTGCCGCCGAATTTGCGGGGAAGCCGCTTCAGGCGCTTCAGTACATGAACCTCTCCCAGGAAAAAGCCGATTCCCTTCGTCCGGAGGAAGAAGAGAGCTTTCAGACACAGTATGAGAGCGCGATGCAGGTTCTCTCGATGCAGCCGGCAGACCTTGTGATGCAGGTGCAGGCAAGAGTGTTTGACGGCGGGACCGGCGTGTACCGGATGAATACGGCCGGTGGGGAGAAGACGCTTCTTGTGAGTCTGTGGCGCTTTGGAATGCAGAGCATCGTCGGGCCGCGAAATGCCGGAATCTACGGGAGATTTGCTTCCATGGCGCGTCCCGTGACGATAATCGGCTGGCGGATTCCGATGGTGATCTATCTGCTTTCGGACACGGTGCCGGATGAGCGGATTCTAAAGATGTACAGCCGCTTTGTCGAGACCCTGCAGCCCGTACCGGAATTTCAGGAGTACTTCCGTGCGCTCGACAGGCAGAATCTTTCCCGGGCGCTTCAAGCGGCACAGGCAGCGGCAGCGCGGCAGCAGGCTGAGATCAGCTACGCCTGGCAGCAGCAACAGGCCGGCTGGGCGCGCTCGGAGGCGCTGTCCCGTTCGATTTCCGCTGATCTTGATTCTTTCCATGCGGGACTGAATCAGAGAATGGCGGATTACGACGCCCTGCATGCGCCGGGCGGAGCGCTTTACTCAAGCGGAGCTCCTTCGGAAGGCCCCGCAGGAAGCAATATTGAGAGCACGGACGAGCGTATACAGAGACTCCGGCACGAGTCGATGATGGGCGTCAATACCTATGTCGACGAAGAGGGCCGGGAGTCGGAGTTTTCCACGCAGGCGGACCGCGTCTTTCAGAATCACCTTGATAACAATGTCCGTTTTGGAACGGAACATTATTATGACGACTATGTGCCCGAAGGCTGGTCGGAACTCTTCAGGAAGCAGTAACAACAGTACCATGAGAAAAGGAGGACAACATGAAACTGCTCGTAATCTCGGATGACTTCTGGCATCCGGCGGAAGTGGTGGAGGAAGGACTTTCTCCCCTGAATGACAAGTATGACATCACGTATATGCGGACTGCGCGCGACCTGCTGACGCCGGAATATCTGGCGGAGTTTTCCGCGGTCCTTCTGTGGAAAGCGAATACGATCAACGCCGCGAACCGCGAACCCTGGTTCGAGGAGGGCGTGACCGAGGTCGGCCCGGAGGAATTCCGCGCATACGTGGAGAACGGCGGAGGACTGATTGTGCTTCACGCCGGAAACTGCTGGCACAAAGGCGACCGGATGGAGAACCTGATCGGCAACTACTTCATCACCCATCCGCCCAGGTGTCCGGTGACAGTGCATTTTGAAGAGAGCCCGCTTTCGGAGGGCTGCGAGGACTTTACGCTCCGGGACGAGCATTATCATCTCGGAATTACGGCAGAGGACATTGAGGTTTTCGCCACCAGCACCTCGCATGAAACCGATACGCAGATTGCCGGCTATACGAGAAAGGTCGGAAAGGGAAATATCGTTGTATTTACGCCCGGGCATGTGCTGTGGGTGATCCGGCACCCCTCGTTCCTGAAATTTGTGGAAAACGCAGTTAAGTACTGCACGGAAGAATAAAAATGAATCGGATGAAGCCTGAGAAAAAAAGAGTCTTTCTTGCCTGCGTGGTGATGGCTGCGCTTCTTGTCGTTGTCGGAATTCTGCGGATGAACGCGGTGAATTCCGCGAAAAAGCAGGCGGAGCGTACGTCGAATACGATGATTGCTGAGTATGCGAAGAAGCAGGAAGACCTGCTGCTTACGGTTGCGGTGATCCGCGGGGACGAAATGGAGGCGGCTGTCTACACCAAAGACGGCGCACTGGTATCTCAGGCTTCATCCGCTGTAAGTGCGGCACTTACGGGGGAAGTCCCCGCAGGAAACACGGACGGAAATGACGCAGGAGATATTTTTACCCGGCAGTATGAAATCGGTTCGCTCACGAAAACCTTTGTCGGCGCGCTGTTTGCCAAGTACGCATCCGAGGGAAGGCTCTCTCTGACGGATCCCGTCAGCAGCTATGTGGATTTTTCCGGCAGATATGATCCGACGATTCTGGAGCTTCTGACCCATACCTCCGCCTATGAGGATTACCGTACAAACGGCTTTATCCAGATGGCAAAATACCGGCTGAACAAAAACCCGTACAGGGGGATTTCCTCCGAGCGTGTACCGGTATTCATGCGGCGTTTTTCGACGGGAATGACCGCGCCTTATGAGTACAGCTTCTCCAATTTCGGCTACGCTGTCCTCGGAAATGTCATAGAAGCCGTCGAAGGGCGTCCCTTCAAAGAGGTGATGGAGGAATATATCCGTACGGAGCTTCAGCTTCCCGATACAGCCTTTCAGACCGAGCCTTCGATCGAAAAAGCCTGGAAATGGAACGAAGATGACGCTTTTCTTCCCGCGGCGGGACTTTCGAGCGATATCAGCGATCTTGCGGCCTATGTGCGGCTGTATTTTGAGGATAGGATTGACGAAGGACGGCTCCTTTCGATTACCGGCGCAAAAAATGCCGGGGGCTCCTCAAAGGCAGCCCTCGGCTGGGGAGTCCGCCCGGACGGCGTTGTCGGCCACGGCGGAGAGACTTCGCATTATTCTGCGCAGATCCTGTTTGACAGTCAGAAAAAGACTGCGGTCATCGTTCTGTCGAACCGTACGGAATCGAATCAGATTACGGTCCCGGAGCTCGCGGAACAGATCTACCTGGAACAGTTCGGGGAGTGAATCGGCTTAACCCATCCTGCTTCGCATCCACTTTTCAATCAGCGGATAGAGCGTTTTACCGGTTTCGGTGAGGATGTCGTCCTGCATGCCGCTTTCCAGATCAAACTGCATGTGGACATTCCCTTCCTTTTCCGGCCAGAGAGGAAGACCTTCGCCGTTCGGATTCCCGGTTTTAATAAAATGAACCCAGTAACTGTGCATCAGTCCGGAAAGCTTTTCGTCCCCCGGTTCGTAGGGAAGAGCGCTTCCGGACTTTTTCATGTCTTCAAGCGTCCCGAAGGTATAGGGCATTTCCGCACCGTGGAAAGCGCCGGCAGGACCGAGACGGCGGGCAAAGACATACTGCCAGGTCGGAAGATGGTAGTCCTGTGTCCGGATCTTTGCCCAGGCAAGGTGGCGCCCGTACCAGTAGTCCGCGGCAAGCGCGTTTGCCTGCGCGTTTATATCGCCCACGGATGCGTAGAAATCCAGGGGAAGTCCGAATCTTCCGGTAATTGCCGGGATATATTCCGATGCTTTCCAGCGGCTGCCCTCATCCAGATTGGTGCCGATGATTACTGGTACCTGCATGCAGCGGTTCTGCAGCGTCGTCTCGCCCTGCGGTCCGGGAAGGAAGGCGGGATCGATCACACAGGCACAGAGCGCACCGACGCGCTTCATCATTGGATCGCCGTCCGCATACAGCTCTTCGACGGGAATCTCCCGGAATTCGTCGAGCGTCCGGCAGCCGAAGCTTCTTAAAAGCTCCATTCCCTGGAATTCGGCTTTTTCCAGGGGAACATCGCGTTCCGGCTGGAAAATGTCCCCGCTGTGGCAGATGACCCGGTGGAACAGCCCCCGCGCGAGCGGGGCGTTCATCAGTGTGCAGCAGGAACCGGAGCCGGCGCTCTGCCCGCTGATGGTGACACGGGAGGGATCTCCGCCGAAGGAAGCGATATTCTCCCGGATCCACTGAAGGGCTGCGATCTGGTCGCGGTGGCCGAAATTCCCGGTAAGTCCGTCGGGATTCTCATGCTTCATCGCCGGATGGCAAAGGAAACCGAGAACGCCGACCCGGTAGGAAACATTGACGGAAACGACCCCGTCCTGTGCATAGCGGCTTCCGTCAAGCTCCGGACTGTCGGCCGCTCCGCCCTGCAGCGCTCCGCCGAAAAACCAGACGTGGACAGCGCAGGGCTTCCCGGGATTTTCCGGCGCCCAGATGTTCAGGTGAAGGCAGTCCTCGCTCATCGGATGATCTTTCATCGGATGCCCCGGAGGAAGAACCTGCACCGGCATCGGAGCCGGTGTTGTACAGTCCAGGACCTCGGTGCGGGGCTCCGGCTTTTCGGGGCCTTTCAGGCGGAGCGGCCCCACGGGGGGCTTTGCGTAAGGCACGCCGAGAAAAGACAGAACCTTATTTTCACAAAGGCCCCGGACGGGGCCTTCATTTGTGTTTATGATTATTGTTTCGGACATCAGTGAATATTCTCCTTCAGCCATGCGCAGTCTTCGGCGAGACACTTGTCATGCTCGTCATAGAAGCCTTCGCGCTCCACGATCCAGAAGGCTTCGAAGTCCTGCTCGTCAAGCGCGTTTTTGATCTCCTGCCAGTTGATGTTGGACTCGGGTGCGCCGAGCCTGCTCTGCACGTCAAAACGCTTCCGGCTCTCGGGCGTGTTCATACGCGCCTGAATATCGGCGAGCATTTTCTTACGCTCTTCAACAGGCAGCGATTTTACATCGCCGAAGGGATTGCCCTGCTTCCTTTCTTCATGGCGCGAAGCAGGCTTCGGCCCGGGACCCTGCACACGGCTGTTTTCCTTGACGTGAATCGCGATGAAGCGGTTTTTATAGCGGCGGATGAAGGAGGGCGGATAGGTGCCGGCGTTCATCGCCCAGCCGCAGTCGAGCTGGAAGAAGCATTTGGAGCTGTTTTCGATGACGGTTTCAAGGATCGGCTTGCCCTGATCCACATAGAATTCCTGGCTGTGGTTGTGGTAACCGACTTTGATGCCGTAGGGCGCCGCCATTTCGGCCATTTCGTCAAGCTGATGGGCAAGCTCGATGGCTTCCTCCGTGGAATTGAAGGGACTGCCGGCCCAGATGACGGCTTTTCCTCCGATTTCAGCCATTTTTTTCACAATGGCCTCCGAAGGCTCTGCATGAACGGAACTGACGGTAAGACCGGCTTCTGCAAGCCATTTTTTAAGATCCTCCGGGTCGTTCTCAAGGTCGGCGGGGAGAAGCTCTACAAAATCATAGTCTAGTGCTTTGATCTTCTGAAATTTTTCCTGTAAGGTCGGTCCGAGTCCGAGATAGCTCTCAATACCGCCGAATGAATAGGTTCCGATACCGATTTGCATGAATGTTTTATCCTCCTTGGAATATGATGTCAGGGTCAACGGGTGAACTTAGGAGCGCCTTCCTTTGCCGGGTGCTCCGTTTTTTTCTATTGTATCAGAAAATCCTGAATCCGCAAGTACGATGAAGAGAAGAAGCAGCGTTTTTTCGAAAAAGACTGTTTTACCGGGCTCTTGTGAAAAAGGGCAAGCTGTGGTAGAATAGCGGCAGTAATTCCGAAAAGGAGAATCTGATGAAAAAACGTACTTCCGTGCCGAACAGCAAAAGATTTAAAATCGTACTGAATTCTCCGGTCATTCTGACATTTACGCTGATCTCGGTCGTTTCGCTGATCCTCGGTTTGATCACGAAGGGAGCATCGACAAGGCTCGTATTCAGCGTCTACCGTTCGTCGCTGCGCTCACCGCTGACCTACCTTAGGTTTTTTACGCATGTCTTCGGGCACGCGAACCTGTCGCATCTGGCGGGCAATCTGATGATGATTCTGGTGATCGGACCGATGCTTGAGGAACGCTATGGAGCCGGGCCGCTCATTGTAATGATCCTTTTGACAGCCCTCGTGACAGGCGTGATCCATTTTATATTCTTCCAGTCCACGGCTCTTCTCGGGGCGTCCGGCGTCGTCTTTGCGATGATCCTTCTGGCTTCGATGACCGGCATCCGTGACCGGGAGATTCCGATCACCTTTATTCTGGTGACGGTGCTGTATTTAGGACAGCAGATCTACGAAGGCTTCTTCGCATCGGACAATGTGTCCCAGCTCACGCACATCATCGGCGGTATCGTCGGAGCTGTTTTCGGCTATCTTGTGAACAAAAGAAGGAAATAAAAGAGACATCTGAAAAGAAACGACAGGAGGAGAACTTTATGTTCAGAGAGATGAGAAGGAAGGCACAGCAGATTCCGGACGCAGAAGCGGAAGAGATCTTAAAACGCGGAAAAACGGGAATTTTAGGCGTTCTCGGGGACGAAGGCTATCCATATACCGTCCCGCTGAATTACGCCTATGAGGATGGAAAAATCAGCTTTCACTGCGCCCTGACAGGCCACAAAATCGACGCCATCCGTCAGTATGACAAGGTGAGCTTTACAGTCATCGATGCGGACGATGTGATCGCGCGGGACCGCACGACCGCATACCGCTCCGTCATCGCATTTGGGCGGGCGCGGGAAATTACCGACAGGGAGGAGAAAATCCGCTCCCTAAGACTTGTCGGATACAAATACTCCGGCGATTATCCTGATCTTGTCGAAGAGGAAATCGCCGAAGCATGTGACCATACCTGCTGTGTGGAAATCACGGTAGAGCATCTGACCGGAAAGGAAGGAAACGCTCTTCTGAAGCAGCGCCAGCATAGGCAAAGCTAAAGAAGCAGGCTGTCAGACCCTCTGAAGGATTGCCTGCAGGGCTTTATACGCAAGGTCGAACTTCTCCGCGGAGGATGGCTCCTTGTCCTCTAATCTGCGGCTGTCGTCGCGGCTTAAGCGGGAAAGACCGGAAAAGGATCCGAGGTGCGGCTCGATGCTTAAGAAGCCTTCGTAGCCGGAAGCCTTTAAGGATTTCAGAATTTCAGGAACAAAACCGATGCCCTCGCCTGCCGGGACAACTTCTCCCGAGGAGAGGGCGTCTTTGATATGCATATACTCGATATAGGGCCGCATCAGGCCGTAGGCTTCGGGGTAGGTCGTCTGATGGCACTGAATGAAGTTTGCAGGGTCAAAAACGGCCTTTAAATGCGGCGAAGAGACTTCGTCGAGAATTTCCCTGCACCGGATCGCCGTGTCGCCGTAAATGCCCTTTTCGTTCTCGTGGAGAAGAATGACGTTCTCGAAGGACGCGAGGTTGGTCATGACCTTCATGCGGCGGAGCACTTCATCGCGGAAAAGGGTATACTCGCCGTCGGGAATGTAGAAGCTGAAAACCCGGATATAGGAGCAGCCGATGATTTTCGCCGTACGGATCGTGCGGGACAAGAGCTCCATATGCTTCTCAAAGTCGTCCAAGATACCAATTTTTCCGATCGGAGAACCGATGGAACTGGCTGAAATTCCGTAGAAATCCATGCGGGATTTCAGGTTCAGGGCTTCTTCGTCTGTAAGGTCGGAAATGTTCTTTCCGTTAATGGTGCGCGGTTCAAAAAAACGAATGCCGAGTTCCTTAAGATGTGAAAGCTGCACCTCGATATCGGCATCGATTTCATCGGAAAAGCCGCTCAGGATAAACTGATCCGTCATAAAAAGCCTCCGTCTCCAAGAGTAATAATTTGAGGCTTCAATTATAGCATGAAAGCGGTTCTGTCACAAGAGAACCACTTGAATTTCGGACATTTTCTCCTACTGTTCCAAAGGATGCAAAAACCGAAAGCCCGGGACAGACAATTTGACGAAGGAAAGACTTTAAAAAAGCGCTCCCTCCGCAGGCCTTTTCGAAAACGATCTTGACAGGCGTACAAATTAGCAGTAAATTCTATATATAAAAATCTGATAAGGAGGATCAGCTAATGGCGAATTGTGTAAGATGCGGTGCACCGCTTGAAAACGGCGCAATGTTCTGCACGAACTGCGGCGCTCGTGTCGAGGCGCCTGTCATGCAGGCTCCCGCTGCGGAAAAAGCAGCTCCCGCCGCACCCGTATATGAGAAGAAGGATCTCGGCGATATTTTCGGCAGATTTGCATCCGTACAGGAAGAACTGAGCGCTGCGTTCGCGGCCCAGGAAGAAGAACTGGCGGAAGCGAAAGCAAAGGCCGATGCGAATGCGGAAGAGCTGGAGCAGGCAAAAGCCGATGCCGCTGCAAAAGCGGAAGAGCTTGACGCTGTAAAGAAAGAACTTTCGGATGTGAAGGAAGCGCTTCAGCGGAACCAGAATTATATCGCTTCCCTGAAGGAAGATCTTGGAAAAGCCGAGCAGGAGAAGAACGCCGCGATCGCGGACTGTGAAGCCAAACTTCGCGCGGCTGCCTCCGAGAAGGCAGAGCTTGAGATGAATCTCTCCCAGGCGTCGGCGAACATGAGCGCGCTTCAGACGCAGCTTGACGCCAAGAATCTTGAAAATACGGCCATGATGGAATCGATTCCTGTCCAGGAAGGACCGGATATGCCGGCTCCGGGACCGGAAATCGCAGTTCCCGCGCCGGAAGCACCGGTTTACGAAGCACCGGAAGCTCCGGCTTACGAAGCCCCGGTCTACGAGGCACCGGCCTATGAAGCTCAGCCGGAAGAACCTGCGCCCGTAAATCCCGAGCCGATCATTATGGAGGCTCCGGTTGTCGAGAATCCGCAGGTGGAGATCCCGGTTCCGGAGACCGTTCCGGAAGAAGGACCGTATACCTTCAGCCTCGGCGGGACCCCCGAGCCCGCGCCTGCGCCGGCTCCCGAGATTGTCCTTGAGCGTCCGATGTTCTGTGAGAACTGCGGTGCGCGTCTCACGCCGGAAATGGTCTTCTGCACAAACTGCGGAACAAGAATCCGCCCATAAGGCACAGAAATAAGCAAGAAGCAAAAACTGCCGGGGATTTTATCATCCCCGGCAGGCTTCTTTTCTGTCAGACTGCAGGATCCGGAGTAAGACCCGGAATGTACTTGCAGGCTTCCATCAGCACTTCCTTGAAGCGTCCCGGCGTGCCGCCGCAGTGGTGGATGTAGGGACCGTACATCAGCTGCTTTTCCCAGGCGACCCAGTCCGCTACTTCGATCCAGACGTAGTTGCCGTCGGTCGCGGGTCCTTCAACGCCTTTTCCTTCGCCGACAAAGAGCGAATAGTTGCCCTTCATCTGATCAAAGCGGACCAGCGTATAGTCCGTATGCGCGAGCTCGTAGCGGCCGGCGCAGCCGTTGATGGCGGGCTTCACGCCTTCCCGGATCAGGCTCTTCGGGAAAGGGCCGCAGTGCCAGAAGAGCTCCGCGTTGTCGTTTTCGGGATGACGGATCGTAATGTCCGCCAGGAAAACGTCATGTTCCTTTCTCGCGGCGCCAAGAAGCAGGTTCGTAGTCACTGCGCCGAGCACATCGGTCTCGCAGGCGATCGGGAGGCCTTTTCCGGTCAGATATCCCCAGACAAAGCAGGTCCGGACGCCGAAGTTTGCGCCCATCATGGACCAGCATTCGCCCGCGACTGCCGTGCAGCCGTATTTGTCCGCGAGGCACTCGATTCCGAGCGCCATTCCGGCCATCTTTTCCAGCTGGTCATCACTTGTCGCGGTGATGTCGTAATCATTTTTCCACTCTGCGACAAGCGCCTGTACTTTGTCCGTCTCATCCCGGAGAATCTTTTTAATGACGCCGATGATCTCGGTTCCTTCGACCGGAATCACTTCGATTCCGAATTTCTCCAGAAGCTCGGATTCATTGTACTTGACGCTGAGGAACTGTCTCGGACGGACGGAAATCTGCATAATGCGGCAGTCGCGGAAAGCCTTGACTGCGGAAGCGGTGCGTATGAAATCCTGAATGCCCTTTTCAAGAACCGGCGAATCCAGCCAGCAGTTCTCAATATAGGTGAAGGGCACATCGTAGCGAAGAAGCGCCTTCGTGGTGGCAAAGAGGCCGCACTGGATGTCGGTCTGGCGCGAGGGGCAGACATTCGGATCCGGCGGGCACTCATCTCTCGGACCCCAGACAAGAACCGGGACGCCGAGCTTTTTCGCGAGCATTGCCACAGGCTCTTCCTGACCGAAATTGCAGTGCGGGAAGAAAACCGCATCCACACCGGCTTCCTTGAATTTCTTCTCGGCTTTCGGAACATCCGCATAGTCGAAAAGAAGTCCTTCCTCGTTGATATCGTCGATATCGACGACTGTCAGGTTGGGTATTTTGACGAAAATTTCCTCGAGCCGCCGGCATATTTTGACTTTGACGGCGCGTGCTTCCCTCGGATCAGGGAAGGAGTCACGTCTTGTGGGCGCTACGCCGATGGTGAGTTTACTGAAATCGTACATTTTTATCCCTCTCTTGATCATTTAAATGCACGGGAAGACAATAAAAAGCTCCTCCCTGTTTCGTCAGTATCCGTGTCCTGACCCTTACAGGCTGACAGGACGTGTTCCGAAGATCTGCATATGCATCTTGATGAAATCCCGCGCGGCATTCTGGCCGGCCTTGACGACGTTGTTGAACATCGGGCGTTCCTGGCCTGCGACGGCGTCAGCGATCGCCTTGCCGCCTGCGATCTGTACATAGGTCGCAAAGTTGATCTTCACGATACCGTTTGCGATCGATTTCTTGAACTGCTCTTCAGTAAGCCCCGAGCCGCCGTGCATGACAAGCGGAATATCGATGGCTTCGCGAAGCTCAGCGATGCGGTCGTAGTTCAGCTTCGGCTCTGTAGCATAGAAGCCGTGAACGGTTCCGATGGATACCGCGCAGAGGTCAACACCGGAGCCTTTGACATAGGCGACGGCATCATCCACATCCGTGTAGATGGTGTCCAGTCCGGAGTTGCCCGCCACATGACCAATCTCTCCTTCAACCAGCACATCGCAGGGGTGCGCAGCTTCCACGACTTTGGCGGAGAGGGCGATGTTTTCCTCAAGGCTCTTCGCAGAAGCATCGATCATGACAGAGTTCCAGCCGTTTCTGACGCCGCGCATGCATCCGCCGAAGGTCGGCGTATGGTCCAGATGCAGAATGACCGGTACCGGGCTTGCCGCCGCGCGGTCAATGATTTGCTTGATGAACACTTTGGCGGCGAATTCGCTCATGTTTGGCTTTTCCGGATTGTAGAAATCCCAGGTCTGAACGAGCGCGGGAACGCCGAGCTCTTCGGCTGCCTGCATGATCGCTTCGAGGGAGTTCAGGTCGAAGGCGTTGAAAGCGCCGATTGCCCAGCGCTCGTCACGGGCCTGTTCAAAAATCTGTTTCTCCTGTCTGCCGGTGATTAACATTGTATATACCTCCTATAATGATATTCAAAAATATTATGCTTCGCCGGGGACGGCGATGACGCACAGCGGGTTCGGCATGTGAAGCTCTTCCGGAAGCTTTTCCCAAAGTTCGCCGCAGCCCCGGAAGACGGCGACATTATTGGTCCTTTCGTTCGTAATAAACATCCTATCCTCCACGATCAGAAAATCGCGGGGAGAGACGCCGCAGCAGGGGAAGGAAGAGAGGTATTTCAGATGGCTTCCGTCCCATTTTAAGACGGCAACGGTTTCCTCGCCGCGGTTCGTGGCATAGACGTAGTCCTTTGCGACACGGATCGCGCCGGAAGTGTTGCCTTCGACCGGCGAGGGCAGAATCGATACGGTTTCCTGAAGAGAAAGCCTGCCGTCCTCGTAAGCGAATACACTGACGGAGCCGCCGAGTTCATTGACGCAGAAAACCGTTTTCCCGTCTTCTGAGAAGGCAAGATGTCTCGGACCTTCCCCCGCAGGCACATGGGCTATAGAGATCACGTTCAGGCCACTGTCATAGGTGTAGACCGCGTCGAGCCCGAGGTCGACGGACAAGAGGTATTTCCCGTCCGGCGACGGATGAACATAATGGATATGGGGCATTTCCTGCCGGAAGGGATTCGGGCCCTTGCCTTCGTGCACATCGAGGGCGCCGCCGGATGAGAAAAGCGAGCCGGACGAATAATTGGCCACATACACATTGCCATTAAAGCGGCAGATATGGCAACCTTCGCGGCCCTTTGTCGAAATGATTTCAGAGGGCTCTGTCAGCCTGAAATCCTCCATCCGGTAAGTGACGATGCCGCTTTCCCGGCTGCCCTCAAACGGAAACTGCAGGACGACGTCCATGCCGTTTTCATTCGCCTCCATATACATCGGCCGGTGCATCGGGGTGAAATCCATGTATTTCAGCGCACCGTTTTTCAGGGTGTAATGATACAGCCCGCCTTTTACGTCGCAGGCGGCAAAGTAAAGGTGGTACAGTCTGTCTGACATTACGCGTTTTCCTCCTGGTTAATGTCTTCTCTGGTCAGCTTCTTCATCCAGTTGAAGCTGTTGATTTTCACAAAGGCTACGATGCATTTCAGGATCTGATCGCATTTTAATGCAAGGAATACGACCCAGGCCGGCGCTCCGAGAAGGAGGGACACGACGCCCGCGGGGATCAGCACGCCAAAGACAAAGACGGAATCCATCCGGAAGACAAAACCCGTATCGCCGCCGGATTTCACGAGACCGCCGAGGCAGGTTGCCTGCCAGCAGGTGCCGATAAAGGTGAAGGTCAGCACATTGAAGAACTGCTTCGTGATGCGCACCGCTTCGCCGCTGATATCATAAAAGCCGACGAAGGTATTCTTAAGGAGTACGATAATAAGGCTGGAAACAAGCCCGACGCCGAGGAAGATGAATTCGGCGGTCGTCGCGTACTCCTTCATTTCCTTGAATTTGCCGGCACCGACCGTTTTTGAGGTGACGATGCCAAGTGCGGCGGACAGGCCGAAGACGCCGACCCGAAGCAGGTTCTCCATCTGCGCAACGACAGAAGACGCGGTCACGGCGGCGGGACTCAAATGCCCCATAATCGTCGAGTAGGCGATCATGTTTACCGCCCAGACCATTTGCCCCGCCACGACCGGCGCGCCGTTTTTCAGGAAATCGCGGCGAAGCTTAGGCGCCGCCGCGAACAGATCGCGGACCCGCATGCCGAGCTTCTTATCCATGGCAAAGGTATAAACCGCCGCGATAATAAATTCCGTGATTCTTGAGATGAGCGTGGCGATGGCAGCGCCCTTGACGCCGAGCGCCGGCAGACCGAATTTGCCGAAGATCAGCACCCAGTTCAGGAAAATATTTACGAAAAGCGCAATCAGCGACACATAGAAGCCAAGCTTCGCGTTTTCCACTGATTTCATGGCTGAAATCAGGAGCTGTGACGCGCAGAAAAACACATAGGAAAGTGCCACGAAAATGACGTATTTCACGCCTTCCTCTACGACGGACGCGTCGTTTGTGAGCAGCCCGAGAAGGAAGCGGGGGAAGAGAAGGACGACAGCGGCGATGACGGCTCCCACAAGAACCGACCACCGGATGCCCATCGCAGCGATCCTGCGTACGCTTTTCGTGTCCTCGATTCCCCAGTACTGGGCAGCAATAATCAGCATGGCCGCATCGATGCCGAAGACAGACATCTGCAGAACCGTCTGGAACTGGTTTCCCATGTAAACCGCGGAAACGGCGGTGTCGCCGAGCCTGCCGACCATCAGGTTGTCGGCGAAATTCACGGCAAAAGAAATAAAGTTCTGCAGGACAATCGGCAGAGCCAGGGAAAACAGACTTTTATAAAAAGACCGGTCTCTTGTTATCAGTCGCATATCAGGGAGGTCTCCTGTTTTTTAGGGTGCGATGCGGCAAAAAACACACGCACAGGCCACATGCGCTCTACCTAACATCATAGCACTTGTGATGGGAATTGCAAGCAGAAAAACATTGCTTTTCGAAGAAATAATGTTACAATGGTAGCAGAACCTGTTAAAAAGGAAAGCTGATTTTATGGGAATTGCTGTATTTGGATCGGTATTTGTAGATATCAAGGGCTATCCGGAGCCGGGATTTAATCCGAAAGGACGGAACGCAGGCAGGGTGCGCACAGTCCACGGGGGCGTCAGCCGGAATATTGCGGAGGATATCGCGAATGTGGAGCTCAGACCGACTTTTGTCAGTCTCGTTGACGACAACGGCACCGGGACGGACGTCATAGAGAAGCTGAAGAGGCACAAAGTGGATACGCGCTATATCCGGCGCGTGAAGGACGGAATGGGCATCTGGCTGGCGGTCTTTGACAATGACGGGGATGTCGCAGCCTCGGTTTCCCAGCGCCCGGACATGTCCGCTATCGGAGAGATCCTGAATGAGTCCGGCGATGAAATCATCTCGGGCTGTGATTCCGTTATTGTGGAGATCGATATGGAGCCGCCGCTTCTTTCGCGGATATTCGCACTCGCCGAAAAGCATGGGAAGGATGTCTACGCCGTCGTTTCCAATATGAGCATCGCGGTGGAGAGAAGAGACTTCTTAAAGCGCGTCCGGTGCTTTGTGTGCAACCAGCTCGAAGCCGGCCTTCTCTTTATGGAGGATTATGACGGCCTTTCGCCGGAAGAAATGGAGGCGCTTCTTCCGGAGAGAATCCGGCGGGCGAATATCCCCTCGATGGTTGTGACCATGGGGGCGCTCGGCGCGGTTTATGCCGATACGGACAAGGATCACGGGATTGTCCTTCCACTTCCCGTGGATGTAAAGGATACAACCGGCGCGGGCGATTCTTTCTTCGCGGGCGTAGCGATCGGGCTCACCTACGGAAAAACGCTCCGGGAAGCCTGCGATATCGGCACCCGGCTGGCCAATGCGGTCATTGCCACTACGGAAAATGTCTGCCCGCGTTTTCTTCCGGGTGAATTCGGACTTGAGGTAAATACAGATGGATCAGATGAGTTTATTTGACAATTCGGTGCCGGAACCCCTGGCGGCGCGCTTGCGGCCGACGGATCTTGACGGGTATGTCGGACAGGAGCACCTCATCGGCGAAGGAAAGGTCCTCCGGCGCCTGATTGAATCTGACCAGATCGGCTCGATGATCTTCTGGGGCCCTCCGGGCGTCGGAAAGACGACGCTTGCCGAAATCATCGCGAAAAAGAGCCGGGCGAAATTCCTGCGCTTTTCCGCAGTCACTTCCGGAATCAAGGAAATCCGGGAGGTGATGCAGGACGCCGAAGAAAGCCGCCGCTACGGACAGCGCACGATTGTTTTTGTCGACGAAATCCACCGTTTCAATAAAGCTCAGCAGGATGCTTTCCTGCCTTTTGTGGAGAAGGGAACCATCATTCTGATCGGCGCGACGACGGAAAACCCGTCCTTCGAGGTCAACGGGGCGCTTCTCTCCAGGTGCAAGGTTTTTGTGCTGAAAGCGCTGGATGAAGATGATATCATGAAGCTTCTGAAGCATGCGATGAACTCCCCGAAAGGTTTCCTGGGGCAGGACATCCGCATGGAGGACGGCCTTCTGCATATGATCGCGGTCTTTTCAAACGGCGACGCGAGAGCCGCGCTTTCCACGCTGGAGATGGTCATTTTAAACGGCGAGATCGGCACAGACGGATCAGTAACTGTCAGCCGCGAGATCGTCGAGCAATGCACCGGCAAGAAATCGCTTCTGTATGACAAGGACGGGGAGGAGCATTACAATCTGATCTCGGCGCTCCACAAATCCATGCGCAATTCCGACCCGGACGCCGCGGTATACTGGCTGGCGCGAATGCTTGAAGCAGGCGAGGATCCTTTATATATCGCCCGGCGCGTAACCCGTTTTGCGGCGGAGGATGTGGGGCTTGCGGACCCGCAGGCACTGCCTCTTGCGGTCGCTGCCTTTCAGGCCTGCCACTGGATTGGAATGCCCGAATGCTCCGTCCACCTTACGGAAGCGGTGATCTACCTCTCGCTTGCGCCGAAGTCCAATTCCGCGGACGCTGCTTATATGATGGCGAAGGAAGACGCGTTAAAGACAATTGCTGATCCCGTGCCGCTTCAGATCCGGAACGGCGTGACGGGGCTGATGAAGGATCTGGGCTACGGCGAGGGCTACATGTACGCCCATAATTACGATGAGAAGCTGACAGCGCTTAAGTGCCTTCCGGAAGCCCTCGAAGGGAGAGAATACTACCTCCCGTACGGCATGGGAGAAGAGAAGAAAATGAAAGAGCGCCTGCAGGATATCAAGGCCTGGAAAAAGGAGCACAGGGAAGAAACGAAATCATAATTCGTGGTGCAAACCATGAAATAATACTTGCAATTATGCCCGAAGCGTGCTATGGTAAATGTACTGACATGCTGCGCTTCGGGCAGATTCATTTTAACAGATCTTTTACATTCTGAGTATGCTCAGGATTTCTCCGATTTTCGCCGGCTCCAGAAGCCGATCTCAAAGACAGCAAGCTTCTGCCGCTTCTGCGGGAAGAAGCAGCCGGCCTCTCAGACGCCGCCGGCAGCGCAGGGATATACGCCTGCTCAGCAGACGCCGCCGGCAGCGCAGGGATATACGCCCGCACAGCAGACGCCGCTGGCAGCGCAGGGATATACGCCCGCGCAGCAGGTACCGCCGGCAGCGCAGGGATATACGCCTGCTCAGCAGACGCTGCCGGTAAAACGTCCGGTGAATCCGCCTCAGACGCCCGGAAAAGTGACGGCAGCGGACTTTGACCAGACGAGCGTCATTCCTGCAGCATCTCCCGCACCGAATGAAACCATCCGTCCGGATGCGTACCAGAAACAGCTCGTACCGGGCGGCGGCGGAAAACAGTATCCGGTGCTTAAGAGACTGAAGACCGGAGAAAGCGCCCAGGTCAATAAGGACATTTTCCGGATCGGGACTGTCCCGGGCGTATGCGACTGGGCGATTTCAGGGAACAGTTCGATCAGCCATATTCATGCGGCCATTTTCGCCAGAGACGGTAAATACTATCTGATCGATCAGGGAAGCCACGGACAGGGCTCCACCAACGGAACCTTTTTTAACAATGAACGGCTTCCTGTAGGACTGCCGCAGGAGCTTTCCGACCAGTCCGTCTTCAGGCTGGCGGATGAGGAATTCATTTTTTCCGGAAACTGATAAAGAGGCGAAGTCCTTGTCTTTTTCCGCCTTTCTGTGTATAATCAGAGGGAACATCGTGAGTGTCGGTGTTCCCTTTCTTCGTTTCTTGTGACCCGTAATAAGGAAAATGGATATGCGCTTATTGTATGGATATTTGACGAATGCGGTTAATCCCGGAATGCGGCTTCATGCTTCTTCCGGCGGTTCTGAGTCCTGTTTTTTAAGAGTAGGAGCGGTATGGCATATTTCGGATGTTTTTATCTTGACAAAGAAAAGGATATTATTGTTGAGCTCTATCTGAATCAGGGCCTGATGTCCTATGTTCTCAGGACGCCGAACCACGGAACGGGCAACCTGATCACCAACCTGTCGAGGCTCTGCACACTTCCGCTTTCGGAAGACCGGGACGGCTTACGGGTCATCCGGGGAACGGTTCCGTGCTATATCGACGACCGGAATGAGAAGGTGTATATTTTCCGGCTCAAGGATACCAAGGTCGCCAATATCTATCCGGACGGCACGATTGAAAGAAAAGCCTCAATACCGGCCATCAGTAAGAC
Source organism: uncultured Lachnospiraceae bacterium (assembly GCA_947168905.1). Lineage (GTDB taxonomy): Bacteria > Bacillota > Clostridia > Lachnospirales > Lachnospiraceae > UBA1267. Next base: position 38,241 of record CAMVNR010000014.1, read on the forward strand.
CCTGATGTCGCAGACCAAGGATTACCGGCTGGATTTCAAGAAGACCGTTGTGAAAACCTATATTCTGTCTGAATGCAAGTTCCGTACCGATCTGCATACGCATATGAATGCCAATCTGACACCGGACGAGCTGATCGCGCTGGGAATCCGTCATGAGATCCGCTACCCGCTGTATTATATTAAAAAGCTTGGCCTGAAGCTGACTGAAAAGCAGCAGGGCCTCATGGAGAAAAGACGCAGGGAAGCGGAAG
>CAMVNR010000015.1 GCA_947168905.1 uncultured Lachnospiraceae bacterium
ATCACTCAATAAAAACTTTTTTCATTTTCCACTTGACTTTTTATTAGCAGGCTTTCACAACGTTTCCTGTCCTTTATTTTAGCCGTCCGCCCCTGTCTCTGTCAAGCGAAAAACCCTGTGGAAATCCCGAACGTCCGGGTTCCACAGGGTTTGTTTCAGGTTTTAAAAGATCATCCCTTTACGCCGCCGCCGATGACGCCCTTTTCCAGTTTGTCCTGGAAGAAGGGGAACAGGATGATGAGCGGTGCCGCGCCGGCGATGATGACCGCGAAACGCACAAGGTAGCGCGCGTAGTCGGGGTTCGCCGTATTCAGGAAGTCGGCATTCTCCGAAGTGATCTGCTGGATCACGAGCTGCAGGGGCCAGAGCTTCTTCGCGCGCGGCATATAGATCGAGTAGGGCAGCCAGGAGTTCCATGCGCCGACGACCGTGTTCAGGATGATGACGGAGCCTAAGTTCATCGCCTGCGGAAGCATGATCTTCCACATGGTTGCGAAGTGGCCCGCGCCGTCGATCCTTGCGGCCTCGTACATTTCATTCGGCACACTGTTGAAGGCGTTCATCATCATGACGCAGAACATGCCGTTTGTGCAGCCGGGGATAATGACTGCCAGGGGATTTCCGACAAGGCCGAGCTTCTGAACAACGATATAGGTCGGAACCATACCGCCGGAGAACATCATGGTCGTCGTAAGGAGCAGCGCCATGAAGCTTTTCAGCTTGGTCTGACGGCTCATCGCGTAGCCTGCCATCGCCGAGACGACAAAGCCGAGCACCGTCGTTGCGACAGTGTAAACGATCGAATTCAGATAGCCGCGGAGAACTGAGGCGTTCCGGAAAACGTACTGGTAGCCTTTCATCGTCGCTTTTCCGACCGGCCACCAGACCATGCCCTTGTGCGTCAGGAGCGTCATGCCGTCCGAGATCGAAGACATGAGGACGTGCCACATCGGGATTACGCTGCAGAAGGCGACAAGCCCGCAGAGGATAATGACAATCACATCGACGATGTGATCCGCCACGGAAGGATGCTCAATCATGTTGAGCTTGGTTTCCTGTTCGGTGACTTTATTTCTTTTGAAAAAACCTGCCATGATAAGAAACCTCCTTCCTTTAGAACAGGGACGATCCGACCATCTTGCGGCTTAAGTTGTTGGAGCCGACAAGAAGGATCGTCGCGATAACCGACTGGAACAGGCCGGAAGCGGAGGAAAGTCCGTAGTTCGGGGCTGCTCCGCCGAAGGCATAACGGTAAGTATAGGTGTATACGCAGTCCGCAACCGGATAGGTTGAAGGCATATACAGAAGGAGGATCGAGTCGAAGCCGACCGAGAAGCAAAGGCCTACGTTCAGGACCATCATCATGACGATTGTCGGCAGGATGCAGGGCAGCGTGATCTTGAAAAGCCGCTGCAGCCTTGTCGCGCCGTCAATTGCCGCAGCCTCGTGGAGGTCGCCGCTGACAGTTGCGATCGCGGAAACGTACATGATCGAGCCCCAGCCGATCGACTGCCAGATCCCCATAAAGAGGTAAATCAGCTTGAAGACCGGTTCCTTCGTGCTTGCCAGAAGGTTCATGTTCTCCGTTCCGAAAATGTTGTGGAACAGAAGGGTGATCGGGCCGTCCTTCGCGACAAACTCGCGGAGGATCGCTGCCACGATGACCGCTGCCACGAAGTTCGGAAGGTAGGACAGGGTCTGTACCGTTCTCTTATACTTTTTGCTCCGAAGAAGCGAAAGCAGGAACGCGAAGATGATCGGGGCGATGAAACCGATCGTCGCCTTTAAGAGACCGATCAGCACCGTATTCTTGATCGCGTTCGGGAATTCTGCGCCGAAGAACAGTTCCTTGAAGTTGTCCAGTCCGACGAAGGGGCTCCCAAAGAAGCCTTTCGCGACCTGGAAGTTTTCGAAAGCCATGACAATACCGAACATCGGTATGTAATGGAAGATGATCTGGATGACCAGGATCGGCACGAAGAACAGGTAGACTACCCAGTTCCGCTGGAAATCCCTTTTCCAGGTGACCTTCGGTGCTTTATAACCGTTTTTGTTCTTTGCCATCATAAACCTCCTGTCAGATTGCTTAAGGCTGACGGTAGCCGTAGGCCTCTACATAAGGCTGGTAGATATCCAGTGCCTTCTGGTAATTGTACTTTCCAAGCATTGTGCACCAGTCCGCCCAGTCCTGATCGTTGTGGATGTCCACACCCTTGGCCTTGATGAAGTTCACGGCATTGGAGGTCAGGTAGTTCAGAAGCTTGGTATGAATCGGGTCCATGATCGCGCTGTCTTCCGGATCAATGACGAATCCCGGCGCGCCCATCGGAAGACCGATATTCGGATAGTAAACCCATGCATCCAGAGAGTGACGAAGATTCGGGTTCTCGCCGTTGTCAATACTCTTGCCGATCTGGTAGCCGTAGCCCGGAAGCTTATCCGCCTTGCAGGCTTGCCACAGATGGCCGCTGTCGTTTGCAAGAATGCTGTCAAGTTTAAATTTGAACTCTCCTTCAGAGGAAGGCGTATAAGCGCCGTTTGTCAGCCCCTGATCCTCGTAGAAAGTGCTGCCGGATGCCTTTGCCTGCTCCGCCGTTAAGCCGACGCTTCTGATTGCCGCGCCTTCTTCGGTATAGAAATAGTCAAGGTATGCGCAGAGCGTAGCGATATCTTTTCCATGCTCCACCGCTTTTTTTGTCACATAAAGAGGCGCACCGTTCTTGAAATTGCCGCCGGCTGCAGTGCAGTCCGGGATGACATTCTTGCAGGAATCAGGTCCGTAGACGTCATTGATCGGCATTCTCGCACCGCAGGTGTAAATGCCCTTGGTGAGTTCCTGGGTCGCGTTTTCCATGCGGCCGCCGAGTGTGGACTGAACACCGTACCACATCGGGACAAGGCCCTGACGTACGCTGGTCTGATCAATCTGGTAATGTGCATCTGCAGTTCTCTGATCAAAGGCAGGATCCAGCCAGCCCTTTTCATACCAGGAATTCAGGCATTCGAGGTAAGTCCGGAAAGCATCCGTCACGCCGCCGTAGTAAACTTTGCCGTCCTCTCCGACACACCAGCTCGGGCAGCCGCCGCCGAAGCTGGAGCAGAGTCCGCCGGACCAGGTAAATCCGGGATAATACATGCTGATCATGTAGCTGTCGGTGATGTTGAGATCCGCAAATGCCTTCTCATAGATTCCGAACATCCACTCCCAGTCGCTGATATAGACAGGCTCTGTCTCTCCGGAGGGGAATACCACATCGTCTTCCCATGCATCCGGATCGCCTTCCGCCGTAAATCCGCCGGTGAATGCAGCGCCGGTCTCGGGGTTCGTTCCGTATTTTACCAGCCAGTCTCTTCTGTAAATAAAACCGAAGCTTGCGTCGCCGGGCTTTTCATTGATCGCTGCAATTGAGACGATCTTTTCTTCTCCGTCGACGTTGATTGTGACAGCCTTCTTCAGGTCATCATTTTCTTCGATCATCTTTTTATAATTCGGCATATACTGATTGACGTAGTCCGTCAGGTCAATGCAGTAACCATTGGTGTACATCTCAAGGCCGCTGATCGTCGCAACGCCGTCCAGAAGGTCGGTCAGTGAATCCGTCGCGTACATCCTCTGATATTCGTCCTGCTCGGAGCCGGGTGCCGGTGTCGCATAGTCGATATGGACGTACTTGTTTTCCGGACCCCAGGTCTTGGTTTCCGTGTACATCACGGCCGGATTCTCTTCATATTCATAATAGTAGGACGAACCCGGGCCGGAATAAATCCAGTAGGTGAACCAGGTGTCGTCGCTCTCGCTTAAGCTCCCCGCGCCGCCGCCGGAGCAGGCGGTCAGGAATGCCGCGCCGAAAACCAGCATCAGTGCTGCCACAAGGATCTTGTTCCATGCTTTCATTTTTTTCCTCCTCATCTTCCCTTCATCCCGGGAGTCCCACAAAAAAGGCTTCCCGGGAGTTATTGATTCTGTGAACATTGTATGAAAAAATCGGATTTCTGTCTCCCAGAAATCCGATTGAAAAATCAAAGGAATCCGACATGATGAAAAAGCCGGCGGGCATGCCTGTTAAAGCATGCCCGCCGGTTTATTGATGATTCCGGAAGCACGTAATCCTTTTATTACTCCACCACAATCCTCGCACGGTCGAGGTTCAGGATCTGCGTAAATACGTCATCTGGGCTTCCGTCGACATTGGACTTCACACGGACAGCCGCGAAGTGCGTGCCGGGTTCGTCGTAGGACGCGGTGATGACGGCTTTCTGACGGGAAACACCCTGTTCGTCCGTACCGAGATCGATAACTTCTCCGGGGATATCGAAAATCTCCGCCGAATCGTCCTTGTATTCATAGTGCTTGTCCGCAAGCGAGGGATTTTTCAGGGTAAAGTCAAATGCCGTGGCCTTGCCGGCGCCCTGCGGGACTTCCGCGAGCGCTTCAAGCGTAAACTTCTCGCCGGGCTTCACTACGGCTTTCTTGCCGCCGTTGACGGTAAGCGTTATCTTCGGCTGCAGGCCGAAGCGCTTTTCGGGGTCCTGCTCGATGTAAATCTGGCCCTCTTTATACTCATAGGCCGCGGATTTTTTCGGCTCAATGCCCTTCTCCACCCAGTCGGAGAGGTCCAGGAGCGACTGGTACAGTGCGCCGACATAGTTGATAACACGGCTGGACTGAAGACCGGAAACATCGCCGTGCAGGCAGTTTTCATTCCAGTAAAGACGATAGTCTTTGTCCGAGCCCTTCGCCTCGATGACTTTATTTTTATACCAGTGCGCACACCAGGGCCAGGTGGATTCATCAAGGAGCGACTGGTTCATGATCACCTTGCCCTGGATGTTTCCGTCCTGAACGGTGCCGGTGCCGGTGAAGCCGTAGCCCATGATAAAGCTGCGCTGCGGGATCGCCAGATTCCCATCGGCATCGCGGAACTGCGAAAAGGCCTCAAAGCTCTTGTCGTCCGGAACCTGGTGGCGGTAATACATCTGTACGGCAATGTAATCGGAATTGTCGAGATGCAGCGTATCGCCGGGTTCGATATCTTTGATCACGTCGTCGACACTGGAATATCCGAAGGCAGATCCGATCGTAATCGCCTTGCCTTCGATACCGCCAAGAAGCATGACCTTCCCTTTTGCTTTTCCGGAGGTTACGGTGATATCAACCCCCTCCAGATACAGATCTTCGCCTTCCGGCACTTCTTCGAGTTCAATCCAGGCGCCGTTTCCTTTCGCAAGCTGTTTCTTCCAGGCCGTATCGACGCCGTTTGTGTATTCATCGTCTTCTTCAGCCGCTTCCCCCGCGAGATGCACAGACTTTACGACACCGTCGAAAACCAGCCGGTCGCGCTGAGAAACGCCCTGCGGGTTTGCGCCGTCATAGCCGGGAACCGTCCAGAAGTCCTTGAAGTAGGCCGGATCCGCTGCCCGCACACCCGGCATCAGCACGGGAAGCGCGCCCGGATCGATCTTGCCGTCCGCCTCGATAAACCAGGCCTTCGGCTGGAAGCCCATGCGGCAGACCTCGCGGTAGGCAGCCTTCTCGTAAGCATTCATGTGCTCTTCGGGATCGCCCGAACCGCCGGCATCCAAAGCGTCAACGATATTCTTAAACTGGTGGCGGAGCATCCGCTGTGCGAAAACATGCAGTGCAATGGAATTCGGAAGAGACACCGGGCAGCCGATGACATAGGGTGCCGCGCCGTCCCACGCGTCCGTATTCTCAATGCAGGCCATCGACTTGTAGCCGCCGCCGGAACCGCCGTAGACATAGCCGTAAGGACGCGTACAGCCATAGAACTTCATTGCATATTCACGGGAGTATTCCGCGCACATAGCGGAAGCCTTCCAGGTCTGTGTTGCGTCCTTCATCGGACCAAAAGCGGTTTTGGAGCCCATGTTGCTCTCGATAAAATAGGCGCCGTGAACCAGCGCGAAGGCAATGTTGTCGTCGCGGCCTGTCCGCTTAACGGAAGCCATCTCTTCGTCCGGTCCCGGGAAGGGGCAGAGATACTGGAAGAAATGTCCCTGATACTTTTCCTTTTCGGGGAAGCAGAAGCTGAACTTAATGAGCCGGTCGGCTTCCGGATCGTTAAATCCGCCGTGCACATAGAAATACTTCACGGTCCCGCCGTTTTTATCATTCGGGTTCGGACGCTCTTCCCAGCGCTCAATGTCAACATAAACCTTCTGATAGGTCGGGTCTTCTTTTGCATGATAAATGGTCTTGCCCATTACAGCGTTCCTCCTTGATTCTGCTTATTAATGCATTCGTGTTCTAAGCCGTATCTGAGGCTTTCGGCCCTGAAATGCGGCGGTTTATTCGTTCTGAGGCTTTCTGCTCATTTTTCCTTGATTATACTACGGGCTTTCCGGATGCTTCTACCCGGAAAACCGACCTCTCCCTTCCAGAAATCCGACCGTCTATTTTTCCTCGCGGATCAGCAGGATTCCGGCGATCATCATAACGGCCGCCACCGCGCTCATCGCGGCCGCTGCAACGCGGAAGCCGAAGAGTCCGGGATTTCCCGAAGACACCGCGGCGTTTCCGACCGACGCGGAGCTCATGATCCCGACAAAGACTGCCGTCCCGATCGCGCCCGCAATCGTGCGGAGCGATGTGAGAAGTGCTGTTCCGTGCGCGGTCGCGCCCTTGTCCCTGATGCCCGCGATGCCCCAGGTGACAAAAGGCATCATCAGGAAGGCAATGCCGGCCGAACGTACCGCGTAGGAAACGACCAGCACCGGAAGAGGCTCCGGGAAAATCATCCCGATATTGCCGAGAAGGAAGAGCATTCCGCCGGCGAGGAAGAGCTTTTTCATGCCAAGCCGGTCATAAAGCCTGCCTGCAAGGGGCGAGCAGATGATCGACATGACGGATCCGGGAAGCGTCAGGAGCCCGGATACGGCTGCTTTCAGCCCGGCCACCCGCTGCAGATACAGCGGCGTGAGCACGGTTCCGCCCATCATGATCAGGTACAGGATCACGGAACCCGCGACGCTGACAGCGTAGTTTTTATACTTCAGGATCCGCACATTAAGGAAAGGCTCCGTACTGCGAAGCTGCTTTATGACAAAGAGCACGGAAGACGCGAGTCCGACGCCAAGAGAGGCCGCCGTCAGCGGGTCAGCAATGCCTTTGGATGAAAGCCTGCCCGCGCCGAGCGTGATCCCGCCGAAGGCAAAAATACTGATGATGAACGACAGCACGTCGAAGGAAGTCTTCTTCACCTCGAGCACATTGTCGAAGACGAACACCGCAAAGCATAAGGAAAGCGCCATGACGCCGGCCACGATCCAGAAAATCGAGCGCCAGCCGAGCGCGTCAACGAGAAGGCCGCCGAGCGTCGGCGCGACCATCGGCGCGGCCGAGACCGCAAGTCCGTACCAGCCCATATAGCTTCCCTGCTTTTCCTTCGGGAAAATCGACAGGATGACGACCTGGGTCATCGCGACCAGGATGCCGTTGGAGGCCGCCTGCAGCACCCGCCCCGCCATCATCGGGATAAAGGAATTCGAAAACGCACAGAGCACCGAGCCTGCGATAAAAAGGATCAGCCCGAGAAGGTACAGCCCTTTTGTCTTAAAGCGCGTGATCAGGAAAGCCGTCAGCGGCATCACAATGCCCATTGCCAGCGAGAAGCCGGAGGTGATCCACTGCCCCGTGTCGACCGACACCGAAAGGGATTCGATCATCGAGGGAAGCGCCGTATTCAGCGCCGTTGAAAGAAAGGACGCCACAACGCTCGAAACCAGGAGGCTGATAAAAATCAGCCGGTTCCTTTTCAGACTGTTTTTTTCTTCACTCATCGGACTGCCTCCGTATCAACCTGTTTTTATGACCGTACGCATTAAAAGAATCCGTACATGTCATAGGCCGGCCTTTCGCGCCTGGCCTTATACAGTAAAATTATATCGACAGCTTTTTCCTCCGACAAGCGACAAATCCGACAATCCTGTTGCAGATTTCCGACCTTGTAAAAATAAGCGTGGACAATTTCCCCGCAGCGCTGAAGAAAAAAGGGGGACGCTTTCCCCGCAATACTGAAGAAAAAGGGGGCAGTCTCCCTTGCCGATTCCGAATAAACGGCCGGAGGAACTGTCCCCATGCTTGATTATTTACTGCACTTCCGCCTTTGCATAGAAGCTTCTCTTCTTTCCTTCAAGGAAGCGGTCCGCATTCACCATATAGGCGCCGACAAGACGCAGGTCTGCGGAGGAGGATCCGATCAGGACGTCAAAACGGCCCTTTTCGACCTTCCATTTCATATCCCGGGTCAGGAATGCCATGACGCTCGGATCGACCGTGAAAACGACCTTTTTCGCTTCACCCGGGGCAAGCGTAACCCGCTTGAAGCCGGCAAGCTCCTGGTTCGGGCGCGTCATCGACGCGAACTTGTCGCGAAGATACAGCTGGACAACCTCCGTGCCGGGAAGGTCTCCCGTATTTTTCAGCGTCAGGCTGACCGAAATCTTTTCTTCCGGACCGACAGAAGGAATCCTGTCCTCGGGAAGAGGATTCTCCTGCGAAATCTTCTTGAAATACTCTTTTGCTTCTTCTGGAAGATTCGCGGTTTCTCCGAGGCTCTGACCGAACTCCGAACGGAGCCGGATCTTCTCCTCGCCGCCGAGGGTCTCCTCTTCCTGCTGCAGCACTCCGTTCACCGTCAGGTTCGAATACTCGAACTTCGTATAAGACAGTCCATGTCCGAAGAAATACCGCGGATAATGCGGGCAGTCGACGTAATTCTGGAAACCGATCGACATGCCCTGATGCCATGCGGAGCCGTTCGGATGGTTGTAGTAAACCGGCAGCTGGCCGGCGCTGAAGGCAACGGAAAGCGGAAGCTTTCCGGAGGGGTTCACTTCGCCGCGAAGGACCTCGGAAACCGCCTGTGCCGTGCATTCGGAGGGGCTGAAGCACTCGATGAGCGCCGCAAGCTTTTCGTCCGCAGCATCGGAGGAAACCGGACGGCCGTCGATATGGATGCCGACCATCGGGATTCCGAGCTTCGAAGCTTCTTCGATAAAGCGGTCCTGGCAGCGCGGAAGGTTGATATCCGTGGAATCCACACCCTCGCCCATCGTCGCGATCGAGCTCGTGCCGTGCTTTCCGCCGAGCGTCAGCAGGATAACGTCCGCGCCTTCACAGGCTGCAAGCGCTTCCGCGAATTCCGATTCGTCCGCGCCTGCCACCTGGTAGCCGTGCGCGTATACGATTTCGGTGTCCGGAAGGTCTTCCCGGAGCTTTTTCAGGATCGAATCGATGCCCGGCTTCGCCCAGTCCATGACCTTGCGGAATTTGTCGGTCTCGCTGAATTCCACGCGCGTCCCGGGGATATACTTTACCTCGGACGCCGCATTGTCCGCCATGATGCCCGCCATGGAGTTCTTTGCGGCGAACATGCCTTCCACAAAGGTAAACTGCGTATAGCCGCCGAAATAGTGGTTTGCCCAGTCCGCATGCGGGCCGATCAGCGCGATCTTTTTCAGGCCCTTCTTCAGCGGAAGCGTGCCGTCGTTTTTCAGGAGAATGAGGGATTCACGCGCGGATCTTAAGGATACCTCCCGCTCCGTGCCGTCAGAGAATACCCGGTCAAAATCCTCATCCGAAAGCGCATACGGATGCTCAAAAAGGCCCATCCGGAACTTCGCGGTCAGCTCGCGAAGAACCGCCTGATCAAGCACCTTGATATCCGCGCGGCCGTCCCGGAACATCTGGAGCATTTCGTCATTGAAAGCGTCCTTCATCGGCAGCTCGCAGTCCATGCCGGCCGCAAGGCTCCGGTATCCGGCTTCCTCCATCGACTCCCCGACGCCCTGCACAATATGAATGTTGCCGACCGCGCCGTAGTCGGAAATTGTAGCGCCGGTAAATCCCATTTCGTCCCGGAGGAGCTCTGTCAGAAGATGGTGCGAGGCCGAAGCGGGTTCACCGTCCATGGAATCATAGCAGGGCATGACGGCCTTCAGGCCTGACTCAGCGATCGCCGCCTGGAAGGGCTTTCCAAAAACCTCCAGAAGCGTCCGGTCGCCGATATAGGTGGAAGCGCCGTGAATGCCGCCTTCGCTCGTATGGAAGCCCATGAAATGCTTCGCGCAGGCATCCGCTCTCCGGCCTTCGACCACAGTCTCCTGAAGGCCTTTCGTCATGGCAGCGCCCATGGCGGCCGCCAGCGTCGGATCTTCGCCGTAGGTCTCGCCGACACGTCCGAGCCGCGGGTCGCGGTTTACGTCAAGCACCGGGCAGAGAATCTGCGTAATGCCGGCAGGAAGCTCCTGGCGCGCGGTAATCCGTCCGATTTCTTCCTCGAGTTCCGGGTCAAAAGACGCGCCCCGGTTGATATTCGCCGGGAAGCCCGTCGCGCCGAGAAGCATCGAGCCGGTCAGGCCTTCCTGATGGAAAATCGCCGGAATGTGATGCTCGGAATTTTCAACAATCAGCTTCTGATAGGTCCGCTGCAGCTCAAGCGCCTCATGCACGTCACGGAAGGTACGCATGAAGAGGCAGGACATCTGGCCGACCCCGTTTTTAAACGCCTCTTTCATATGATCCGCCGTGCCGGGCGGCAGCATGGTGAGCGGGAATGCATACATTCCGGAAACCTGGGCAAATTTCTCCTCCAGGCTCAGTTTCGATAAAAGGTCTTCCGCCCGCTCTTCGGGTTTCAGTGTCGCATCAAGATATTTTTCCATTTAAATTCCTTCCGTATTTTTTGATTCCTTTCCGACAGGTCCGCATCAGACCTCCGGTGCGCTTTCTATCGGAATTATATAATGCATACGGGCATCTTCACAAGCCACAAATCCGATCAATCTGTTAAAAATTTCCGATCTCTGTAAAAATGTTCTGCGCTGACCCGGGATCAGTTCTGGAGCCTTTCATAAGAGGCCCAAAAAACATCCCGTCCCGTCACTCGATGCGGTCGAATTTTTCCCAGTCCTCCCGGCTCATCCGCTCTGCGGCAGCTTCCGTGTTTTCCTGCATTCTCGCAAAGCTGCTCATCGTCGCCGCAGCGAAGACATTCATCGGCGAAGACAGGATAAAGCGCATCGCAGTCTGGGGAACGCTGATTCCGTGCGCTTCTGCATACGTTTCCGCTTCGGCGAGACGCCGCATGTTGTCCTCGGAGAGATAGCCCTTTATGGCGAAGGGATCCAGCACCTTCCCGGCGCCTTCATAGTCAAAGCTTCTGAATCTGCCGCTGAAGAAACCCCTGCCGAGGCTCGAGTAGGCAATGACCGGCATCTGGTTCTCCTCGTACCACTTGCGCGACTCACGGTTCTCAGGGCCGGAAACCGTGACGCAGCCGCCGCCCCAGGGATCCGTCACCTGGCGCGCGAGGCCGTAGTTGGGGCTTGATGCCGAAAAGCCCCGAAGGCCCTTCGACGCCGCGTAGGCATTCGCTTCCCGGATCCGTTCATCCGTCCAGTTGGATACGCCGAAGACGCGGATCTTTCCGGCGTCTGTGAGTTCATTCAGCGTGTCGATGAGCTCGGAAACCGGCGTCTTCGGGTCGTCGCGGTGCAGCAGGTAAATGTCAATATAATCCGTCTGAAGCGCTTTTAAGCTCTCCGAAATCTCCCGCAGAATGACCTCCCGGTTCACGAGGACCTTCCCGTCCGGAGAGACATTCCCGCACTTCGAAAGGATCACGACCTCTTCGCGGTTCTTCCGCGCGGCCAGCCACTTTCCGACGGTCGCTTCCGCCTGTCCGTAGCCGCGCGCCGTATCAATGGCATTAATGCCGGAGCTCACCATCTGGTCGAGCAGCGACTCCGCGCCCATTCCCATCATGAAAGGCATGGAAGCCGTCCCGAAAAAGATCCGGGAGACCTTTTTGTCAAGACCGGGGAACGGGACCTTCGGACAAAGCTTCAGGTTTCCTTCCGCCATCTTCCGAATGATTTTCCCATAAACCGCCGCGGCATCGATGTGCGCGCAGCCGTGGATATCCGAAGGCGCCGCGTATTCGACGGAATAGGTGCCCGCATAACCGTCCGCTTCCATCCTTGTAATCAGCTCCTGCATCGGGATCACGCCGGAGCCTGTGAGAACCGCCTTGATCGCCTGTCCGTTTACGCAGCGCTCGCCCTCAGGGAAATCGCCGATCCGGACGTCTTTTAAGTGCACGCGCATAATCCGCTCCTTCAGGAGTTCATAAGCTGCAAGCTCGTCGCAAGCCGGATCCGCCACCCGGAAGTTTCCTGTGTCGAATACCAGTCCGAGACCCGGAACCTCATCGAGGACGTATTTCACATCTTCCGGCGCCGAAAGCGGCTTGTACCAATGCGGCGTGTTCTCGAACACCACCCGGACGCCCGCATCCGCGGCAAGCGAAACCGCGAGCCTGTACATTTCGACCGTACGCTGGAGCATCTCCTCCCGCGTCATATTCGCGCAGACTGCGTGTTCATCCGGGCCCATGCCCATCGGGTTGGACTGTCCCGGGACGATCATCAGCAGTTCTGTCACGGTTTCTTTGCAGAGCGCGAGGGAAGTCCTGACACTATGCTCCACCTCCTGCGGCGCCGTAAAGAACGGCGGAGAAGTAATGATGCAGCTTACCTCGACCCCGTATTTCTGAAGCGCGGCAAGAAGCTTTTCCTTTCCGTAGATACGGAATTCTGCTTCCATAAAGTCCGCTTTTTCATAGCCGCTCTCGCGGATGATGCGCGCGATCAGGTAAGCGTCAATGGTTTTGCTGACGCCATCCCATATCATCGAAAATGTCATTAATGATAATTTCATACTCATTCCTTTCCTAAAAAAACCAGTGCAGGCGCCGGACGGCTGCAAAGACCGCCGCTGTCCGTTTTACGTCCAGGTACCGGAAGGCCGGGCTTTTTCGCCCGGGCAGCCTTCAGGCTTCTATTTTTATTATAACACACATCATTCTATCCCGCTGTCAAAAATACGCCTGAAATGGTACTTTTTCAGGATATTCCTTTCCTGGAACCGTTTTCCCCGGCAGCTCTGATTTTCCCGGAAGCGGCATAAAGCCGCGCTTGCTGCGCAAAAGAACGGGTCCGCCCTCCGCCTTTTTAAAAAGCGGCAGGACGAACCCGTTCTCATATGTCACAGGAACATTTATTTACTGAAAATACATACCGGGCCGAGAATGCCTTCCGGACAGACCGTCTTCGGCGCATCCATGCTGAAGACCGGGCCTTTCGGCGGGTAGAATTTCGCGACCTTCCTCGCGGCAGTCGCAAGCATTTCGATCCGGAGGCTGTTCCTGCCGGTCTTCGCGGCCTTGGACAGGTCGTAGATCCACTGCGGCGCGATCCGCCTTCCGCAGGAGATGCCGTTTAAGAATACTTCCGCGCCGTCAGACATATTCTCAATCCGAAGCACCAGCTTTTCCGGCAGTTCGGAAAGTTCGAATTCCGTCTCATAGCGGTAGCAGTCCATCATTTCCGGATACTGCACCGGGATATCGCAGAGCTCCGAAAGCTTCACTGCTTCGCCGAAGGCCGGATATTCCTTTGAGAAGCAGGAGGAAAGCCGGAAGGCGTCAAGCTCCGTGCACTTTCCGCTTTCAAAGACCGCGCTTAAATCTTCCGCAGTTTCTCCCTCATATTCTCCGAAGAAAATCAGCACCGGGTTGTACGCGGGAACGCGGAGGCTGATGCAGCTCTTTTCGCCGCAGGTCTCCTGCTCTGCCGGACGGACCGCATTTTCATACGCGTCGTAGATCCAGGCTTTTTCCGTATTCCTTACCGTAAGTGTTCCTTCATAGGCTTCGCCGAGGTTGTTGTTCACAAAAAGGTACTGCTCCCGGTCGCCGGTGTAATGCAGGAAGCGGAGGTCGGAGGATTCCTTGCTGAGTTCGATTTCTCCGATCCCGTGCGCACGCAGCGCGTCCGCCAAAGCGTCTTCCTTCACGATTTCGCCGCAAGCAGTGATCCTGCCCTCTGCCGTCTCCGCTGCCGGCGCCGTATCCATCAGGATCACCGGGAAACCGGCTGCCTTCGCTTCTTCCGTAAACCGGACAAGCTCTTCGGAGCAGACGTCCGCTGCCGGGACAACCAGCGCCTTGTAGGCGTATCCGTTCACGAGAAGCTTCCCATCCCGGAGCTCTGCGGCATAGCCTGCGTCGCCGGCGGCGATTTCAGAGGCTTCCGCCGCTTTTTCGCGGCCGGAAAGCGCCGCGAAGAGCAGGTCTGCCGGTACGATATCATAGTCGATCTGTGCTTCTCCGAGGATCTTCGCCGGAACTTCGCAGTACATATTGTTCTTTACGGTCGGAAGCTCCGAGGACCAGTCGCCTTCCGCATTGTAGAGAATTGCAGCCTCTGGCGCAGCCTTGCCGTCTGACAGCAGATGGCACATCCGCTGCATGTAGGCCATCAGCTTCACAAATGCCGGATACTGGGGATTCTCGCCGTGCGCATAAAAATGCGGCGGGCAGTCCGGATCCGGGAAAGCCTTCGGAGAGAAGGCGTGCGGCACGTAGCGGTTGATGCCGGACACCAGGAAATTGTCCGCTAGATACTTCATCTTGTCGACGCCGAAATCCCAGCCGGTCGCACCGAAAATCTCGCAGAGCGCGCGGCCCTTTTTATGCGGGTCGATATGCGCATGGGAGGAAGCCATCTTGCCGAGTGTGTAGTAGTAGAAAGCGCCGCCCATCGAGTCGCGGGTGCTGTGCTGCGACCAGGGGTGCATCTGCGAATTGAACACGAGGTCCACGCCGCCCATGTGATTGCCGTGCATCGCGCGGAAATAGTGTCCGAGTCCGCCGCCAAGCGCATAGGAAAGGTGCTTGTCTTCCCAGACGTGGCCAATGTATTCGACGCCGTGCGATTCGCACCAGGCTGCGAGCTGTCCCGCGAAATTCTTTTCGATCAGGCGCGTCACGGCGTCCATATAGGCGTTTCTTACACGGATCGTGTCGTGATCGGAGCCCTCGCCCCAGAGAAGCGGAAGGTACAGCTTCCAGTCCGCGCCGAGACGCTCCTCAAGCATCTTCGGAAGCTCTTTCTGCCACGGATTCGTGAGACGCCGCTGTCCGCCGAGTCTTGCGCTCTGGTACATGCCTGCGATATTTCCGACCATCGGCTCATCCGAGAAAAAGCCCAGGATGGTTTTTCCGAATTCATCCGCATAGTGCTCGTAATGCTTCTCGTAGACCTCGTCGATCAGCACGCGCACGCTGTCATGATCGAGGATGTTCATGTAGTCCGTGCGGCCGTCGCCGTTATGGGTGAGGAAGCTCACATAGATCTTGAAGGAACCGTTCGGAACGTCCCACAGAAGCTGTCCGTCCTTTACAAAAGCACTGATATCGGCAGGAGAGGTAAGTCTGCCGTTTTTATCGATCTCCCAGGCGGTGACGCTCAGGATTTCCTCGTCGTTTTCGAAAAATGTTTTCTGCTGGCCGGGGCGCTGCGGCGGCATGCCGGGGAACATTTTCGGCGTCACTTTATCAAGCACTGCCTTAGCGATATCAAAACGGTTCTTCAGCGAAGGGCCGAAGCATTCAATCTCCACGCTGTCCACATACCAGGGACGGAGCGCCTTATCCGCCTCCGCGATCGCGCCGTTGCAGTGTCCGGTCGGGAAATGGTCGTCGTCAAGGATCCAGACCTTCATCCCGCGCTGATGTGCTTCGTCCAGGATCACGTCCATATCCTGCCACCACTTCGGGCCGCAGAAATCCGGATGCGGGCGGCACTCGACGCAGACCTCATGGATATTCGCTTCGTCGATCGCGCGCATATAGTCTCTTAATGTTTCCTCGTCTTCTCCGTGCTGCCAGAAGAAAGGCAGGATGTAGGACCCGCCTTCGTTCTTTAAAAGCTGCTCAATTTTACTCATAAAAAGCCTCCGTCATTGTATGATGAACCGATATTTTCCTATGGTCCATTATACAATGAAAGAGGCTTTATTTGCCATTGTGAAAATCATCTTTTCTGTTGTGAAATATCCATCGTTCGCCGCAGATGCTCCGTGAGGGACAGGTCTCCCGGACTGTTTCAGCCATCGGAACCTGTCCCCAAAAGACGAATCCAGTCACGGGGACCTGTCCCCGCATATCCATTCTCAGATCCGGACGGACTTTCCGCTTTCCGGGTCCAGCTTAAACTGTGAAATGAATTCCCACACGAGATCGCAGAGCGCCTGCGAGGGCCAGTGCGGGGATTTTGCAAGGCCGATAAACCTCGCCCGCACTTCTCCGTCGGCGCTGACACAGTCGCCGATATAATGCGAGCGGTTTTCCCGGACTTCAACCGAGGTGCGCTCGAAGGGGAAGCCGATCTTTTCGATGACGATGTCGGCGGTCTCCGCCGCCGCTCTTCGGACTTCCTCCTCGGGGATTTCCGCGCAGCCGTTCGCGATGCGCCAGTTGTTGATCGAGCGGATTTTATTGGAGCCGGAGAGGTCGATCCTTTTCGGCGGCTTTTTCTCTCCCGCTTCCTTCTTCTCCTCCGGCTGGCCGGTCCATTCATTCTTCGGCTCGTCCCGCGTCACGGGAATCAGCCCCAGGACCTCGTATTCCCCCATGCAGCAGCAGACAGGAATTGTCACGGCTGCCGCTTTTTCGGCCATTTCCACCGTCGTATTTTCACCCGGCCACAGGAGGCCTGCCTGCTCATGCGCGTCCGACTCGCCATTGGCAAAGAGCATGCCGCCCGTTCCGACAGCGGCAAACCTTTCCGGCCAGCGAAGCGCGTGACGGGAGGTCATAAAGCCACCGAGGGAGTATCCGACCATGTAAACCCTCGTCCGGTCCACCGGGTAATTTTCAAACGCATAGGCCATCAGCCTTTCGATGCTCGCCGGCGTTTCGTCCTCCGGAATGATCACGATCAGCTCTTCTCTTGCCGCGATATTCGTAAATCCGTAGCTCTCGGCAAGGAAGATCGGATTGCCCGCGCCGTGCAGCACAAAAAGAAGCGGATAAGTCTTTTCAGGTGCCTCTTTTCTCACGTACGCCATCGGCAGATACGAGGCCCATTTCTTCCAGGGCTTTTCAGGGTCAGCGTCATGCAGCTCCTTCTTAAGCCCTTTCGACTCCCAGAAGCTGAGCACCTCCGGCGCCGTTTCATTCTCAAAGCCGACTTTCAGGCACAGTTTGTTTTCGCACATGATGCGGTAGGTTTCCGAGCGTCCGAAAACCTCGACGTCCATCTCGGGCGAACTCATCATTTTCATCATTTCAAGATCGCGTCTTGTCATCTCATCCATCGCTGCATCCTCCTAACAGATCATTCCTCATTCTCCGGACCCTGTCATCCGTCCGTAAGGATAGTTTACCTGATCTTCGTCCCATTCTCAAGAGCCTGAGCCTATTGAATCTCCGCTTCCTGCCACTCCATAATCCGCCTCCTTCAATCAGGTCTTGACTTTTGACGGCAAAATCAGGATAATCAGCCTGAAGGGCTGCTATTCCCGGCTCCGGAGTGCTTCTTTTCTTCCGCTGCCGCAAGCCCGTTTCCTTATCCCCCGATCCTCCAGCAAGGAAAGCGAGTGAACTCATGCTGACTTTTTACCAGACTGAAAAAAATCCCCGGAACCCGGTCCCTCTGTGTCTCGTCTTTATCGGCGAACGCTATCCCCAGGAGCCCATTGACCGGCCGCTCGGGACACGGAATATCCAGTGCTTCCTTTCCCTCCGCGGAAAAGGCGAGCTGATCCTGCGCGGCGAGCGGATGAATGTGCGCGAGGGCGAAGCTTTCATCCTGCACCCGGGCGTCCCCTGCAGCTATCACGCGAAGGACGGCAAATGGATCATTGCAAACGTCGGGCTCACAGGAAACCTCGCAGAACCGCTTTTTTCCTCTCTCGGACTCGAGAAAAGCGGCGTGTACCGGATCACGGACCCGGAGATTTTCCTGAAAAACCAGCGCATGCTAAAGCGCCTCACGGAGCGAAGCGGGGACCAGCGCGACTGGTCGTCCGCCTGCTATCAGTTTGCACTCGACCTCGGCGCCGCCTTAAGCTACCGCTCCGAAAGCGACCCGCTGCAGCAGGATTATTCGGAGGATTCCTATGCTTACCGTGTCATCCGCTATCTCGAGGAAAACCTGACGGAGCCCTTATACATCCCGGATCTTGCTGACAAAATCGGCATTAATCACCAGTACCTCTGCACGGTTTTCAAGAAAGAAACCGGTCTTACGATTGTCTCCTATCTGCAGCGCCTTCGGATCGGCAGCGCCCGGATGATGCTGGAGCGCTATCCCGAAAGAAACGCGGCCGAGATCGGCCGCGCCGTAGGTTATGATTCGCCGAGTTATTTCGGCATGCAGTTTAAAAAGGTCACCGGCCTCACGCCGGACCAGTATCGGAAAAAAGGAGCAGTTATTGAACAGCCGCAGCTCAGTTAAGCTCTTCGCCGTTCGTCTCGATGACCTTCCGGTACCAATCGAAGCTGTCTTTTTTCATTCTCTTAAGTGTTCCGTTTCCCTGATCGTCCATATCGACGTAGATCATGCCGTAACGCTTGTCCATCTGGCCGGAGCCGAAGCTTACCAGATCCAGGAAGCCCCAGACCGTATAACCGAAAAGATTGACGCCTTCCTCGACCGCTTCTTTCATCGCTGCGATATGCTGCCTGTGATAGTCGATCCGGTAATCGTCGTGAATCTTCCCGTCTTCCGAGATCTTATCATACGCGCCGAAGCCGTTCTCGATGTCCAGAATCGGCACCTGGTAGCGGTCGTTAATGAGATGCAGCAGGAACTTAAAGCCCATGGGGTCGATCTGCCAGCCCCAGTCAGAAGCGCCGATATAGGGATTCCGGACATCATACATGCCTCTACGCATCAAACTCCTGCCCTCGGGCTTGTGCGTCGTCACACAATTTGAAAAATAATACGAGAAGGCGATAAAGTCCGACTTTCCTTCGAGAAGGTCTTTCCTGTCCTCTTCACTGACCTCCAGATCAAAGCCGTAACCGTGCCAGATTCTCTTTGCAAAAGAGGGATAAGCGCCCCGCACCATCGTATCGCCGCAGTAGCAGAATTCGTCCTGGAAATAGGAATACGCCGCCATCACGTCCTTCGGGTCCGGGGTCATCGGATAAACGGAGCAGCCGGCGATCATGCAGCCGACCCGGATCGAAGGATCCACTTCATGCGCTGCCTTAACCGCGCGGGCGGAGGCGACCATCTGGTTGTGAAGCTCGGTGAAAAGCCCTTTTGCCCGGCCTTCACTGCCCGGATAGATTGCGCCCTGCGCGAGCACATTGATCTCGTTGAAGGTCAGCCATTTATTTACGAGTCCTTTGTACTCTGTAAAGCAGGTCTTCGCGAAAGCGACAAATTCGTCGATCATCGCGCGGTTTTCCCAGCCCCCGTAGGTCAGCTCGAAATATACCGGCTCGTCGTATTTGTAGAGCGTAATGACGGGCTCGATATGGTACTTGCGAAGCTCGGTAAAGACATTTCGATAAAATTCGACACCTTCCTGATTGACGCCGCCCTCGACGCCCCGCGGATAAATTCTCGCCCAGGAGACCGTGGTATTAAATGACTTCAGCCCCAGCTCCGCGAAAAGCCGGATGTCTTCTTTGTAGGTATGATAGAAGTCGGATCCGACGTGGTTTGTGTAGTGCACGTCGTCGAAAAACTCATAGCTCGCACCCTCCGGCAGATGCTGGAACTGATACATCGTCCCGCGGCTGCCGTCCGCATTTCTATAATGAATCCGGCGCGCGCCCTTTGTCGAGCCCGCATCACCGTAATCAATCTGCACCGGGCTCTTCCCGCCCTCTAAAAATGCGCCTTCCGCCTGCGCTGCGCTGATGGAACCGCCCCATAAAAACCCTTCAGGAAAACTCATCAAAAGCACTCCTCCTTTTCTTCGTGAAGACAGCATAACACAGAGCGGATTCCTTTGTCAATTCTCCAAAGCGCTTTCTTCTTCATTGACAGCTTCCGTTTCCCTGTGCTATTCTGTAAATAATAAAAACGCAGGTATTGATTGACTGAAAAGACGATCTGAAGCAGGATCCAAAATGATCATCAGGAGGAATATGGAATGAAAGATGCTCTGAAACGTGAACGTGTGAAGGGTTTCCTTCACGTCCGGGACGGCCGGATTGTCAATGAGGACGGTGAAGAGGTTCTTCTCACCGGCTGGGGGCTCGGAAATTATCTTCTGTGCGAAGGATATATGTGGCTGAATGACGGCGCGAACCGTATGGATCGTCCGCGGCGGATCGAAGACATCGTCCGCGAATGCGCCGGATCCGAATATGCCGAAGCCTTCTGGAAGAAGTACCGTGAAAACTATATCACGGAGGCGGATATCAGGAGGATGGCGGAGCTTGGATATAACTCGGTCCGTATTCCGATCACCTCCCGTCTCTTTATCAAAGAAGAGCCAGGCCTTCAGTGGGTCGAAGAGGGCTTCCTTCTTCTGGACCGCGTCATTGATTTCTGTGAAAAATACGGCGTCTACGCCTTTATTGACCTGCACGGCGCGCCGGGCGGTCAGACCGGCGCCAATATCGACGACTCGATCGACGATCTGCCGCGGCTTTTTATCGACCGGGACAGCTATGATAAGGGCGTCGCGCTCTGGAAAAAGCTCGCGGAGCGTTATAAGGACCGCTCGATTGTTGCAGGCTATGACCTCTTAAATGAACCGCTCAGAAGCCCGAGGAAGACTCTTCCGGACGGAACCCCCGACCCGGAAGACGATATGGCGAAATACCTGCCGGAGCTTTCAGGCTTCTACCGGGACGCCATCGCCGCGATCCGCGAAGTGGATCCGAATCACCTTCTGTCCCTGGAGGGTCACCGCTGGGCGACCGATCCCGCGGTCTTCGACCACAGCTTTGACCCGGAAATGGTGATTCATTTCCACCGCTACGCCTGTCATCCGGGACCCGAGGTATACACGGAGTATCTCGAGCGCCAGGATGCGCTTAAAGCCCCTCTGTGGCTTGGCGAAACCGGCGAGAACTACCCCGAATGGTATGCCGCGATGTATCCGCTGGCGCTGGAGCTTTCGATCGGCTTCAATATCTGGCCCTGGAAGAAGCTCTCCGATCGGCATGTTCAGAATAATCCTTACCGCATCAGGACGCCGAAAAACTGGAAAAAGATCACCGACTACGCGAACGGCGGGGTTCGCCCGTCCTACGAAGAGGCGCAGGAGATTTTCGACGAGTTCCTCGAGAATATGAAGCTTGAAAACTGTGAATTCAGCGAGAAGGTTCACGCTTCCCTCTTCCGCCGTCCGGGCACGACCCTGAGAGCGACGGATTTTGACGAGCTTCCGCTTGCGGACGGCTCTCTTCCTTACGCTTTCAACAAGGCTTACGAAAACGACACGCCCTACAGGAAGAATACCGGCGCGCATCTTGTCAATCACTATCCGGATGCTGCGCGGATGTTTGCCTTCGACACCATGATGATGCGCTACACGCTCGGACTTGAGAAGGGCGAATCGATTCGCTACAGCTTCTATGACATCGCTTCAGGAAATACGCTGGATATCACGGGATTTACGAAAGGCTGCGTTCGTCTCAGCGTCACGCTTCTTGCTGACGGGACAACGAAAAAGACCTCAGAATACGCCTTCGGCGTCCAAAAGAGCACGGCTTCCGAAGCCTTCGCCATCAGGGATCTTCCTCTCCCGGATACCGAAAAACTCACCGTCCTCATCGAAGTGATCGACGGCAGTCCGGAACTTGAGGAGCTGATCCTGAAATAAAACAGGCTACGCTCCGATACATACCATAAAAGACCTGCCGCACCAGCAGATGATATCTGTGATATCCTGACTGATGCGGCAGGTTCTTTATGACTGCTGCTTTTTCATATAGCTGTCGAAGAATTCCGACAGGGTCATATTGCCGGGCATTTCGCGCCCGATTTTCTGCATGCTGTAATCCGTGTACTGGATGAATTCCATCCGGTTTCCGTCCGGATCCTGCAGCCACATCGCGAAGGTCCGGTCGATATTGGGCATCGGCGGATGCACAACGGAGTCTTTGCCGCCTTTTTCCAATACCTCCTCATAGAATTTCTGCACGTCGTCGACCGTATGCGCAAAGTGTGTGAAATTCAGGTCCCGGTGCTCCTCCGGCACATGTGGGACGGTCGCATCCAGCGTATTGAAAAGCTCGACAAACTGTCCCGGTGCGTCCTGAAATTCCATGTAGACAATCCATTTCACGTCCTTCACAGACTCCAGATACGCAAGCCTTTCCTTCGGCATGCTGTTCCGGCGCTCTTCATTGTCCGGAATCATATCGCCATAGTAAATTGTGAATTTCTCCTTGCAGTTCAGGAAGGTTTCATACCATCTGATCGACTTCTCGAGGTCTTTGCAGTTGAAGCCGAGGTGCATATTGGGGGTAATAATCATGGGGTTCCTTTCTTCTATTCGGAAACGCTCCGACGTTTCCAGCGCCGGACGCCTGCTGCGTCAGCAGCTATATTCTTCATGACGGCCATGCGTTTCCGCCGGAGGCTGCTTAAGCTTTTGCTTCAGCACGTTCTCAGTGCGCTTTCTTCTCCGTCCGTCGGCACCGAAAGCGGAAGACTCCGCGTACAGGTCGAAGCGACGACGCATTTCTTTCCGTCGTTTTGGTCGGACTCAAACATCCGCTCCTCGATCTCCAGGACGTGCAGGCATCTCTCGCCACTGACCCGGGGCTCTCTTCCCTCGATCTTCGCCCAGACCATGTCCGCCAGGCCGACGCCGCGGCTGTTCGTCTTGAAGGCGTACGGATCGTCAATCACTTTCCGCTGCGGCTTGTCGGAATTCGCGTAGTCCGTATTATTCTCGTAAATGCTGATCTCGCCGTTGAACCAGTCGGGGCAGGCAAGATACAGAATGCCCTTATTGCCGTAGATCGCAAAATAGGTCTGGTCAAAGAAGCAGCTGTCGCAGTTGATCGAAAGCGTGCCCGTGACGCCGCTTTCCATCTCGAGGACGGAGTAGACCTGGCTCTCGTTCGGGGTCTCGACGATCTCGCCCTTCGTCTTTGACGGCGGGAAGTTGTCGATGTGACGCTGGTAAGGCGCCTTGATATCTGCGGAAACCTTCGCAACCGGTCCGAGAAGGTTGATGAGGACGGTCAGGTAGTAGCAGACATAGTCGTGAATCAGGCCGCCGCCCGGACGGTTCATATAACGCATCGCGGGGAGCATCTTGTCGTTGTCGCGGTTTCCGACCATCGCAAAGGAGGTGATCCGTCCGAGTCTGCCGCTGTCGATGATCCGGCGCGCGTTCTGCACCCAGCTTGCAAAGAAGGTGTCCGGTGCGGAACCGATCATCAGGTTCTTCTCTTCGGCAAGCATCACGAGCTCCTGCGCTTCGATGATATTCATCGTGAAGGTCTTCTCGGTATAGACGTGCTTTCCGGCTTCCAGGGCGCGCTTCATGATCTCATAATGCACGCTCGGCGGTGTCAGGTTCAGGATGATCTCGATCTCCGGGTCCGCCATCAGCTCGTCCACTGTGCAGGCCCTGACCCCGTACTGATCCGCGACTTCCTTCGCCTTATCGATATTTCTGTCCGCGACCGCCGCAAGCTCGACAACCGAGAAGCGCTTCGCGATATTTTCAATGTAGATCCGGCAGATCATGCCGGTTCCGACGACACCGACCTTCATCGGGGTTATGCTTTTTTCGCTCATGTTCCGATTCTCCTTTTCGACATTAGACACTTCAGAAACGCCCTTTTCTGTTTCCTTTTCGCTGCAGGTCTTTTCAGCGGCATCAGCGCCTGCTTCCGCTCCCTGCTTTTTCCTGATCGTCTTTGACTGCTTCGCCATCGTCCCTCACTCCTCAAATCCGTTCGCGCGCGTCACTTCGCTGTACCACTTCGCGCTCTTTTTCGGGATGCGCTCTTCGGTCTCATACTCGGTGTAATACAGGCCGTAGCGCGCACAGTAGCCGGCGGACCACTCGAAATTGTCCATCAGGGACCACAGATAATAGCCCCGAAGGTTAATGCCTTCTTCAACCGCCCTGTGTGCAAAATGAAGCACCGATTTCACATAATCGATCCGGCGGTCGTCCTGAAGGTTCGCTTCCTTTCCTTCGTTGTCGTCATAGGGAAGACCGTTCTCCGTGATGTAGATCGGAATATCCAGATGGTATTTGTCGACCAGCATGTGCAGGACGTCAAGAAGCGCTTCCGGATGGCTCTCCGGGCGGTCCTGATAGTTGCCGCCTTCCTTCCGCGCCTTCTGCATCTCACGCATCTTCTCTGCGTTGTCAATGAGGCCGTTGTAGAAATTCAGGCCGTAGAAATCGAGCGGCTGTTTGATCGTTTCAAAGTCGCCCTCTTCCGTCTTCGGCATCAGGTCATTTTCTTCAAAATACGCGAGCAGATCCTTCGAGTATCCGCCGAGGAACAGAGGATGCAGGAACATGCCGTAGCCGCGGATCTCGTTGCTGACACGAGCCATTTTCTCGTCCTCCGCATTGCCTGGACGCCCCGGATAGTGGCGCCAGATATCGACAACAATGCCGATCTTCGCGATTTTGAAGTTATAGCTTCTGAAAAGCTTGACCGCTTCGCCATGGCAGAGCAAAAGGTGATGCAGCGCCTGGCGGGCATATTTTTCATTGTGAAGACCGGGTGCGAAGAAGCCCGCGCCGTAGCCGACGTAAGTCGCGATCGGCTCGTTGAAGGTTACCCAGAAGTCCACGTCATCGCCGAAATTATCGAGAAGCACCTTCGCGTATTCGGTGAACCATTTCACGATCTCACGGTTTCCGAAGCCGCCCTGAAGCTGCAGCTGATACGGCAGGTCCCAGTGGTACATCGTCGCATTCGGCTTGATGCCGTTCTTTTTCAGAAGCTCAATCAGCTTCCGGTAGTAGGCGATTCCGGCTTCATTGACCTTGCCCGTGCCGTCCGGCAGGATCCGCGACCAGGAGAAGGAAAAGCGGTAGGAATTCACGCCAAGCTCCCGAAGCATCTCCACATCGCGCTCCACGAGATGATAGGAATCACAGGCCTTGTCCGGCCGTCCGCCGTTCTTGATCGCGCCGGGGATTCCGGCAAATACATCCCAGATCGACAGGCCTCTGCCGTCTTCGTACGCGCCGCCCTCGATCTGCGCCGCCGCCGTCGCAACACCCCAGGTAAAGTTCTCAGGGAATTTCAGAAACATCGCTTTTTCCTCCTTCATCATACTGTGTTTTGTATGATACAATTATAAAATACGGCTCCGTCTCCCGCAATATAAGTATCGTGGTATTCCTGTAAGGATAATTAGAACAATATGAGCATCTTCGTAATCACCGAAATAATCTCTGAAATAATGCATTTTTCTCCGACGTTTTGTTGTCCTCAATTGTATTAACAGTGAAAGGAGGGCTGGCGGTATGTCAAAGTCTTTGCTGCGTACGGACAAAGAAATTGCGGAAATCTACAATCGCCACGGTAAAACAATTTACCGCGTCTGCTTTGCCTATATGAAAAAGCCTCCTTTACCTTACAGGGACCTGTCTCCGGCGGCAAGATCGTAGGAAATGGAGTTCATGATCATCGTAAGAACGCGGCAGGCACAGGCGCGGACGTCGTCGATATCCAGCCATTTGCCGCGGTTTATTCCGCAGTAGCGGACAGTCTTCGTCCCATTCGGATTGTCCGTGATCTTAGCCAGTCCCTCTTCCGCTTTTTTCAGGACCTCCGGATTTAAGGAAACGTCTGCCGCGACGATTGTCTCGACTGTATCTGGTCCGTCCTTCTTCAGCTCGAAGCTGTTCCAAAATTCGACATGATCTGTCATAAAGCCGCCGTAGATCGGGAAATCCTGCGTCCTGACATAGCCGTCCTCCGCAAACTCGGGCGCCTTCCCGAGAAGCGCCGCCATCAGGAATTCGCTGCGGTAGCCGCCCATGATGAGGTCGTTTCCGGCGTGGAAATCATAGGGTTTTGTACTCCGTGAGCCCCAGTCAGTCATGACAAGACCCTGGAAGCCCCACTCGCCTCGGAGCACCTCTGTCAGAAGGTCGTAGCGGGAAGAGGTGTGAATTCCGTTCACGCAGTTATAGCTTGACATGACGGTCATCGGATCAGCCCCGCGGACGCAGATCTCAAAGCCCTTCAGGTATATTTCACGAAGGGCGCGCTCGGAAACCGTTGCATTGCCGGTTGCGCGGTCCTCTTCCTGATTGTTGCAGCAGAAATGCTTGATCGACACGCCGACGCCGGGCGTTTTCTGCACGCCCTTTGTAATTTCTCTGCCTGCGCAGCCGGTAAGGTACGGATCCTCCGAGAAATATTCGAAGTTCCTGCCGCATAAGGGATCACGGTGAATATTCATGCCAGGGCCGAGAATGACCGCCTGATGATAATATGCAAGCTCCTTCCCGATCGACTCGCCCGAAAGCGCCGCCAGCTCCGGATCGAAGCTCTGGGCAATCACCATGCCGACGGGATTGCAGGTCGTCTGGCAAAATCCGAGATGCAGGCCGGAAGGACCGTCAGTGACCTTGAAGTTCGGAATACCGAGAGACTCGGTAAACAGGGAGGTCAGTTCGCCGCTCGAGGAGGGGCCGTTCACCTTCCGTACTGCGGCGCCGGGGCGTTTTCTTGCCTCATAAGGTGACTCATTTGCAATTCCCGTAACCAGTCTGAAAAGCACCTCCGGCTCCAGGGAACGCACGAAGCTTTCCATCGATACGCGGCCTTCCTTCACGTCAGCGAGTGACGCGTCAGGAGCGTCCGGTACATTCTCAAAGCGCTTTCTGTTCGCTTCCCGCTCTTCCTCTTCCGTCATCCTGCAGGCGCCGTCCGCGGTCACACAGTCTGCCGCAGAGAGCTTTGCCGTGAATGCGGCATGGAGATCTTCCTTTTTCCTTTCGGGTGCTCTCAGCCGCTCAATCTCATGGTCCATCGGGAATTCATTCTTAAGCTGCAGGGTTACGGCCTCGGCGTCAAGAGAAATCACTGCCGCAGCTTCCGTATCCCGGCTGCTGTTTCCGACCCGGAAAATATAATCGCCGGGCTCCATTACATAAGCCGCCTTTTCTTCATCGTAGGAGGCGAGAGAAGCGGTGGGAATGACTATTTCCAGGGTCTGTGAATCTCCGGGTGCAAGGCTTTCGGTCTTCTGAAATGCCCGAAGCTCCTGATACGGTTTCGTCAGCCTCCCCTCCGGAGCGCTTACATAGACCTGGACGACTTCCTTTCCCGGCACCTTTCCGATGTTTTCAACCCGTACAGTCAGGGAAGCCTTCTCCCAGTCGGCGGAAAACGCGAGAGTTTCAATCCTGAAATCCGTATAGGAAAGTCCGTAGCCGAAGGGGAACAGCGGCTCAATATGAAAGCTGTCGAAATACCGGTATCCGACAAAGATATCCTCGCAGTAATCCTCCTGGTGGGGATCGCCGTCATTCAGGCTGAAGGTCTTCGAAGCGGGATAGTCACTGTACTTTTTCGCCCAGGTATCCGTCAGCTTTCCGGAAGGAGTCACCTTCCCTGTCAAAATATTCGCGAGCGCGTTTCCGCCTTCC
Organism: uncultured Lachnospiraceae bacterium; assembly: GCA_947168905.1. Lineage (GTDB taxonomy): Bacteria > Bacillota > Clostridia > Lachnospirales > Lachnospiraceae > UBA1267. The sequence continues at coordinate 27,437 of CAMVNR010000015.1, forward strand.
ATTCCTGCTGCGCCCATCAGAACCGCAGCCCGGATTCCCGGAATTTCATAGAGGAAGTTTGCATCCATGACGCAGGTGTTGAAAATCACGACGGTCTTCTCAAATGCCGCCGCGACCCTCCGAAGATTCTCCCGCTCGGAATCGGACAGCAGGTAATCCCCCTTTTCGGCTTTCCGGTCGCCGTTCTCTCCGGCATTCCGGCGGATGACAAAAACCGCCGTATCCGCAGCCTGTGCTTCCTGCAGCTCTTCCTCCGTAATCAGCGGCTCGTCAATCAGGATCTTCATCCCGCTGAAAAAACGATCCAGCTGCGAAAGCGTCGTATCCGCGTCGTTTGCCGCCTGTTCTTCCGCTTCAAAACGCTTCAGCCAGGCCTCGGAAGTAATCGTAAACCCGGCATTCAGAAGGCCGTCCCGCACATTCACCTGCGGGGCGGTAACATAGCCGGAGCCTGTACCGCAGGCCACCGTATCCACCGCGCCCGCGCCAAAGAGCGCGATTTTCCCGGGACGGATCGGCAGCGCCCCCTCGTCGTTTTTCAAAAGCACCATTCCGCCTTCCGCGATTTTCCGTGCGTTTTCGATGTGCGCCGGAAACGGGTGCTCCTTCGGCGGAATAAATCCGCCCCATCCTGCAAAAATCTGTTCAATATTGAAATCCATCAGCCATCCCTTTCTTACGAAAATTCTTTCATACTCTTCAACACACAAAAAAGCATCCGCCCGTCACAGAGCTTCCAGACGCAGGTATTCCTCTTCCGTAATCGTTGTCACGGAGCCGTGCTTGCAGTGCTCCGGGAATTCGTACTCGTCTTTCCTAAGCCGCCGGAATGCACCTTTCTTCAGCTCCTCCGCCGTCGCTGCGAGCGGGAAATAGCCGACGCCCTTATTCGGCTTGATATAGCCGTCCATCATCAGGATATAGGTGTCCGAATCCAGAAGCTTATAGATCCCGGGGCCTTCGACGCCCATCTCCCCCGCGACGCAGTCTGTCACCATCTCGTATTCCGACAGGATTCCAGACGAATGCTCCTCCTGGATCATCTTGAGCGCTTCGTTTTTCGTAAAGCGGTAGAATCCGCCGTCCACTTCAATCGTCGTACTGTCGATATGTGTGATATATTTCTGCGGTCTTCTGTAGACAAGCCCGTAGGGATAATGTTTCTTCTCCGTATTCGGATATTTGTCAATCAGGATCTCCGGCTTTGTAAATGTTCTGAAATCCTTTGTCGTCGTATAGAACACGCGCATGCTGACTTCGGTCGTCTCACTGCCGGAAAAGTGCATCATGTAACGGTTTTCCTTCTCGTCAAAGCAGACCTTCGGCGCCCATACGCATCCGATCTCATTGCCGCAGACAGGCACAAGCTCCTTCTCCCAGTGTACGAGATCATCGGAGCGGGCGACGAGAATGCTTCTCGACCCGTTCACGGAAAACTCCTTCCACTTCTGGGAGCTTGTGTCAAGATCCGTCGCGAGGAGGCAGAAACGCCCGTCGATCCGGCTCCTGAAAAGATGCGGATCCCGGAGTCCTTTCGTCCCGAGGTCGGATTCGATGAGCGGCCGGTGCCCGTTGACCTCATGAAAATGCAGCCCGTCCCGGCTGACTGCAAAAAAGACCCTCTGGTCATTCTGCCAGTTTTCCTTACTCTTAAAATAAGCGTACAGATATGCTGTATCTGCCATAGCGCCTCCCTTTTACACTGAATCTGTATGTTTATTTGTAATTGTTCAGAACCCTGTCGAAAACAACTGAATCAAGGACGAAACACTTGTGTTTCGGACCGATTCAGGCTGTTTTTGACAGAGGTGGTCAAGAGGCGCAGCCTCGTTGACCGCCTACATGACGCAGATTCACTTAGCGAACCGACGGTGAGCTCTAGTGAATCGCGTGCTGTGCAGAAATGCGCAGCATTTCGAATGGGGTTCTGAATAGGTACGTTTATTTTAACTCAAAAGAGGCCTGTACTACTATCAAAAAATCACGGAAAGTATCAGAATCTGTCAATTTTTAAGGGCAGATCAGGCCGGGAAGTTTTTCCCCGGCCTGATTGCGATCTGTATTGACACTGCCGCAGCAGAATCGTTTATCTGTGAATATACATCCTGGTCATTTCCGGCTCGTCATCTCCCTGGGCCATACACAGGAATTCCCAGCCGTAACGCTCATAGAAACCGACATGGTCCGTCACGAGGTACAGCGGTGTGACGCCCTTCTTCCGCATATCCTCGACGGTCAGATTCAGGAGCCGCCCCGCGATTCCCTGTCCCCGGTAAGCTTCCTCCGTATAAACCGCGCAGACATTCGGCGCGAGATCCTTCCGATCATGAAAGTCATTTTCAATGACGCCCATGCCGCCGATGATCCGGTCGCCGTGAAGGCACAGATACCAGCCATAATCAGTTTCCCCGGAGAGATTTGCCCGCATGCAGTCAAGATACGCCTCCTTTGGGACGCCCCATTTCTGATGGAACCATTCTGCGGCTGTTTCTGCGAGTTCCGGCCGTTCCTTTAAAGTAATATACTGATATTCACTCCTCATTGTTCTATCCCTTCCTCTCTGTCAAACTCAATCTCTTTCAGTCCGTTCGCATTCAGACGGCAGACCTTATCACAGACTTCGGAAATATACTTCCGGTCATGGGAGACGCTGATGATCGCGCCCGGGAACTTCTGCAGAATTCCGCGCACCTCCGGCCCGGAAAGCGGCGAAAAGTTTCTCGTGGGCTCGTCGAGCACGAGAACATCCGCTTCTGTCAGGCTGATCTTTAGAAGCAAGAGCTTTGCCTTCTGCCCGCCGGAAAGCTCCCGGATCGGATGGAACATCTCGTCTTTCGTATATTTCATCGAGCCAAGATAGGTCCGCACGGCCGTCACATCGTCCTTCTTCCCGGACGGCGCCAGATACTCGACCGGCGTCAGATCATACGGCAGGGTTTCCTCGTAATTCTGCGACATATAGCAGGCCGAAAGGTCCGGCCGGGAAAGCAGTTCCTCCGCAATCTTCCGGATCAGCGTCGTCTTTCCCGAGCCGTTGTCTCCGATAATACAAATCTTCTCCGGTCCCCGCACATTCAATACAATATTTTCAGAAAGAAGCCTGCCGTCGGGCGCCCTCAGTTCGGGGAGACTGTACTCTATCACCGTCTTCCCCGAAGGCATGGCCTTCTGCCGTTCAAACCGGATCGTGATCGGCGCCTCTTCCTCCGGAACCTCGGTCATCTCCTCGTGCTCCCTGTCGTAACGCTTTTCGAGGGATTTCACGGCTTTCATCTTTTTCTTCAGCAGGCGGCCGCCCGCAGGATCCTGTCTCGAGATATTCCGAAGGTCCGACTCCACCTTCTGCTCAATGCGGCGGAAGCGCTCCATGGCTTTTTTCTCTTCTCTTCGCTCGCTGTACGCCTCCTGCATCTGTTTATCGAAGGCCCGCGCCCTTTCCTCCATAAAGGTCCGAAACGGGACATTCGCGACCGTCACTTTGGAAACCGTTTTCCGCCGAAGCTGTTCGATAAGAATCACCCGGTTTGCCGTCCGTTCAATCAGGGTCTCGTCGTGGGAAATATAGAGAACCGCGCCCGAAAACCGGTTGATCAACTCCTCCAGAGAACGGAGCGTCGAAAGGTCAATATCATTGGACGGCTCGTCCAGAAGCAGGATGTCCGGGCCAGAAAGCAGCAGTCCCGCCATCTGCACCTTGACCCTTTCTCCGCCGGATAATGACCGCATCTTCTGATCAGAATAGAAAAGCTCCTCCATTAGCCCCAGCTCCGCTGCGGTTTTCCGAAGCTCCGAGGGACTTATTTCCTGAAACGCCGGAAGCTCCGAGAAGAATTCATAAACCGTTTTCTCTTTGTCTTCTTCCCGAAGCTCCTGCGGAAGGTAGGACAGAAGCTCGCCCTGCGTCGTCCGGATCCCTTCCGCATCCGCATAGTCCTCCACCAGCCGGGGATCATAAATCCACTTGAGAAGCGTGGACTTTCCGTTTCCCTCTTCGCCGACGAGAACCGCCTTGTCGCCCCGGTTCAGGACAAGGTCGAAGCCGTTCAGGATCGTTCTCAGGTCTTTTCTGTGTGTGATTCTGAGTGATTTGATTTGCAGCAAAAAAACACCCCCTCTGACAGGCATAGACCTAAAAGTAGTCTGTCAGAGCGGGGTGATAAAATCAGCCGCATGGAATATACGGAGAAAGGACAACTGCCGTCTTCAAAAAGCAACCGCTGCAGCAGGTGATTTCTTCCGTTGATCCGCCCGAAAAACAGACAACTTCATTCAGTCCATGCAAACCGACGACGCGCATACGATGCCCGTCAAATACCGAAAGTTTACATCTTCTGAAATCAATTATCTGTTAATCATCGGTTCACCGTCACATGAAGACATGTGCCTTTCGAGAGGATCTATGCTGTTTATAGCATATCAATGCGCTGATGTCAAGGTCTCGGAAGGATCTTCCGAACGGTTTCCTGCATCCTTCCGATAAAGCAGGAAGTATGCGCCAAAAAACACGGATAGTCCCATCACAGCAATGATGCCCTCCAGTGCCCAGGTTGAAAGTTCAACGACGCCGAAAATACTCAGTCCTGCCGCAAAATCCATCCCGGTATGAAGGAGGATCGCAAGCAGATACAGCCAGAAACGCTTCCGATCCCGCGCGGCATAGAACACCAGAATCGAGGCGCCGATATGGAACAGAACCGCAAAGATCCGCTCAACAAAGGCGATCCCCAGATCCGCAAAGGAGAACCCGGTCAGCAGGCGTACAATCGCATTGACACTCGAAAGCTGCTCGGGCGCCTGTGCCGCGACCTGATCAATAACCACGGAGAAGGTACCGGTATTGATCATGATTGCATAGACAATGTACTGAAAATAGGTAATCCCCAGGAGCAGCATCACCTCAAAACCGCCGTGTCCGATCCCGTAAGAGATCGAAGTCTCCCGGTTTCTGCGCTTCCGAAGAACCGTCTTATAGGCAACGAGCCGCCCGGTATCTTCAAATACGCCCGGGAAAAGTCCGGCGATGAGGGCAAGAAGCACCGGTTTTGCACTAAGAAAGCGGCTGATCGCATGATCCTTAAGGCCCATGGCCGTCGGAAAGGCCAGCACATTCTGGACCGGTTTTTCAAGGATCAGCGCAAACAGGAGGAAAGCCGCCGCACCGACAAGGATTGTCGTTACCGGCTCCTTTTTCCTGATCTTCCAGACGAGGGCGAGAAGCACCGGCCCCGCGATAAAGATCACTGCGCCGACCGCGAGCCAGACGAAGGACACAGTTCCTACGTGAGCATTCTCTGTCATATCACTTCACCTCCTTTGTGTCTTTCCGGCTGAGGATTTTCTTCTGCCAGCTTCTCTTTCCGCATTTCGGACACTTCATGTAGCGCGTGGTATTCATATGCATCGCAAAGGTTGTTTTCAGGAAAGAAACGGGCTTGTAGACGTAGCCGCATTCGGCGCACTCGTAATACCCGGTTTTCACCTCAATGCCGACGCCAGTAAAGGCCGCTGCCACCAGGATGACACATCCGAAAACAATGAGCGCCACGGCAAACGGATCACCGTCCCCGTTTTTCATGGCAATCATCAGCCCGATGCCGATCATCGCAAAGCTTGCGATGAAGCCGCTCACCACAATATACCATACGGCGTGCATGAGCCTTTTTCCGTATAGTTCATTCTCGGATTTCAGGTTCAGAATGACCTCCTGAGATTTTGTATCATAATTTTCCATCGCGATCCGTTCGCCCGACAGGAGCTCGTTGACATTGATTTTCAAAAGATCGCACAGCTCCAGCATGATTCCGGAATCCGGCATCGACTTTCCGGTCTCCCATTTGGATACTGCCCGGTCACTGATTCCGAGCTTCTCCGCGAGGACCGCCTGGGTCATGCCCTGTTCCTTTCTGCAGGCTGCAATGAATTTTCCGATTTTTGTCTGGTCCATCTCGGGCATCTCCTTTCAGCGCCAATCATAGCCGCTTTCGCAGCCTGATAACACGAACCACAGGTTGATTTCCGGCAACTCTACTATTGGTTGAGTATGATTTAGCTGCTCAAGATGCAGAGATAAGCCGCATACATGTCGGGAAGCTCCACAGAAAGTGTCGATGATTCTCCGCCGGCTTCTATGAGGCCTTCTTCCGTGAGACGTTCTGCATGAATGTTTTCGGGAAAATCCACCCGGATGTCCCGGATCGGAAGCGGCGCCGTCATCGTCGTTCCGTTGAACCCGCTGAGATTCAAAAACTGCAGCAGGAAACGCCTGTCATCAATCCGGTCACAGAAAAATTCCACACAGGGCGGCGCCTCCACCCGAATTTTCTGAAGATCCGGGCAGAGATACCGAAGAAGATCCAGGAAGATCTCCTTATGGTCCTCATAGCCGTGATAATAATAAAGCGATCCCAAAAGCCAGGGGAGATACAGATTTTTCCTCTTGTGCAGCATAGCCATCCCGACCTCCGAGACCTCGTGGCCGAAGCATCGTTCCGGCGGACCGTACATAGCAGCGCGGACCAGCGGAAGGATAAGCATTCCTTCTTCGCTCTCAACCTCGTAGGCTTCCCGGTCAAGATACACCCAGTTTCTCTTGGGGAACGATCGGAAAATCTCCTTCGGCTTCGTCAGGAGATAGCTTCCCCGCACCGGCTCAATCCTCTTCCCGAGCCGAAGCCCGAAAAGCTTCCGCAGAAGTTCCGAATCTTCCGAAAAGGAAGATCCCGTACTCACAACCGCGGCCTTCGTATGAAGAAGCGCCGCGCGAAGCTTTTCGGATCGGAACTCATCTGCTCCGGGGATGATCACCACCCGGTACCTATCAAGAATCTCCGCAATGCGCTCCTCTTCATCCGCCGAAGCCACGTCGAACAGGAGATGCGCTTCCTTCAGGATCCGGAACAGTCCCCGGTATTCCGCCTGGCATCCGGAGCGCACGAGAAGCACTTCCGCCTCTGATTTCAGCTTCGCGAAAAGCTCCTCATGCTGCCGGTGGAAATGGAACACCTCCCGCACCGACTCGTAATTCTCACGGTCCGGGTAGTCCGGGAAGGCGCCGATAATGCACCAGTCCAGATTGGATCCGTTCGCCATGTTCTGGAGGAGCCGAAGCTTTGTCAGATATTTCGAAACGCCCATAAAGCGGTACGGAATATCGACCGCGTTGATCGCGACATTTGAACTGACCTTGTCCGGGTAAGTCCCGCGCACGATCGAAGTATTGTCAGACGCCGAGTAAATCCAGAAAGGATAGGGCCGGTCCACGGCGGAGTTGGATTCGTCCCGGATGATGTCAATCTCATAGGGACTGTAGGTACTGACAGCAATCCCGGGATTGATTTCTTTCACAGTTTTCCGGATTTTCTGAAGCATGTCCCGGACCGTGAACTTCCTGAAGTCCAGGTATTTTCGGAACACCGGATCTTCCGGGTTCTCTTCCGTCGGAAGCTCCATCCCGGAAAAGCTGTGAAAACGCCTTCTGCAGTTTTCACACTGGCAGATCCCGACATAATTTCCGTCATAATCCCGGGTCTGGTAGCCGAACATATTGAAGAAGATCCCGTCCACCGGATACTTCCGGATAATGTCTTCGATGATCCTGACCGCAAGCTCCTGCTGATACGGCCCGTTAATGCAGGTCGCAGCCGTGTCGTTGTAGCGGATCGGCTTTCCTTCGCGCGTCCGGGAGAACCAGTCCGGATCAGTGGTCAGGTAGTCTTCGTGCACCTTGCTGACATCGAAACGCGCAATCACCCGGATACCGTTCTGATGGCATTTTTCAAGGAGTTCGCCGAATTTATCTCCCTGAAGGTACGGGCTTTTTCGCTGGAACGGCTGTTTTGTCGGCGTAAACGCAGTGATGCCTCCGCAGCCAAGCTGAACGACATTGGCGCCGAACGAGAGGAGCCATCGGACCTCTTCATCGGCATCCATTTCCGCGTCGATATCCCGAAGATTATTCTGTATCATCCGAAACGGCTTCTCCATCCACCAGTCCATACCGTCAGTCCTCCCGCTGTTTTCTGAAAAAACCCATACTTTTCCTGTACCGCCTGCAGTGTCTCCTCCCCGATCCATTGCCCGCAATCATCCGGGTGGTTCCTGCCGGGCATCTGCTTCAGACTATACCACAGGCAGCATCATTCTGCAAGAAGCAGGCGTCTTTGTCTCATGTCCCTGCAGGGATCGTCAAAGGCAGCATCTTCATCTGAATTCTCCTTGACAAAGCATTCCGATTTGATATAATGGTGTCCACATTTCTTTTCGGAGCCCTCGTAAACGGGCTCCTTCTTACCCCTTACCGCGCAGCCGGAAGTTTCCGCATTTCCGGCGGTCTGCTGCTTGGAAAGATTCAACTGCGAAGGAGCGGAAAAAAGCCCTCCTTTCGCCCAGGATAACTGCCAGGAGGAAGGTACAATGATTCACATGGAAAATGTCGTGAAGACCTACCGGGTCGCACGGCGGGACAGCGGCGCAAAAGCCGCGTTTCTCGCGCTTTTTCACCGGAAATACGATCTCGTTCGTGCGCTGGACGGGCTGAGCTTTGATATCGATCCGGGAGAAATCGTCGCGCTTCTCGGGCCGAACGGCGCCGGGAAAAGCACGGCAATCAAGATTCTCTCCGGGATTCTCTATCCGGACTCGGGCACCGTCGAATGCGGCGGCTTCTCGCCCGCCCGCGACCGCATGCGCTATACCCGCGAGATCGGTGTTGTCTTCGGCCAGCGGACGCAGCTTTACTGGGACGTGCCGGTCGGGGATTCTTATGGACTTCTGCAGGATATTTACGACGTGCCTGAGGAGGAATTTAAGCGGAATCTTGCCGAACTTACGGAGCTTCTCGACCTTTCGGAGCTCCTGCGGACGCCGGCGCGGCAGCTCTCTTTGGGACAGCGAATGCGCTGCGAGCTGGCGGCTTCGCTTCTGCACAGCCCGAAGATCCTCTTTCTCGATGAGCCGACGATCGGCCTCGACGCGGTGTCGAAGCTCGCGGTCCGGCAGTTTGTGAAAGTTCTGAATGAAGAGAAAAAGACCACTGTAATCCTGACAACCCACGATATGCAGGATGTGGAGGCGCTTTCAAGGCGTGTGCTGATGATCGGAAAAGGGAAGCTGCTTCTCGACGGAACACTTCAGGATATCCGGAGGGACGGCGAGTCACTGGACGAATCGCTGGTCGAGTTCTACCAGGGCATCGACGGACTCGACGGGAAGGAGGAATGACGTGAAAAAGTATTTCTCTTTCTTCCGGCTGCGCCTTCAGATGGGCATGCAGTACCGGATCGCGGCCTTTGCCGGCATGGCGACGCAGTTTTTCTGGGGCTTCATGCTGATCGGCGCCTACAAAGCCTTCCATGAGTCCAATGCCGCCGCCTTCCCGATGGAATTCCAGGCCCTCACTTCCTATATCTGGCTGCAGCAGGTCTTCCTCGCCCTCTTCATCACCTGGAGATTCGACAACGACATTTTCGCGATGATTACGGACGGGGGAATCTCCTACGAGCTTGCGCGTCCCGTCCGGCTCTACAGCATGTGGTTCGCGAAAAACCTTGCGATGCGCCTCTCGGAGGCCGCGCTCCGCTTCGCGCCGGTGCTGCTTGTCGCGGCGCTTCTTCCGAAGCCGTACGGACTGTCGCTCCCTGTGAGTCTGCCGCACTTTCTGCTGTTCCTTTTGACCCTGGGTCTCGGACTTCTCACGACGATCGCCTTTCTCATGATCGTCTACGGGCTCGCAATGCGCATGCTCTCCTCGACCGGCGTGCGGCTCTTTCTCGCCGGCATCGTTGAGTTTCTCTCAGGGCAGATCATCCCGCTGCCCTTCTTCCCGGACAGGGTCCGGTTCGTGCTGGAGCTGCTGCCTTTTGCGGGCATGCAGAATGTTCCGCTTCGGATCTACAGCGGCGATCTTGCAGGAGAAGCGATGCTTCGGGCGATTGTCCTGCAGCTTCTGTGGCTCGTGATTTTCATTGGCGTTGGCGCTTTTCTGTTAAGATCCGGCGAGCGGCGCGCGGTCGTGGGTAGTGTCAAGTAATCTATGAAAAACGGAGTCAAAGAAAAAAGGCTCCGACGAA
>CAMVNR010000016.1 GCA_947168905.1 uncultured Lachnospiraceae bacterium
AGGAAAACGGAGCCGTTAGGGCTCCGTTTTCTCGTCTTCAAGTGGCAAACTCGGGGCATAGCACAAAGCAGTCTGAATTTCAATAAAGATTGCAATTTTTTAGCTTTCCCCGGCAGGGCCTTCTTTTTTTCGCCGGAGCATTTCTTCAAGCTCCGCGACCGGGAAGACATACTTTTTGCTGCAGAAATGGCAGACGACTTCAATCTCTTTTCCTTCGTCGATCATCTCCCGAAGTTCCTCCTCCGGCAGGCTTTCGATCATTCCCTCGGTCTTCTCCCGGCTGCATCCACAGGTAAACGAGACCGGCGTCCTGCCGAGGACTTCGGGGGAAAGATCTCCGAGGATAAAGTCCGCGAGCATTTCCGGGGTATAGCCTTCCGACAGAAGCGAAGTCACGGAACTCACCTTTTGTACACCCTCCTCCACTTTCGACACCGTCTCTTCCGTAGCGCCGGGCATCATCTGAACAATGAAGCCGCCGGCGGTCGCGACGGTATTGTCGCGGTTCATCAGGACGCCGAGTCCGACCGATGAGGGCGTCTGTTCGGAGACCGCGAAATAATAGGTCAGATCCTCCGCGATTTCCGAGGTCACGAGAATCGTCTGGCCGACATAAGGCTCCTTTAAGCCGACGTCCCGGATGACCGACAGAACCCCCAGATCGAGCGCTCCGCCGACGTTCAGCTTGCCCTTGTCGTTCGGGGGAAGAATCACGTCCGGCACCTTGACATAGCCTTTCACATGGCCTGCGGCGTCCGCAGTGACCGTCAGCCCTTTAATCGGTCCGTCGCAGTCGATTTTCAGGGTCAGGAGGTCTTCCTCCGACTTCATCATCGCGCCCATCATCGCGCTGGCCGTAAGAAGCCGCCCGAGAGCTGCCGTCGCAATCGGCGAGAGCCCGTGCGCCGCGCGCGCGTACTCCACCGTATCCCTGGTGCAGGCCGCAAAGAAGCGGACCTGCCCCTCTGCCGCTGTTCCTCTGATCATATAATCACTCATGGATTCACTCATTCCTTACCTCTTCGAATAATAATCTGTCACTGTTCACACAGCTGTCTGCCCTTTTGCTTCTTTCAGGATGCCCGGGATTTCGGTCTTTAAGACCTCCTTAAGCACGATGTAGATGCGCTCTTCCTGTCCTTCTTTGTCCCCGGGAGGGTCTTCCGTAAATGCGCTGTACGCTCCCGCAAACGCAAGCCCCGCTTCCTCTGCCATCTCCCGGATCTCCTGCACAGGGTAGGCCCGCTGCTCGTGAAGCTCCGTAAAGCGCTCGAACCTGCCGTCCTCGTCTTCCTCGAACACCGTCAGGAATGAGCTGTTCAGTTTCAGTTCCTCATCGTAAGTGTTTTCCAGAATATAGGCCGCATGCTCCTCCGAAGCGCCGCTTGTCGAATCCCCCAGAACGTCCCGGAAAAAATGCTCCGTCTTCAGGTCGAAAATAAAGACGCCGCCCGGATCAAGATAATTATTGACAAGCCTGAGAACCTCTGTGAAGTCCTCCCGCTCCGTGAGATAATTCATGCTGTCGCAGACCGACACAAAGGCCCGCATCGTTCCGTACAGCTCAATCTCACGCATATCCTGCAGAAGGTACAGAATCGGAAGTCCGGATTTCTCCCGCTTCTCCAGGGCTTTCTGAAGCATCTCCTCCGAAGCGTCGATCCCGGTCATATCGTAGCCTGCCTCCGAAAGGAGCTCGGTCATCGTCCCGGTTCCGCAGCCAAGCTCGCAGACAAGCCCGTCGTCCACGCCGTATTTTTTCAGAAGACCGGTCAGATACCTGCACCAGTCCTCATAGGGTATTTCTTCCATCAGGAGGTCATAAACCTCCGCAAAACGTCCGTATTCATCCATGACAATGATTGTAGCATAAAACGGAAAAAGTTCAAGGAGGATGTTTCCTTGACATTCAAATCAAATTCGCTTATACTCTTCTTCAAATATCTGTCTTCTGAATATTTAGATCGTTTACCTGGAGGGTTCCATGGCGGAAGAAAACCGGGAAATCCGGATCGGCAAATTTACAAAAGAATACAGCCGGCTCTCGAAATACGGCGACGCAGATCGTATTATTTCGGAGGCGGCCCGGGAGCTTTCTTCGAAATGTCTCCTGAAAAGCGGCGGCATTATGCTGACGCCGAAGTACCTGATTCATTTTTCAGGCAGCCGGACCGAGATTATCCCCCTCGAGTCCGCCCTCTGGGTCTTCGAAACGCAGGAGCTTAAGAACGAGCTTTTCAGCCAGAAAGAGCAGATGATCTATACACTTTACATTACGACGATTACGGGAGAACGCTACAAAATCCGTTCGGAGAGTCATGAAGGAATCGCGGAGATCACCGAGCTTCTGACGGATCGTTATCCGAACTTCTTCTACGGCTACTCCCCGGAACACAGCCGGATGGTTCACTATATTCTGGAGGAGAACCAGAAGGAACTGAATGCGCTGAAAAAACGCTAGACTAATTTCCCGAGCCGAAAAAACAGGAAGGTATTTATGCATACAGAGTTTTTAATGGGAAATGCCGCAATCGCCCGGGGCGCTGTCGCTGCCGGGCTGAATTTAATTGCGGGGTATCCGGGAACCCCTTCGACGGAAGTTCTCGAGGCTGCGGCGAAGGAAAACCGCGGCAGTTTCTATGTCGAATGGTCTGTCAATGAGAAGGCGGCGCTCGAGCTTGCCGCCGGCGCTTCTTTTTCCGGCGCCAGGACTATGGTAACCATGAAGCAGGTTGGCTTAAACGTCGCCTCCGACCCCCTGATGAGCCTTGCCTATCTTGGCGTCAAGGGCGGAATGGTCATCCTCGTTGCGGATGATCCCGGCCCCATTTCCTCACAGACAGAACAGGACACCCGCACCTTTGCCTCCTATTCCAAGCTTCCGCTCTTTGACCCAAGCTCGGTCCAGGAAGCCTACGAGCTTGTCCAGGAGGCCTTTGAATGGTCGGAAAAATATCATACGCCGGTCCTTTTCCGGCCGACGACCAGGATCGATCACGCCTACGCCTCCACTCTCGTAAAGGATCCTTCCGAATATGTTCACCGCACGCCGGAGGGCTTTGTGCGCGATCCCTCGAAATGGGTCATCTTTCCGCGGCTCTCCTATCAGGCCCACTTAAGAATTGCCGCGCGCGAGCCGGAGCTTTCCAGGGAATTCTCGGCTTACAGCAGAAACTATGCCGCGTCCTCCAAAATAGACGGACAGCTTTCTTCATCCCGCTTCGGGATCGCTTCCCACGGAATCAGCTTTTCCTATACCATGGATGCCCTGAAGCTTCTGGAATCGGAGGGCGTCCGGGAGGCTTCAGCGCTTTCTGTTCTGAAAATCACGACGCCTTACCCCTTCCCCGAAGAGCTCGCCCTCGCGTTTCTGAAAGAGCATGACGAAATCCTCTGCATCGAAGAGCTGGATCCCGTCATCGAACGCGCGCTGATCTTTGTTGCTGGAAAATACCATCTGAATGTCACGATCCGCGGGAAACTGACGGGCGACATCCCGTCAGCAGGCGAAAACAGCGTCGAAACCGCCGCAAAAGCGATCCGGACGTTCCTGAAGCTTCCGGAAGATTTCTCAGGAGCGCCCTCACCGGAAGGATCCGCTTTGCCTCCGGAAGAAATGCCCGCGCTTCCCGTCCGCCCGCCGGTCCTCTGCGCCGGCTGTCCGCACCGCGCTTCTTTCTATGCCGTCAAGCAGGCAATGAAGGGAAAAAAGGCGGTCTTCTGCGGCGATATCGGCTGCTATACGCTCGGAAACGCGATGCCGCTTGACATGGTCGACACCTGCCTCTGTATGGGTGCGGGTCTGAATATCGCACAGGGAATCGGAAGAATCGATCCGGATACGACGGCATTTGCCTTTGTCGGCGACTCGACCTTCTTCGCATCCGCAATTACGGGCGTTGTCAATGCGGTTTACAATCAGGCGGATATGATCCTGGTCGTCCTCGATAATTCGACGACCGCAATGACCGGACATCAGCCGCATCCCGGAACCGGACGGACCATGATGGGACAGGTTGTCGACAAGATCGACATTGAAGCCGTGCTTCGCGGTATTGGCGTCAAGACCATCGAAACCGTGAACCCGCTGGACCTGGAAGCCGCCGTTTCGGCTGTGAAGCGCGTTTCTTCCGTGCCCGGCGTCCGGGCGGTCATTTTCCGTTCCCCCTGCGCCGTCCTTGTGAAGCCGGAAGCGCCGGCTGTCATCGATCCTGAAAAATGCATCAACTGCCGCCGCTGCGTCCGGGAGCTCGGCTGTCCGGGACTCGTGATCGCAGACGGAAGGGTACAGATCGAGAACGCGCTCTGCACAGGCTGCATGCTTTGCAAACAAGTCTGTCCGGTACAGGCGATCGGGAAAGGAGGCGCGAAATGATGAGCACCAATATCCTGATCACCGGCGTCGGCGGCCAGGGCATTGTCCTTGCGTCGAAGCTGATCGCCGGAACCGCCATGAGAAAAAGCATCTCCGTCATGAGCGCCGAGACCATAGGCATGGCCCAGAAGGGCGGCAGCGTACAGAGCTACCTGCGGCTCGGCGAAGGCGCTTACTCGGCCATGTTCCCGAGGAAGACCGCGGATCTTCTGATCGCCTTCGAACCCGGCGAAGCAGTCCGCATGCTTCCTTTCCTGAAGAAAGGCGGAACCGCCGTTGTCAACACACACGCGATCATTCCGACGACAGCCTCGCTTTCAGGCCTGCCCTACAGCGGTGACGAAATGCTCCGCTACCTTCAAAAGGCCGATGCGAACCTGATCCTCGTCGACGGCGATGAAGCCTGCCGCAGCCTCGGCTCAGCGCGCGCGCTTAATATGGTGCTTCTCGGCGCTGCGCTTAAGGAAAAAGTCCTGCCGTTTACGGTTGAGGAAGTCGAGGAGGTAATGAAGGAAAGCGTCCGCCCGCAGTATGTCGAGCTGAACGCACGCGCCCTCAGGATCGGTTAAGCGTTATCTTTTACCACGCTTCAAAGAGTCCGTTAAGCGTTATCTTTTACTACGCTTCAAAGAGTCCGTTCAGCGCCTTCTTTTGCCATCTTCAATAAGAGTCCGTTCAGCCACAGGCTGAAAAAGCCTTCTGCTGCAGAACAATCACCCGGTCCGCCCAAGACGCCGCACCGGTGTACGAACCAGAAAGGAACCCTACCGCCATGCAAATCACAGAACATCAGCTTTCGCTTGTCAACGCACGCATCGAAGCCCTGATCCGGTCAGAAAGCTTTTACGGAAAGAGGCTGAAGGAAGCCGGAATCACGAAGCTCAGTACTGCCGAAGACTTCGAGAAGCTTCCCTTCTCCGAAAAAAGCGACCTCAGGGACGCTTACCCTTTGGGACTCATGACCGCCCCCGAAGAGGAAATTGTCCGCATTCACAGTTCCTCCGGCACCACCGGCAAGCCCGTCATCATTCCCTATACAGCGAAGGATGTCGACGACTGGGGAGAGATGTTCAAGAGATGCTATGAAACCGCAGGGATCACCAATAAAGACCGCATCCAGATTACACCGGGCTACGGCTTGTGGACTGCCGGCATCGGCTTCCAGAACGGCGCCGAGAAACTCGGGGCAATGGTTGTGCCGATGGGTCCCGGAAACACCGAGAAGCAGCTGCAGATGATGCAGGACCTCGAGACGACCGTTATCACCGCCACCTCTTCCTATGCGCTCCTTTTGACGGAGGAGGTTGAAAAGCGGGGGCTTAAAGACAAAATCAAACTGAAAAAGGGCGTCATCGGTTCCGAACGCTGGACGAAAAAAATGAGAGACCGGATCAGCTCCGGCCTCGGCATTGAGCTCTACGATATTTACGGACTCACGGAAATCTACGGTCCCGGCATCGGTATCAACTGCAAATACAATACCGGCATGCACTATTGGGACGATTATCTCTATCTAGAAATCATCGACCCGAAGACCGGAAAGACGGTCCCGGACGGCGAATGGGGCGAAATCGTCATCACGACCCTCGTCAAGGAGGGGGCTCCGCTCATCCGTTACCGCACACACGACATGTCCCGCATCATCCCCGGCGAATGCCCCTGCGGCTCCTGCTTCCCCAGAATCGACACGATTCAGGGCCGTACCGACGACATGATGAAGATCAAGGGCGTCAATGTCTTCCCAAACCAGATCGAGGAAGTGCTCGCCGCCTTCCCGGAGATCTCTAGCGAATACCAGATCCGGATTTCCCATGTCGACGGACGCGATTCCATGCGTATTTATGTTGAGACGACCGGCGATGTGGACTTCGCAAGCCTTACGCGCCGGATCGCAGAAGCTGTGAAATCCAAAATCGGCTTCACCCCGATCGTCAAGGCCGTTGAAATCGGCGTGCTTCCGCGAAGCGAGAAGAAGGCGCACCGCGTGATCGACGAACGCTTCGAGTAAGCCGCGTCTATCGCAAAGCTTCCTGTAAACATTATACTTGCCTGGAAGATAACATACCCGGCTGTAAAATAAAAAACCCGGCCGGAAGATAATATACCCGGCTATAAAAAATAATTGCCCGAAAAGCAGGGTGTCCTCTTTAGTGCTTATTCCGATGCACTTTGGAGGACCCCCTTTTTTTGTCTCATGAAAAAATATTTTTTCTTTCAGTTTTGTTTCAGCGTTCTTTGCTATCATGTGGTCATCCAAAGAAAAACACCGGCAGAAAAAACCGCCGACAGAAACGGAGGAAGCAACGATGGCCGCACAGGAAGTATTCAAACGCGTGGAGAAAAAATTTATGCTGGATGAAAAGCAGTACCGCAGAATCCGGGAAGTGATCGACGAAAAAATGACGGTCGATGCCTTCGGCCTCAGTACCATCAGCAACATCTACTACGATACAGAAGACTACAGCATGATCCGCCGTTCGATTGAGGGGCCGGTATATAAAGAAAAACTGAGGCTCAGAGGGTATGGCACCGTGAAGCCGGACAGCGAGCTCTACATGGAGATCAAAAAGAAGTATCAAGGAGTCGTCTTTAAGAGGCGCCAGCCGGTAACGGTCCGCGATGGACACAGCTGGTTCACCGGGCTCACAAAAGCCCCGAAGGATACTCAGATTGCCCGCGAGATTCAGTACATGAAGGAATTCTACCATCCGGAACCGAAGGTCATGATCGCTTATGACAGGATCGCACTCTTCGGGAATGAAGACCATGAGCTTCGCATCACCTTTGACTTTGATATCCGCTTCCGTACAGAAGCGCTTGATCTTACAAAAGGTTCCTGGGGTCAGCCGCTGCTGCCCGGAAAAAACATCCTGATGGAAGTCAAAATTCCCGGCGCCTTTCCATTGTGGCTCCTTCGCGCCATGGAGGAGCTTCATATTCACCAGACTCACTTCAGTAAATACGGAACCTGTTATGAGAAATACCTGAGTCACGGAAGCGCTCCAAAAAATCTCCTGTTTCTGGAGAGACGCGGTGCCTGAACCGGCTCTTGCCGCCCGCAAAGGAAAGCACAGCGTTTGGCTTTTCGGCCTTCGAAAACAGAAGGGGGGTCAGGATCCTTTCGTTCCGTCAGTCATATCCGTAATCAAATAAGAGAAAGAGGTAAAAAGAAATGTTAACCAGTATTTTAGCCACAAGCTCCTCGGGAGCAGTCACGCTCACAAGTTTTCTGATCTGCGCCGCTGTGTCACTCGTCCTCGGCATGATCACGGCATTTGCCTATATGTATAAAAACCATTATTCCAAGGGTTTCGCGGTCTCGCTGGCACTGCTCCCCCTGATCATCCAGGTCGTGATCACCCTGGTAAACGGAAATCTGGGCGTCGGTGTCGCCGTCGCAGGCGCATTCAGTCTGATCCGTTTCCGTTCGGCACAGGGCGGCGGCCGGGAACTCGTCTCGATCTTCCTCGCGATGGCTGTCGGTCTGGCGACCGGTATGGGTTATGTCGGCATCGCCGCCATCCTCGTCGTCATCGCGTGCCTTGTGCAGCTTGTTCTTTTGAAGAGCCGGTTCGGCGAAGGGAAGAAAGAAAAAGAACTCCGCATCACAATCCCGGAGAATCTCGACTATGAAGGTGTATTTGACGATCTCTTCGAGAAGTATACCGCTTCCCGCGAAGAGACCCGCATCCGTACTGCGAGCATGGGCTCCGTCTACGAGCTCAGCTATAATATCACCATGAAGGAAGCCGGAAAAGAGAAGTCTTTTATCGACGAAATCCGAGAGCGGAACGGAAACCTGAATGTCTCCCTCGGCAGGATCTCGACCGCGAAAGAAGAACTGTAACAACGGCTAAGCCGCATTCGTCACCGCCGGAGAATACGGCCGTGCCCTCCCTTTTCACTATGCGCTCAGGAAAAAACCCTGAGCGCGTTTTTATGTGTAATCTTCTCGAGATCGTCCCAGGATATTTTCCGGTGCAGATAGTCGAGAAGCTCGGGCGTCCCGGAGGCGTCCTTCCACTCAAGTGTCGAGCCGATGCCGTCGTAATCCGAGCCGAAGCCCACGTGGTCAACGCCGGCCTTGTCAATGAGATGCAGGGTATGCTTCAGCACGGCCTCCATCGTGGCGTCATTCGCGCCTTCTCTGAGGAAATCAGCGCAGTAATTGATGCCGACAAGACCGCCGGTATTTCCGAGCGCATGGAGCATTTCGTCCGTTAAATTCCGGCTGTGCGGGCAGAGGGCACGCGCATCGGAATGCGAGGCGACGACGGGATGTTTTCCGCCGGAGAGCTCCACGACGTCCCAGAAGCCCTCGTCCGACAGGTGCGAGACGTCCACCAGCACCCCGAGTTCATTCATCACATCGACAATCTCACGCCCTTTCGGCTTCAGATGACCGCCCATCGTATTCGGGAAGCCGAGTTCGTTCTCAAAGTTCCAGGTCAGCGTGATCATCCGCACGCCGTCTTCTTTGAATTCCTCGACGCGCTCTGTCCTGCCTTCGAGCGGTTCTCCGGCTTCAACCGTGAGAATCCCCGACATCAGGCCCTTCGCGTCGTTCAAAAGAATCTCCGTGCTGTAAAATGCCGGCGCGATCATGTCCGCATTCTCCCGCATTTCCCGCCGGAAAACCTCCACATTCTGCTTATAATAATCATAGGGGCTGACGCCGCTCTTTTCACACCACTTCTGGTGCACAAAGATCGCCAAGCACTGGGCAAGCTGATCCGCTTTCTTCAGCTTCATCAGGTCGATGTGCATGTCGTTCTCCCGAAGACGCGCGTTCCTGTGCCCGAGCATCGTAATGGTGTCACAGTGAAGATCAATCAGTTTCATATTCTCCCTCCCTCACGTGATCCATTCTAAATCATCTCCGAGCGATTTTCAAGTAGTATGGGGACAGGCCCCGCGTATCATTTTGATACAATTGCCCTGTCTCCATGCATACATTGTCCGCTGCCCTCGAATCAGCATACTCCTGACACGTGATACACGGGGACCTGTCCCCATTCATCACATTCATCAGTCTTCCTGCCGGGAATTGGAGCCGTCAGAAAGCCCCTGCAGTCCGCCGGTAAAGGCGTTCCCCGGGTCGGGGTCCGTGAACCAGCTATTGCCGCTCTGGTTCACCGTGCGGACGTTGTCGTTGATGGTTTTGAAATCCAGCACCATCTCGGACATCGCCTTCTCATGCGTCGTTCCCTCCATCTGCAGGAGGTCGTGCATCTCGCCCATCGACATCTTAAACGGTCCTTGGTTCTCCACGAGCCGGCAGCGTTCGACCATGAGCCTGCTCCGATCCGAGAAGCCCGACTTCATCCCCATGGACTGTGCGTAAATGTCCTTTGAAGCGTTCCAGTCATAGGTCTTCGGGATCTGGTGACAGCCCTCATAGCCCTTTTCCATAAGGCCGGTCATTTCAAGCGCCTCTTTGCTGAGTTCCGAAGTCCTGCGAAGATTGAACTGCTCGCATTCCCGCATAACCCGCTGCAGTTTCGCTCTGTCCGCCATCAGCCGGTCGACTCCATGCTCCATTTCCGCGATATCGTTCGTCATCTTGTACTTCGCGGTCTCCATGTTCGCCTGCATGCCGCGCTCGGAGAAGGCATTTGTAGTCTTGATTTTCCGGAATTCCCGGTAGGCTTCCGGATGATCGTTCGTTACGTTCACGACCTTGTTTACCGCACCCTTTTTCATTGCGTCTTCCACGCTCGTATAGCTTTGTCCCGTCGCCTCGCAGTAGCCGGTATACACAGCCTCATTGGATGCCGGCCGCTCAAGATAAGAAGTCATACCTGTTTCCCTGTTACGAATCAGCACCGAGTTATCCGAATCATGCATGACCGAATAATTCAGATCCTCCGCCGTCTTGCCCGTCGCGCGATAAATGATCACGTCTTCCTCCCGGACACCCGCGAGTTTCGCGGCTTTCCGCCTGATGATCGGCGCAGCAGGGTTATCCATGTACTGGAGTTTGCATTCGTTGTACATGCGGATATAGTGGCTCGCAATCTTCGTCTTATTCGCAATTTCACCGGCGGTTTTCCCGTTGAATTCCAGCGCGTTCTGGGCAAAGGTATTTCTCTGTACCTCAAAATATGCTTCCCGGAGTTCTTTCGCCGCATCGTCCGAGTGCTCCGAAAGCCAGCGGTCGCAGGCTTTCCTGAAGCGGTCGGCTTTCTTCGCGCCGTCGAGCTCCCCGGCCTGCTGCAGGGTATCGATGACCTTTCCCTTCTCCGAGCGCGGAGCATTTCGCATCATTAAAGCGTCCTTCTCCGCCTGCGCCTTCGCGGCGGCATTCGCGGCGTCGAGCCTCGCAGCTGCCTCCTTCTGGGCCCGCCACTTGATCCTGGGATCATAGGAATTGATTTCCGCAGCCAATTCCTTCATCCCGATTTTGATGAGCCGCTTCGTGCGTTCCGTGTTTCTCAGCACACTCTGGAGCTTCAGCGGAAGCTTCCGTACGACCGCCCGCTTCGTGCCAACGACGAAACGGCCGACGCGGAACCGGACACCGGCGGGAAGATTCGCCCTGATGCCGCCGGCGACAAAACCGGCGGCCTTCATCACGGAACCCGTGGCCGCCGCAATGACGACCGGCTTCGCGCCTGCATAGAGGATGCCGCCCCAGGTCCGGTTCTCGAGTGGCGTATCCTCGAGGTAAGTATCCACTGCCTTATTCACGTCCATCGCCACAAAGGGAATCTCCGAAAGCCCGCCGGTGAAGAAACCGAGCGCCATCCGGACGGCCATCCCGCCCCAGGTATCAATATAGTCATCCGACACCTTTGCAAAACTCCTCGATACCGCGCGCCAGACACTGTCATCGTTCTTGATGATCTTGTCCCGCAGAAGATTCAATTCCTGCTCCTCTTTCAGTTCCAGCCGCCGCGCCCGGAAAACGCCGAGCTCGAAATTCTTCTGGAGCTGGGCAATCAGGATCGGATCATAACCGAAATGCTCGTCATAGCCCATATAGAGATCAGTCAGGAGCACATATTCGCAGCAGAGCTGGTCCATGAGCCCCGGAACGTCCTCCATGATGTTTCGGGCATTGAAAATCCATTCCCGCACCCTGTCGTCAAACTCCAGCCGGGAGATCGGCAGCTTGTCAAAATACTGCTGCGACAGCAGCATGACCGTCTTGTCACAGGTATACTTCTCGCCGGTTTCTGTATCGAAGTATTCCGCGAGGAACCGCGCTTTCAGGCGAAGCGGCGGCTCGAGCCAGCCCTTCGTACAGAAGAAGGCATACTCGGCAATGCTGTCACCGATATCAATAAGCCGCGACTCAATGCCGATGCCGTCGAGACGGTCCTGCATGATCGTGTCCTCAGGATCGAACGGCGTAATCGTAAACTTCGGCTGCGCAGGTTTATAGTACATGCAGTGTTCTTCTTCATTCACACAGACGACAAATGCCGGGATCCGGGTATAGGAAATATCGAAATCCGAGGCTTCCAGATCCCAGGCTTCCTTTCCTGCAGCCGACTCCTTCAGGATCCGGTAGCAGTTCAGTGTATCCGCACCGACATAGAGCCCGAGCGTCACACGAAAAACGGGAAAAACGCCTTCGGCGGTATATTTGCCGTCGGTCGCCGTGACCTTAAGCTGATGCAGCGCATAAGTGCCCGGCTCGCCCTCATCCTCGTTGATATCAGCGAGGCATGCATACCAGGTACCGGGAATTGGCCGCTCCGTCCCCTCCTCCACCGCCTGGACAAGCTCAGTTTCGTAGCAGTTGCCTTCGATAAAGCACAGTTCGACCGTCGTTTTCTCGGGGATCAGTCCGTCGACCGTAAAGGCTACTTCTCCGCCCCGCTCGTCCTTCGCGATGAGCGCCATATTGTCCTGATAGAAAATGATCTCCGGCATCTTAGCCTTGAAGGTGACACTGTTGATGAAGACGCCGCCTTCACCGCGGTAAATGAAGTCGATGACGCCCTCGTTTGAGACCTCCTGCGCAGGATTGATCCGGACTAGCGCGCACTTATAGCTTCCGGCAAGGGCCGCGTACATCTCGGTAATGAAGACCTCGTCATGACTCCGGATCACGATATCCTTCGTAAGCCCGGGCCGGTCGTATTCGGTGCCGCCGATGACCTCGACAATCCGCGCATAGACAGGAACTTCCTCCCCGGGGCGGATCGTATCGCCGAATTCCTTGTAGATATGCATTTTGTAGGACTTTTTCTTTTTATCATCGTCCTTCGAGGAGACACCGGCCGCGGCGGTTCCGACAGCCGTCCCGACCGTGCCCGTAATGATGAGCGCAATGATCGGTGTGCCTTCGTCCTCGCCTGGATTGATTTCTGCGTCGGTCTCCTCCGTCTGGATGATGTATTCACGCTCGGAGCTGGTTTCTTCCGAGGCATCGGACTCGTCCTCCGGATCTGTTTCGGACTCTCTGATGTCTGCCTCGTCAGTGCCCTCTTCCGATTCCGTCAAGGCTTCCGATGTAACGGCGGCTTCCGAGGTGTCCACCCAGTGATAGTGATACCAGGTATCAATATAGCAGCTTCCGGAGTTTATGTGGAAGCGGATATACAGGCTGTCACTCGAGCCGGAGTTTCCTTCGGGAATTGTGGCGCTGAAGGTCCCATGAAAGGGTCCGACATAAGCCCCGATCGAACCGTCCGTTCCCTCATCCTGGCGGATTTCACTCGGCGTAATGACATACCGGTCTTCACTGTCCCGGAAGTAGGAATAGCTGTTGCTTTCCTTGGAAAACATATAGGAGATCATGACCTGGGCGCCGACGCCGACGATATGCGCGGAACAGCTTCCTGTCACATCCGCTTCGATCGTATATTTTTCGCCCGGATTCAGGCGGGATGGCGGCAGCGGAGAGAAAGTCCAGGAAGCGTCTCCGTATTCTCCCTTGCAGCTCGTGCCGTCGTGGTGCCGGTTCTCCTCACTCGTATAGGAAAAGCGGTACCCATCCGCGGTAATCGTATTGACTGCGTAAAAGCCCGTCGAAGCGGAACCTTTCAGTTCCTCCGTATATCCGTAGCCTTCACGCAACAGACTGTCTGAGTGCTCGTCAAATTGCTCGACAAGCTCCCAGTAACCGGAATCTTTCTCCTCCGCCGCCCGGACAGGAAGCGCGAAAAGCGCCGCGTGCCCCAGAAAAAGGGCCAGCGCCGCCAGAACCGCCGAGGCCTTCCCGGCGCTTTTCTTATTATGCGTGACGAGCATCAGGACGATGCCCGCGATGCAGAAAAGAAGGAGAATGATATACCAGACCGGACCGGTTTCCCGGATCCCGAAAATGCCGCTGAGCGTCACAAACAGCGCAAAGCCGCCCGCCGAGCCGCCGAGGAAACTGTTGTACTGCTGAGGAACGAGGGATTTTGCGCCGTTTCCTTCTTCCCTCGCGGAAAGAGACGCGGCAAAGGAATGGATAAAGCCGGTTTTTGACGTGACAGCGCCAAGCGAGAGAAACAGGCCGCAAATGCCGGCCATCGAGCCGCCGCGCCCCGCATATCCGGCAGAAAATACATAGATCAGCCCCGAAAGTCCGATTCCGAAAAGCAGGCTTCCGAGATTCATGCCTTTCACGCGGAAAATGTCCTTTACGCCCTGTCCGAACCTTTTTGCGCCTCCGTTGACTAAGGATCCGAAGCCGGCGCCGATCAGGCCTTTTCCGACAATTCCGCCAAAGATTCCCATGATTCCGCCGCCGAGCCCCGCTTTCGCGAAAACCGGCCAGGAGAGAATATCCGTGAACAGATTTGTATTGCCCCGCCAGTTCACGATGCCGAGGACTGTCCAGAGAATCGTCAGCGCAATCGCAATGATCAGGGCTTTCGGATTTTTCAGAAGATTCGGAAAACCGAAAACGAGTGATCTGGCGCCTGAGAACAGCGTCAGGAAGGGATTCCGGATATTTGCTGTGGCCGAAACTGCTCCTGCCGCGCTGTTCCCGGCTGCGCCGTCCAGTCCCGCAATCAGATCGAGAATCACCTCCCGCTGTCCCTCCGGAAAACGGATCTTATTCACAATGCCGGAAACCTGCGGCACCTTCCAAGATACGGTTTGACCTGTCTGCGCCGCCGTACGAGATGTGGGCTGCGCTGTCTGTGCGGCGCCTGAAAAGCCGTTTTGAAGCGGGGGTTTTGGGACTGGCTGCGTGCCGCTGTTCCGCGTTACTAATGCAGGTTTCCCGCATCTCATGCAGAATCCGGCCGTATCATCCATCTGATAACCACAATGAACACAATACTTTGACATGGCAAGCTCCTCATAAAAAGCTGTCTCTGCCTTTTGAATATCTCTGAAGAACTACAGCTCTTTCATCTCCCCGATGCGCCTGTTCTTCCGGCAGGCCGCTATGAACAGAAATACTGCAAGAACAATCAGGACATAGTAAAGCAATGGATATACGATATTTGTCACCAGCGGAGAATACGGAAACACCCGGAGCGGATGGACGACGAGCCGCATCGTACTGAACCACGCGGCGTAGAGAAAGAAGCGTCCGCCGGATCCGGGGCGCAGCTTCTTTACGAGCAGGAGGCACAGAGGGATCCCGAGAAGCGCGAGCACCAGCTCATAAAGCTGCGTCGGATGGACGGCCGGCGTGTGAACAATGGCTTCGGACAGACCGCCGGACTCCGAAGGAAAACAGACGCCCCAGGGAAGACCAGTTTCCTTCCCGGCGCAGCAGCCGCTAAGGAAGCAGCCTATGCGGGCCGTGCAGAACGCGGCGGCGCCGGGGATTGTCACGGCGTCCAGCATTTTCAAGGGACGGATGCGGGCAATCAGCGCCGTAAAGAGCAGCACAGTCATAGCCCCCGCGATCCCGCCGTACATGCTGAAGCCGGTCATTCTCAGGGTATAGCAAGGCCGGTTTTCGCCATAGGAATCGGGATTGACGGCGACATTCCACAGCCTCGCCCCCACGAGAAACGCGGCTGCGATCAAAACCAGCAGGAGGATGACACTCCAAAGCGGCAGCCCGCAGCGCCTGAGAGGCCAAAAGCTCATCGCCGCAAACGTGACAGCCGCCAGAAGTGCCATCATTGAATAGGTTTCGAGCGTAAGGCCGAAAAGAGTGATCTCCGGAATCATTTGATTGTTACCGGTACATCCGGAATCATATAGGATCCGGCGGCAATCTCCGTGGTCCCGTCGGGTGTGCCGTTTTCTGCCTGTTTGGACTGCCGTATCATTTCCGCTGTTGAAATGGCGTCCTGAGGCTCTAAGTACATCGTATGGAAAATCATTATGTGACGACACCCGTGCGGATCCTCGGCGCCGACGTGTACCTCCCACAGAGCACTTAAAGGATCGACCGCCTCGGGTATCGGAGCGCCGCTGCCTATAACACCCTTATAACCGGCTTCCGTGAACACCGATACCTCGACGACCGGGGCGTAGAGCGGATGATTATGCTTTTTACAGAAACCCAGAAGCTTATTATTGTACTCCTGGTTAAATGCATCAACCCGTTTCTTATACTCGCCGATCTGTGCTGATGTAATGTAACTGCCCCCAAGACTCGCGAGTTTCGCGTTAAATGCATTCACATTCTCCTCAGTCTCTGCTTCCATCTCCTCATTATAAAAGATCGAGACAGCAACTCCCTTATAAACGCCGTTTTCATCCCCGTTGAGCGGGTGAATATAATACTTCGTTTCCTCCGTAACGGTATAACCCTGGTCATTTCTCTCCAGAACAAATCTCGGATAATAGTATTTCACTTCGTCGATTTCGCACATCAGTTTCCCGCTGAGTTTCGCCTGTAGATTCTGGAAGGTGGCAAGACTCACCTTCAGCTCATCCGCTGTTAATTCACTTCCGAAGTGAGTGACGTTCTCCCGGATGTAGTAATTGATTGTTTCGACGTGATCCTTCAATGTAGCTTTTCTTTTCGAGAAATCCCAGGAGTCACAGCTGTCGGGCATCACAACCGAACCGATAAGCCGTATCGCGAGAACAAGCGCACAGACGGACCGAATCATTAAAGCTTTCATCATCATATCAAAACCTCCATTCTGAAGACAGCTGATCTTCAGTTGTCAGACTCGTCCGGCTCCGCGCTTTCGTTCGGATCGGTTTCGTGCTCAACACTGTAATCAATATACTGGTCCTCCCTGATCAGCACAAAGGAAGCGCCGGTTTCCAGGTTATGCATCTCAATGGCGTTATAAACCCGGTCCCATTTATTTATCAGAACGTAGAACCCGTAAAAATGTCTGGTGACCGTCTCAAAGTCATCCTGCGACTCGCCTTGACAGACAAATGCTTCGTAATCGCAGCTCAATGCCAGCAGATTATCCTCCCGGCAGCGGTTGTCGGAACCCAGAATATCCTCAATCTCGTCTTCCGAAAGACAGGCGTCTCCGATCTTTTTCTGTAAATACTCGACCGCTTTCCTGCCGTCTGTCATCTCATAATGACCGGTCATATAGTAGTCGGAAGTCTCAAGATATCTGATATAATTCCTGAAGGTATGATCCTTCTCATTGAACCGGATGCAGGTTTCGTCTTCCGCCACGACCCAGCCGGAATTCGTCATGAGATCGTCGTATTCGACCGTAACCTTCCGCGTCGGGAAGGCTCTTCCGGTCAGCTGCTCGTATTTGTCCATAAGAGGATCTCTCAGGAATACGAAAATGAGAAGCATCACGGCGAGCATCAGAACGGACATGATGATTCCGGCGACCGCCTTGCCCTTTCCGTCCTGCTTCTTTTTCCCGGCCGAGATCAGGCCGAAGACGGAGAACAGCAGTCCGAAGAGACTCGTGATTCCGAAGAGGAAAATGCCCAGCAGGGAAAACACAAAGCCCGCAGAGCACAGGCCATTTGACTTCGGTTTCGTTTTCTTCGCCGCAGGCGCCGTCTGCCCTTGATAGACAGGCTGCGGCTGTA
The DNA here is from genome assembly GCA_947168905.1 of uncultured Lachnospiraceae bacterium. Taxonomy (GTDB): domain Bacteria; phylum Bacillota; class Clostridia; order Lachnospirales; family Lachnospiraceae; genus UBA1267. Next base: position 17,258 of record CAMVNR010000016.1, read on the forward strand.
CCGGCTGTATCGTCGGCTGTCCCGGCATCTGCTGCGTCATCTGCCGGGAAATCCCGGACTGTGTATTCGGCTGCGGTGAGACGCCTCGCGCCGGCTGCACTGTCTGCTGCGGCTGCTTCATCGGTTCCATCACCGGCAGAGGCTTTCCGCAGCTCATGCAGAACCTGGAATCATCCTTACACTGAGCGCCGCAATTCATGCAAAATGCCATGCTGTTTCCCTCCTTCTCTTAAAATCCGTCCGATTCCGTCACTTTCCTTTTACCTTCGCGTTCGGGCAGTGACGGATGATATAATCCGCCACAAAGTCAAAATCTTCCTTTTCCGCATAGATCTGGTTCTTATAAAGCAGCTGGTTCGCGAAAATCGTGTCCCTGCGCTTTTTCAGTCTGATCTTCCGCACCCGATTAAATTCCGTCGTGCTCTGATTCCTCGATGCCGCGAGAAGCCCCTGTCCGACAGCCCCGATATTTCCGGATTTCGCCCCTGCAAGCGCCAGCAGGATGCCGAAAGCCTGCATCTTCTGATATTGTTTTGCAAGCTGCGTGTGGGTAACGCCGGTCTCTGACATTTCAAAAATCACGATATATTTCCAGCCGAAGGCCGCCGCGGCGATCAGGTAGGAAAGCAGGCTGATAAGCAGGAATACCGCAATCAGGATCACAGGCACCCGCCAGTCTGTCTCGAAAAAGTCCGGGCCGTAACGGATGAGGTCCGGAAGGGCGAGCACGAACATGAAAAGCGCCACGATTCCAAACGACAGTCCCAGCACCTTCCAGAGGGTAAACAGAATCGTCGGATTTTTCATCATCCGGAATTCATACATCCATCGGTACACGCCGTCTGAGCCCAGCTGGATATTCTTTGTCACCTGTGTGTAATTCCTGCCGGCCGGCACTCCGCCCTCCGCCTGAAGTTCCGCAGCCGTTTCTTTCTTAGCTGTCTTTTCATTGCCGGGGTTCTGAATCATTGGGCTCTCCCTCCTGATTTCTTTCCTTCTTCAGTTTCCCGATATACTCAGAAAAAGCCTTGTACAGCGCCGGATGCTCCGAAAACACTGTGAAATACGGCTCTTTCAGCTGCCGCAGCGCGACCGCGTGATCTGAAATCAGGATCTGTACATTCCGGTGCCCCTCTTCCGGCCGGCGGACGGACAGTTCAGCACTCTTTCTGTCTTCCCGGCAGGCGGAACCGACCTCCTCTTCGCTGCCGCTTCTTCCGGTCTCCTGGGGTACAATGAAGCCCTCCTGATCCGTCCTGTAAAGCTTTACCAGTGCTTTCGAGTCCTTTAACAGCGCGTCAAAATTCATTCTCTCGGCCGCAAGAAGCTCCGGGGCTGTCTCATAATGGTAAATTCCCGTCTCGTTCTCCGTTCCGGCTGCATTCGAGCCGTGAATACAGGCATAACCCGGGCAGAGGAAAACGGTTGTGGAAAAGCGCTCGCCTTTCTTCCGGGTACTGTAATAGGACTGTATCAACCCGGTCGCATACACCGGAAGCCAGTCCTTGATCGCTTCCGTCATTTCATCGGGCGTTCTTCTCAGATGATGAATGATCACAATCCTGGTTCCCCGGGAGATACACAGCCGCATCAGACCCGCCCACTGCTGCCGGTAGCGCGTATCCCGAACCATCCAGTCCATATTCTGGTCAGAGTACAGGAACAGTTCCTTTTCTTCCCTTCGGAGCACGCCGCGAAGGAAGCGAAGCACGGCCTGTCTAAGTCCCGGAAGACCATAGTAGACCGCTTTGTCCTCCTCAGATGCACCCATATCCTCCCCGGACAAAGCATCAGACATCGGGACCTGCATTTCCGAAAGCTCTCCGACCTCCTGTATCAGGCTTTCAATATAGGCTTCCGGTTCCGAACGGCTTTTGCAGAAAAGCCAGTCGTAAAGACTTCCGAAGGCTTCTTCCGGCTCCGTGAGGCGCTCCGGCGGAATTCCGGAAAGCCTGGAGAGAAGCGCGGTCTTTCCCTGATCGGTCAAACGCTCGAGAATCAGGGCTGTCAGCTCATCCATCAGCTTCGGATTCGCACCGGGATAACGCAGTCCGTTCCGGAAGCGGCTGACATAGGAGGGATCGATATTCAGGGAACGTCCGAGGTGCACATTGGAAAGTCCGACAAGCTCCATCAGCGCGCTGAGCCGCTCCCCGAAGATCCGGGCGTTTTCCGCATCCTGCCTGCCGGAATCTTCGGTATCTTCTTCCCCGCCCTGCAGAAGCCAAGCCATAAGCTTCGCCTGATCATCTTCGCTTCCGGCGTGCGCTGCAGAACCGATCAGCAAAAAAAGCGCTTCCCGCATTTTCTTCTCATCCGCAGCATCCAGGATCTTTTTCGCAAGATGCTTCAGTCCATCGCCGCCCTTTTTCGGCACTTTTTGTCCGCTCAGCATCCTGCTGATATAGGATTTGTCAATATGCGCGGAGCGGGCAAATTCCGCCGGTGTCATCTGCAGAAGCTCCAGCACACTGTTCAGCCGTTCAGAAAACATGCTTTCTTCCTCCTGTATTCTGTATTATAGCACTGCACAGCCTCTTCCAAAAGGGAGACCGCCGATTTGTCACTGTCGATATTTGGTCAACTGCCAGGGTCAAAAAAAGTCCGCCGTACCGAAAAGGGTACGATGGACTTTTTCCGTTTCGTAAAACCGGTATGAAGATCCTGAATCCCGGCGTGAACGAAGCCGCCGTACCGGGGATCAGAAGCGCCAGTACAGGGCTTTCCGGACCACGGAGATTTTCCCGATCGAAAGGAAGACAACCGCTCCGAGAACCAGTACGCCAAACTCGCCGATCGCGACATAAAGCGCATTGATCCAGTAGGGCATATCAAAAGCCAGATGCAGCGCGAGTCCCACGAGAAGCCCGTTTGCGACGGCGCCGATCAGAGGCGCTGTGAAGAGGCCTGCGGTCTCGTTTTTGATCAGCTTTCCGGCAAAGTAAATCCCGGTCACGGCAATCGCAGTCGCCGCCGTTCCGAAGGTCAGATCATACGCCAGCATCGGCGAAGCGAGATTTGCCAGAAAACAGCCGAGGATCAGCCCCGGAATATAGCGCTTGTTGTAAAATGCCAGGAAGATCAGCATCTCCGTCAGACGGAACTGGATCTCGCCATAGGCAATCGGCGAAATGGCAATGGTGAGAGACGCGTACAGCGCCGCAATGATCGCATTGACAGCGACCCAATAAGTTTTTCCCCTGGTTTTGAGATTGTCCTTGTTTTCAACGTTTTTCATTTAAACTTTATGTTCCTTTTTCAATTTTAAATTTGCAGTGCCGCCTGCTTCTTTTTCCTTATGAGCGGCGGACTCTGAGTCATCTTTCCCGGACATCGATCACGACATATTCCGACCAGCAGCCGGTCTTGAATGGAATCGCCCATCCGGAGATGCCGGAGGTGACGATAAAGTCCGTCCCCTCTCTTTTTTCATGCCCGTACACCCGGTCGTTCGCCTTCATCATGAGCCCGATTTGGCCCGCCGGGAAAATATGCCCGCCATGCGTGTGCCCCGACAGCACCAGGTCCGCGCCGGATGCCGCCTCGGCAGCATAGTCGTTCGGCTGATGGTCGAGCATAATCTGATAACGGTCCGAGTGCAGGTTTTCTGTCAGTTCTCCTGCCGACAGGCGGTTTCTCATCGAACGGTCCCTGCGGCCGATGACATAGAACCCTCCGACATCAAAATGCTCTCCCGCAGACGCCGAGTCCGCTTTCTCAGACCCGAGAATCACCGACTCGTCCTCGAGAATAATCACATTATTCGCCGTGAGGTTTTCCCGGAGCTCCTGTGAGCTGAAGTTCCGATAGTTAAAATAGCCGTTGTCATGATTACCGAAGACAAAATAAACTCCGTAGGGCGTGTCGAGCGTTCCGAGCGCCTGACAGCACGCAATCATGTCTTCCCTGCTGCTGTCGTCGTCCACATAGTCGCCGGCGATTACGACCACATCCGGGTTTTCCGCCTGGATACGGTCCACTTCGTTCTGGAAATTCCGCCCGAAGATGGTCACTCCCAGATGCGAATCCGCGATCTCCACAATGCGAAGCGTTTCCTTCGGAAGCGTTTTTTCTGTCGTAAGCTCATAGCTGACCCGGAAAACATGATGCGCATTGATCCAGCCGATCCCGAGATACAGAACGGTGAGCGCGAGCGCGATCGTGCACTGCAGGTCTTTCGTGCTGCCCTTCGGAAGAAACAGGAAGATGAAATCGGTCAGCAGGAATCCGATCATGAGATGCAGCAGAACCACGGCCATCGTCGTCACATTAAAGACGAGGAGGAACACAAGCGCAACTGCCGCAACTGCCGCTGCCGGAAGGATCCAGGACAGCACGGGATGATTCACCGCCAGATTTTTAATAAAGCCGAAGCGCCGGATTCTTGTCAGCAGATAAAACGCAATCAGTAAACAGATGCCGCCGACAGCAATCATCATTCGGTTCCACATCACATACGTCCCTCCTTCTTCACTCAAAGACGCTGCAAAAAACGGAGAAAAACAATCCCCTCTCTTTTGCAGCGTCTGTATCCTGTCGAAATGTTCCTTAATATCTCATCCTTCAGGCAGAAATCCTGCCGAAATTAAAGTCCGGCCAGTTTTTTCACCGCATCCTCCATCACCGGCGTCTCGTGCTCCGACAGATATCCGTAAAGCATCCCCGATTCCGGTACAACATCCGCATACTCCGGAAGACTGTTCAAAAAATGCATGAACGCATCCTTTTCCATCTCCTCCGGTTTCTGCATTACCAGGTAGAACGCATTCGACGCCTTGTCCCTGTACAGTGCTGTCGGGCCGCTGAAGCCGGCGCCGATCGACCAGGAAAACTCCATGACGGAATCAATGTCCTTAAAGGAGAGGACTACCGTGCGCAGACCTTTGTCACTATGTCCGGTTTCCAGCTGATTTTCCTCGCGGTCCCCGGAAAAGCCGGGAAGCGCAGGATTCGGGGGCGCAAAGGAAGCAAAATGAGGATCCAGCTCCTCCGCGTCCTCCACCGCCGAAATAATCAGCAAAAGCTCCTCCGGTCCGATCGGAACCGCTTCGATCATCAGAGGAAGCCCGTCCTGATTGAAGGAGAACTGCTGTGCCGCTTTCTGAATCATCTGCCGGAAAAGTTCGGTCGTCTCGCGGCTTCCATATTTCATTTCCCGAATGGACAGTTTCCACTCCATAAGATCCTGATTATTGATCACGATCCTGATCTGGCTTGAATTAATTTTCTCCATTCGCATCCGCTGATCACTTCCTTCCCGTAGATATGTAAATTCTCACATATACAGTATACACGCAAACCATCGGATTGGCAAGTGAAAACTTTGTGTTTCCGGTTCAGCTCCCAGGAGAAATGCGAAGCATTTTGAATGGGGGAGCCTTCACTTCCTTTCGGTCAGCGACAGCGGAAGCTCCAGGCCGTTTTCTTCGAGCAGCGCCTGATCGCGCAGGATCTCGTCGGCTGTTCCGTCGGCGATCAGCTGTCCGCCGCTGATCAGTATGACACGGCTGCAGGTATCCCAGATAAAGTCCAGATCGTGGCTGGCGATGAGCTTCAGATGTCCGAATTCATTCAGGACCCGGATCAGGTTTCTCCGGTTTCTGGGGTCGAGCGCCACGGAGGGCTCATCCAGGAAAATCATGTCCGGCGTCATGGAAAGGATGGTCGCGAGGCTCGCGAGCTTCTTCTCGCCGCCCGACAGCTTAAAGATCGATTTATCCCGAAGATGCGCAATATGCACCTTTTCAAGCGCCTCCTGCACTCTCTTTTCGACTTCCTCCTCCGGAAGGCCGTAGTTTCTCGGAGCGAAGGCTACGTCCTCCCCGACTGTCGTCATAAAGAGCTGGCTGTCGGAATCCTGGAAAACATAGCCGATCTTCTCGCGGATTTTCGGGAGGGTCTTTTTCTCAAGGGGAATCTCCTCGATGCGCACCTTGCCCGTAAAGTTCAGGTTCAGCCCGACCAGGAGCTTCAGAAAGGTCGATTTGCCGGCGCCGTTCGCGCCGATAATTCCGACCGATTCATTTTCAGAGACGTGGAGATTCATTTCCCGGAGTACCGGGGTTCCGCTTTCATAGGAAAAGCTCAGGTTTTCAACATCAATATGGACATGGCTCATAGAAACAGTCCTCCGAGAAGCTCCGCCACAGGAAAGAGCCGTAAAAGGATAATGATCGCGCCCCACAGGACCGGCCACAGAAAATCCGAAGGCTTCAGCTTTTCCTTCGCACCGGTATGGAATTCACCGTCAAAGCCGCGAAGGAGCATGCTGTCATAAAGATCATTTGCGCGGTCCATGGAACGAAGAAGCATCTGCCCCAGAAGCGAGCCCCAGACCTTATAGTGCACGCCTTTCTGTCCCGGCGCACGAAGCGCATACGCCTGCGTGATTCTGCGCGCTTCCTGTAGGAGCACCGTCACATACCGGTAAATCAAGAGAACGACGACAACAAACACCTTCGGAATATGAATGATACGCAGCGCATAGCAGATCTTCTCAATCGGCGTCGTCGCGATCAGAAGATAGCCTGAAAGGACCGTAAGTACCGCCTTGATCATCAGGGTCAGCATGGACAGCACGCCGCCCCATACCTGCACGCTTCCGATGGTCAGGACGACTTCCCTGTCAAAAAACGGATTCAGAATCCCGACGGCCGCAACAAGCGGAAGAACGACCCTGAGGCGTCGTAAAGCATCTTTAAACGACAGCTCCGAAACGAGGAAGACCGCCGCCGGATAGAGCGCCATTACAAGCAGTCCCGACAGGTCGTATTTCGGAAACGATACCGTGACGGCAATATAAAAAACGGTCAGGAACAGCTTTGAAAGCGGGTGAAGCCGATTCACCCACCTGTCTTCTTTGGAAAGTGTTTCCAAAGACTGTATCTCGCTGATTGCCTGACCGATTTTATTCATGAAACCCCGCCCCTTTACAGGGCAATTAATCAATAGTCCCGGAGAACCCCTTCATCGAAAGGTTTACTGCATCCCGGCTTTCTTCCTCTTCCTGCCCCTGAAGAAACGGAACAGGAGTGCTGCAGCGATCATGACTGCGACGACAATCAGCGCCCCGACGATTCCCGAAACCGTCGTTCCGGCAGCCGAATCAGAACCCTTGAATGCGTAATCCGGAAGGAAGGATGTCGTGCTCTGCACCTTTTCTGCCGCCGCATAGATCCCCGTTTCTGCCGCCGCCAGCTCCTCCGACCCGGTGACTCTGCCGATCGCCCATTCCAGGCCGTCCGGAAGAGAGGACGCCGCAAGAGACAGCACACCGCCGACAAGGACCGTGAGAATACCGAGAATGCCAAGCGTCCAGCCGAAGGAAAGCTTCGCTTCCTTCTGCGTCTTTCCGACACCCCAGAGAAGCTCGGGCCGGGCTTCATACACAAAAAGAAGCACCGCCGCCGTAATCAGTCCTTCCACGAGCCCGATCGCCAGATGAATCGGCTGCATGGCAGCGGCAAAGGTCTTCAGAGGAAGCTCCGTCACGCCGGAAAGCATAGTCTCAATGGTTACGGAAAAAGCGCCCATCTGCAGCGTCAGCACGCAGCCGATGACGGAAGCCAGGATGATCTTCACGCGGGAAGCGCCGTTTTTCATGATCAGACGCCAGATGACAAGTGCGCCGACAAAGCATCCGTAAAACGCCATGTTCCAGATATTGCATCCGAGCGCCAGAAGTCCGCCGTCCGCGAAGAACAGGCACTGGATGAGAAGGACGCCGATCATTGTCAAAAACCCCGCCCAGGGCCCGAGAAGCGCCGAAAGCATCATTCCGCCGCAGAGGTGCCCGGAGGAGCCTGTCCCCGGAATGGTGAAATTAATCATCTGGGCTGCGAAGACAAACGCGCCCATAATCCCCATAAGGGGAATCTTCTTCTGGTTATCCTCCTGACGAACCTTAAAGATCGATACTCCCGCAGCGCCGGCGGAAGCCGCGTACATGGTGCCCGCAACGACCGGGTTCACCAGTGCATCAGCCATATGCATATTCAACCCTCCTGAAAAGAAAAACAGTGTCCTTTGCACATACACCGGCTTCAGCCGGAAAATGCGCCTTCAGGCACTGTCAAAACAAGTTTGAGGAACGCTTCCGTCCCCTCAGAGAATATGTCGTGCTTCTGCACCATAAAAGCCGCTTCCTGCAGGCTTCAAACAGAAAAGATTATAAAGGAAAATGTGCACCGTGTCAAGAGATGAATCCAAAGGATCCGGCACTTTGGGTTCTCTCCCTTCGTGCCGGATCCCCTACTGATCCATCGATGATATTATGAAATTTCCACGCCCGAAGGAACTTCCTTCTCGGGCGTCATCAGACAGGCGCCGCCTTTGCCGTCATCCGCACACAGAAGCATGCCTTCGGAAAGCACGCCTGCAAGCTTCGCGGGCTTTAAGTTCACCAGCACCATCACCTTTTTTCCGACCATCTCTTCGGGCGTATACCAGGCATGGATGCCGGAGACGATCTGCTTCACCTGGTTTCCGATCTTCACCTTGGAGCACAGAAGCTTCTTCGACTTCGGAACCGCTTCGCAGGCAATGACTTCACCCACGCGAAGCTCCATCTTTCCGAAATCCTCGAAGGTGATTTCAAGCTTCTTTTCGGAGAGGGTGTCGATTTCGGGAGACACCTCATCAGTCAGCTCCGCTGACAGCTTCCCCTCAAGGGGAAGCCCGGTGCCTTCATCTACAGCCTTCCCCTCGAGGGGAAGGTGGCCCACAGGGCCGGATGAGGTGTTCTCCTCCGCAGCCCTCGCAGCTTCCGCAGCCGCCTTCTGCGCGTCCATGATCACCTTCACCTTCTCCATCGTTTCCTTCTCATCAAGGCGCTGGAAGAGGATTTCGGGCTTTTCGACAACCTTCGTGCCGGACTTTACGACGCTTCCGAAGCCTGCCAGGCCTTCGAAATCACAGAGCTCCGTGCTGAAGCTCTTCGCGATCTTCCCGGCGGTTTCAGGCATAAAGGGGGCAAGAAGCGAAGCGCCGGTCATGATGGCCTCCGCGAGATTGTAGAGAACGGTCGAGAGACGGTCCTTCTTTTCGGGGTCTTTGCCGAGGATCCACGGGGTCGTCTCGTCGATATACTTGTTGCAGCGCTTGAAGAGGTTGAAAATCTCGGTAATCGCATCCGCCACATGAAGCGTCTCCATGCACTTCTGCGTGTCGTTGATTGCCTTTCTTGCTGCATTCTTCAGCTCCGCATCCACAGGTTCTTCGGCATAGGTATTCTTCAGCTCACCGCCGAAATATTTGTTTGTCATCGAAATCGTGCGGTTCACAAGGTTTCCGAGCGTGTTCGCCAGATCCGAATTGAAGCGCTCAATCACAAGCTCCCAGGTAATGATGCCGTCGTTTTCAAAGGGCGTTTCGTGCATCACGAAATAGCGCACCGCGTCCACGCCGAAAATCGACGCAAGGTCGTCCGCATAGATTACGTTGCCCTTCGACTTACTCATCTTCTCGCCGCCCTGTAAGAGCCACGGATGGCCGAAGACCTGCTTCGGAAGCGGCACATCGAGCGCCATCAGCATGATCGGCCAGTAGATCGTATGGAATCTCAGGATATCCTTTCCGATCAGATGCACATCCGCCGGCCAGTATTTCTGATAAAGCTCGCCGGATCCGTCCACATCGTAGCCAAGACCGGTGATATAGTTTGAAAGCGCGTCGATCCAGACATAGATCACGTGCCGCGGATCAAAGTCGACCGGAATGCCCCAGGTAAAGCTGGTTCTGGAGACACAGAGGTCCTGCAGGCCCGGCAGCAGGAAATTATTGAGCATTTCATTCTTCCGGGACTCCGGCTGGATGAATTCGGGATGCGTATTGATATACTTGATCAGGCGATCGGCATATTTGCTCATCTTGAAGAAATAAGCTTCTTCGTTCGCCTTGACGAGCGGTCTGCCGCAGTCAGGACAGAGGCCGTCCGGCGCCTGGGAGGGCGTAAAGAAGGACTCGTCCGGCACGCAGTAAAGGCCTTCGTACTGTCCCTTGTAAATATCGCCTTTGTCATACAGTTTCCTGAAAATCTTCTGTACAGCCTTCTCGTGGTCCTCGTCGGTCGTACGGATGAAACGGTCATAGGAAGTGCCGACAAGGTCCCAGATCCGCTGAATTTCGCCCGCGACGCCGTCCACAAATTCTTTCGGGGTGACGCCGGCCTTCTCCGCGTTCTGTTCGATCTTCTGGCCGTGCTCGTCGGTTCCCGTCTGGAAGCGCACGTCATATCCCTGCATTCTCTTGAAACGGGCAATCGCGTCTGCAAGGATGATTTCATAGGTATTTCCGATATGCGGCTTGCCCGAAGTATAGGCAATCGCCGTCGTAATGTAATAGGGTTTCTTAGCCATTTTCTATGTTTCTCCGAATGTTATTGTTCACAGCCGGCAGGAAAAGCCTCCTCCTTCCCGGCTGTCTGATTTTATACTGATGCGAGGAAGCGCTTCACGCCTTCTCTCCCCTCTTCGCTGCAGGGATAGACTCCGCAGTCCTCGAGAACACCGGCAAAGACTTTGCCGACCTCCCGGTCGACGATTTCCTGAAGGCGCATTCGGTCCGTTGCCCCGGATGCGCGGCGCCGGATCATCTCCTGGACCTCCGGGTATTCATCGATCCATTTTTCCGCCCAGTCGGCGTGCTTCTCAAGCTCCGGAATCTTTCGGAGGTCTTCGCCCTGAAGAACCGCCTCCTGAAGCTTCGACAGCTCTTCTTTCAGCCGGGCGGGAAGCACCGCCATTCCCATGACTTCAATGAGGCCGATATTTTCTTTCTTGATATGATGATATTCCGGCCGCGGATGATAGACGCCAAGCGGCCGCTCCTCGGTCGTAATGTTGTTCCTCAGCACCAGGTCCAACTGGAAATCCCCGTCTTTCATACGCGCGATCGGCGTGATGGTATTATGCGGAACGCCGTCCGTTTCGGCGAAGATGAAGTTCTCTTCGTCCGAATACCCGCGCCAGGCTGTTAAGATCCTGTCGGCAAGCTCGATCATCCGCTCTTTGTCCTTGCCCTGCAGGCGGATGCAGGTTAAGGGCCAGTTGACGATTCCGACGGAAATGTCCGTAAAGTCCGGCATTTCCACAGTTTCAGCGACATCCGCAAGCGCCATCGGGAAATCGAAGCGTCCGCCCTGGTAATGGTCGTGAGAAAGAATCGATCCGCCCACAATCGGCAGGTCTGCATTCGAACCGAGCATGTAATGCGGCATTTCCTCCACAAAGCTTAAGAGCTTGTCAAAGGTCGCGCGCTCGATCTTCATCGGCACATGCTCCATATTGAGCAGGATGCAGTGTTCATTGTAGTAGCCGTAGGGCGAGTACTGGAAGCCCCATTTTGCGCCTGCAAGCTCCATGGGAATGATCCGGTGATTTGAACGCCCCGGATGGTTCACGCGGCCCATGTAGCCTTCATTTTCCCGGCAGAGCTGGCACTTCGGATAGGCGGAGGACTTCATCTTTCCCGCCGCTGCGATCGCCTTCGGATCCTTCTCGGGCTTGCTTAGGTTGATTGTAATGACGATCGGCCCGTATTTGGAATCCGTCGTATAGCGTACGTCCTTTTCAAGACGGTAGCGCCGGATATAATCCGTATCCTGACTGAATTTATAGAACCAGTCGGTCGCGGCTTTTTTATCTTCTTTGAAAAGTTCATTCCATTTCCGGATCACTTCCATCGGCCGCGGCATGACGCAGTTCATGATCCGCGAATCAAACAGATCCCGGTAGGTCACGGTATTTTCCGGAAGCAGCTTTTTTTCGGCGGCGAAGTCAAGAAGCTCCCCGAGGATCTTCGGAAGCTCCCGGACGTCAGAGGTATTTTTCCCTTCGGGAATATCCCCGACAAAGGCGTCCTCGCCGAATAAGGCCAGCAGCTGGTTCAGCGCATAGACATTCTCCTCCTTCGGAAGAATCCCCGTATCATTGGCATAGCAGATCAGTTTTGATACTGCATCAGTAAACATAAACAATCCTTTCCCCTAAGAAGTGCCTGTTCACTTCCGTCAGGACAGTAAGCTTTAGGCCGCGTCTTTACACAGAGAACGGAGCCCGAGCCTTGGTAGACGCTTCCGTCCTTCAGCTCATCACATAGGTTCCGTCGCCGATCTCAACGACATAGAAATCCGCCGCATAACCGATTTTCGCTTTATATTTTTCTCCGACGGTATGAATGTAGTTCTCTACGGCCTCGTCCTTCACAATGGCTACCGCGCATCCGCCGAAACCGGCTCCGGTCATGCGGGCGCCGATGCAGCCGTCGATTTTCCAGGACTCTTCGGCAATCGTATCCAGTTCGATTCCGGTCACTTCATAGTCGTCCTTTGTCGACAGATGAGACTCGTTCATCAGCTTCCCGAAAGCTTCAATATCGCCTGCTTTCAGAAGTTCCACAGCCTTGATTGTACGTCTGTTTTCATAGACCGCATGGCGCGCTCTTCTGTAACGCACTTCGCTCTTAATGAGGTCTTTATGCGCTTCGAATTCTTCTTCCGTCAGTTCGCCGAGCGCCTGAATCGGAAGTTCCTTCTGAAGCTCTGAAAGCGCTGTCTCGCACTCGGACCTGCGCTCGTTGTATTTGGAATCCGCGAGTCCGCGCTTCTTATTGGTGCACGAAATGACAATCTTCATGCCCTCTAAGCGCACCGGAGCGTATTCATACTGAAGCGTCGCGGTATCCAGGAACATTGCGCAGTCCTTTTTCCCCATTGCAACCGCAAACTGATCCATGATTCCGCAGTTCACGCCGTTATAGCGGTTCTCCGAGAACTGGCCGTAAAGCGCAATGTCAAGATTCGGAACCGCAAAGCCGTACAGTTCATTCAGGACTTTTCCCATGCCGACTTCAATGGACGCGGAGGAAGAGAGTCCGGACGCGTTCGGAATGGTTCCGAAGATATAGACGTCAAACCCCCTGTCGATTTTCATTCCGTGTTCGGCATAGGTCCAGACCATGCCCATCGGATAGTTGGAAAAGCCTTTCTTCGGGTTGAACGGAAGGTCCGAGACAATATCCCGCTCCACAACGCCCTGACGCGGGAAATTGCCGGAGTAGAAATGAACTTTCGTATCCTCTCTTTTTCTCGCCGCATAGTAGGTTCCGATGGTGAGCGCGCAGGGGAACACATGTCCGCCGTTATAGTCGGTATGCTCACCGATTAAATTCACGCGTCCCGGTGAAAAAACCGTGACGATTTCTCCGCCTGCGCCGTATATTTTTTCAAATTCTCTGATCAGTTTGGTTCTGTCCATGAAGCAGCCTCCCTTCAAATATCGTATAGCTTATATAATTATAACAAAAGTCCGGCCGGCCTGTCAAACGCTTTTTGCCCGGGAGAGGGACCGGAATAAAAGAATACAGGAATTGAAAATGAAATAATTCGTGCAATTCCCTTCCCGGTATGCTACAATATGACAGGAACCCCGGGCGAAAACATCCTCTTAAACGGAAGTGAAACGCCTTTTTTAGAAGAAGCTTAAAAGCGCGGAGACGATATGAAATACTACCGGGATCATTACGACACCATTATCATCGGCGGGGCGCTCGCCGGGCTTTCGGCCGCCATCGAGCTTGCAGAAGCCGGACTGTCGGTACTCGTTCTGGAGCGGCGGAACTGCCCCGGAGGACTGACTGCGAGCATCGTAAGGCAGGGCCATGAGATGGAGCTTTCACTGCATGAAATGTCCGGAATCGGCGCACCTAAGGACCGCTTAAACGCCGGAAAATTCTTCGACCGGCACGGGATCGGCATTCGTTTTCTTCCCGTCCCGGAATGCTATACGATTGCCTGGCCCGAAAAAAGCGTCACGCTTCATCCGGGATTTGAAGTGTTCGCATCCGAAACAGAAAAAGCGGTTCCCGGAAGCTATGAAAGCGTTCTTCGCTTTCTGGAGCTCTGTAACGCCGTCTTCGAATCGGTGAATAAACTGGCTTCCCCGTCTCTTGACGGTCTTCACAACTCGATCCACGATTTTGATATTCTCTTTAAAACCGCGGGCTACAGCACGAAGGACGTCATGGACAGCCTCGATGTGCCGCCGGAAGCGGAAAAGCTTCTTTCTCCCTACTGGCTCTATGTCGGTTCCCCGCTGTCCGTCCTCCCCTTTACCGTATACGCGCTTCTTGCCGGAGACTATATCGGCCACGGGAGCTATATTCCCGCGAAATTCAGCCACGAAATCCCTCTTCGGATGGCGGAAAAAGCCGAAGAACTCGGCGTCCAGATCGAATACTGCCAGGAAGTCGAAAAAATCCTTGTTTCAAACGGCAGGACCGCGGGTGTGCGGACCCGGCGCAAAGACACGATCGCGGCGGATTACGTTATATCCGGCGCCTATCCCGAGCTTGTTTTTTCACAGATGATCGAACCTTTGTCGGAGGTTCCGAAAAACATGCTCCGGCTCGTGAACAGCCGCAGCTTAAGCTTTACGGTTTTCACCCTGCTCCTCATGCTTGACCGGACGCCGGAAGAGCTCGGGATCGATCATTACTGCGTCTTTACCTCCGAAAGCACCGACACGGAACGGATTTTCTTCGATAATATCGTTTCTGAAGGGCCTTATGATGCGCTGATCGGTGTCTGCCTGAACCACGCGAACCCCGAAGCCGTGCCAAAAGGCCTGTGCAGTTTCTCAATTACAGCGCTTCTTCGGCCGGAGGCATTCGAAAAGGTGCACAAAGACAACTACATGGAGGTCCGTGACAGAATTGCGGAGGAAATCCTGACTGCCATGGAAAAGCGGTTGAAAGCACCGCTTAAAGAGCATATCCTGGAGGCCGTCACGGTCACCCCGGAAACAGTTTCAAGATACTCAAACTCTCCCGGCGGCTGTATTTACGGCTACCGTCATACGATGGAGCATCATGTGGCGGCGCGGCTCCTGTCCCCCGAGAGCGAAGAAAGCATCCGGGGACTGGTCTTTGCGGGAGCGCACAGTGCCGGGGGCGACGGTATGGGGACACAGATCCTGAACGGAGAGACGGCGGCAAAAGCCGTTCTCGAGCTTTACAGGAGAGAGAACAGCCTCCTCAGTAAAGCCGTAAGCGCCATTGGCGACAATGAATATGAAGGAAGATAGATTATGAAGATTAAAGGATTTCTGGAAGACATCAGCGGAATCAGACGGATCACGAAGGCGCGCCTTGACGCGATAAAGAACGCGCCCGCCGACCCGATTCCGGAGGATCCGATCCGAAAAACCGCAGAAGAACTGCATCCCGGCCCGCTGGACCTGGTCGTTACATCCGTCGTACCGGCGGGAAAAGACGTGAAGACTTTCCGCTTTGCAAAGCCGGACGGCGCCCCGCTGCCGCCCTTCAGATCCGGACAGTATCTTGTGCTGACCCTTGAAATCGATGGAAAACTCATCTCCAGGCCATATTCCATCTCCTCCGGACCGCAGGAAGCCCGGAAGGAAAACGGCTTCGTGGAAATCACGGTCAAAAAGCCGCGAAAAGACGGCTTCTTTGCCGACCGGATCCTGGAAAGCCTGAAAGAGGGCGACCCGGCAAACGTGCTCATCGGCGTCGGCGAGTTCTGCTATGAGCCCTTACGGGACGCGGATCACATTCTCGCTCTTGCCGGAGGCATCGGCATTACGCCTTTTCTCTCCATGGCTAAGGAAATCGCTGCGGGAAAAACGAAGCCTTCGATCACGATTCTGTACGGAGCGGACCAAAAAGAAGATCTGATTCTCTTTGATACGCTTCAGGAACTTGAAAAAGCGGCGCCCGATAGAATCCGGGTAGTTCCGGTCCTCCGAAACGCTGGAGAGGAAACGGACGGCGATTCTTTCGAGCACGGGCTTTTAAGCGCCGAGCTGATCGGCAGGTATCTGAAGGGAAAAGGGGACACGAGCCTCTTCATCTGCGGTCCCCAGCCGATGTACCGTTATCTTAAGAGCGAGCTTTTGAAGCTTTCGCTCCCCGCACGCCGGATCCGTTTTGAAGTGTTCGGCTCGGTAAAAAATATTTCCGCGTATGAAGGATACCCGAAAGAAGCCGCCGGCAGGACATTTTCCATGACGGTTCAGCGCGGCATCCGCGAGGATGTGATCCCGGCATCTGCCTCGGAGAGCATTGCCTCCGCCCTGGAACGGGCCGGCATCCGCCTCGAAACCGCCTGCCGCTCCGGAGAATGCGGCTTCTGCAGGACCAAGGTCCTCTCCGGCTCGTACTTTGTATGTCCCGAGAATGACGGACGCCGTGCGGCGGACAAGGATTTCAACTATGTCCATGCCTGCTCCGCTTTTCCGCTCTCGGACCTTAAAATCCGCATCCCGATCGCGTAAATAATACTTGACAATTCTATTCAATTGTGTTAAATTGAATTTAGTACAATTAATCACCAGGAGGTTTGCAAGATGAACATTTACGATTTCACAGTGAAGGCACAGGACGGTTCAGATGTTTCCCTCGCGGATTATCGGGGAAAGGTCGTTCTGATCGTCAACACCGCTACTGCCTGCGGTTTTACCCCGCAGTACAAGGAACTTCAGGAGATCTATGACGCAGATCATGAAAAAGGTCTCGAGATTCTCGACTTCCCCTGCAACCAGTTCGGAGAGCAGGCACCCGGAACCAATGAAGAAATCCACACCTTCTGCACCGGCCGCTTCGGCATCACTTTCCCGCAGTTTGCCAAGATCGATGTCAACGGCGAGAATGCAGATCCTCTGTATAAATATCTGACCGAAAACACCACCTTCGGCGGCTTCTCCGGCCCCGCAAAGCTTTTAATGAACGGCGTTGCGAAGAAGATGGATCCGGATTTCAAAAACAACGGAAAGATCAAATGGAATTTCACCAAGATCCTGATCGACCGTGAAGGCAATATCGTTTCGCGTTTTGAGCCGACCGATAAGATGGAATCAGTAAAGGAAGCGGTTGAGAAATGTCTATGAGCACCGATGTTTTTTATTACAGTAAAGGCGGCAATACCGAAATGCTTGCAAATGCGCTTTCCAAGGAACTCGGCGTAACAGCGAAAGACGTATCCAATGATCTGGTGCGTCCCGCGGACATCGTTTTTCTGGGCGCTTCCGTCTACGCCGGAAGTCCCGCGCCGGAAGTGACGGCGTTTTTAAAGCGGAATGCCGATAAGATCGGAAAGCTCGTTGTCTTTGGTTCCTCAGCGTCCGGAAAAACCGTGCTGAAGAAACTGACTTCCGCCGGGAAAGAACTCGGAATCGAGGTGATGGAGGAATGCTTCTCCTGCCCCGGTCATTTCCTCTTTATGCACAAAGGCCGTCCGAATCAGGAGGATCTGGAGAATCTTCAGAAGTTCGCACGGAACATCATCCAGAAATGAATAAGTATGATACACTGAAGCTTGAAAACCAGCTCTGTTTTCCGCTCTACGCGGCCTCGCGTGAGGTCGTACGGAAATATAAGCCCTCTCTTGACAAAATCGATCTGACCTATACGCAGTATATTACCATGATGGTTCTGTGGGAAAGGGAAGAAGTGACCAGCAAGGAACTCGGAAGCCTTCTCTTCCTCGATTCCGGAACGCTCACACCGGTATTAAAGAAGCTCGAGGAGAAGGGCCTTCTTACAAGAAGCCGCCAGGCATCGGATGAGCGAAATCTGCTGGTCTCGATTACCGAAGCCGGGAAAGCCTTAAGGGATGAGGCGCTTTTTGTCCCGGAAGGGATGGCAGGCTGTCTTACGCTGAGCCCGGAGGAAGCGGCCGCGCTTTACCGTCTCCTGTATCATATACTCGGAAAACAGGTCTGAATCTGATGGAAGTGGCAGGAAGCCGCATTCCGGGATAGTGCGCATGCGTCAAATCTCCATACGTCAGCGTATGTCGGTTTTCCTCATTGCGGATCGCCAAAAATTCGCCGCCGGAAAGAACCCCGGCGGCGATTTTCATATTACAGATAAAGTCCGTTACAGATGCAGCCCGCAGGCTGTCACCCGCGCAACAGGATTCCCGTCGGAATCACAGATGCTCGTTTCCGCAAAGCAGCTTCTTTTCCCGTCTCTTACCACACGGCACTCCGAAAGGAGCAGTTCTGTCCTCGGCGCCGAAAGGTAGCTGATTTCACTCGTGGCTGTCACGACGAGATGATCCGGCGCGTTCGTCGCGGCCGCGAAGGAAAAGTCCGCCAGCGTATAGATTGCGCCGCCCATAACCGAGTGGGCGGCATTCATATGTTCCGGGCCGATTTTCAGGGAGCACTTCGAATAACCCTCTCCGATTTCCATAAGCTCGATGCCCGTCGTTTTTGTAGCATATACATCATTTCTGAAGAAATCTCTGGCCTCTTCCAAATTCATTTCTGCACTCCTCTATATACCCTTTTGCAAATCCTAAGGCTCCTTCGGCCCGCTCTCTTCCTCTTTCGGGGTCTTCCCTGCCATCGCCTCAGCGGCCGCGTGGATCTTCTGCTCCTTTTCTTCCCGGTTCTCCTGCATCCTTATGAGTACGTATTCATGGTAAATGATCGTCAGGATCGCCGCCAGCGGAACCGCGAGAAGCATTCCGACCATTCCGAAAATTTTGCCGAAGATAATAATCGCAATCACAATCCAGATGCCCGGAACGCCAAAGCCTTCGCCGTACATCTTGGGCTTGATGACATAACTGTCCAGGCTCTGAAGGACAATACTGAAAGCCAGGAAAATCAGCGTCAGCCAGGGGTGGCCGTTCAGAAGCAGGATGATCGCCGAAAGCGCGGCACCGAAAATCGGTCCGAAGGTCGGCACAAGGTTCGTCACGCCGACCACCATCGAAATGAACGGGACATAAGGCATCCGAAGAGCCAGCATGAAGATCGCGTTCAGTACACCGATAATCACCGCATCCAGGATATTCAGCACGATGAAGCGGATAAAAATCTTATTGCTTCTTGACAGGAAGGCGGTATGGTTTTCGTAGGCTTCCTTCGAAAGGACGGCACGCCGTAAGCGGTCGATGCCTTCAAGAAGCGAGTCCCGGCCGATCAGGAAATAAACCATCAGGACAAAGCCGATGAAGAAATTGATCATTCCGCTGCCGACGGATTTGGTCGTACTGAAAATCACATCCATGTTGTCGGCGATGAGCTCGGTCAGTTTGCCGAACCATTCCTCGATCCGGATGCTGATCTTTTCCGTGTTCAGGCCGAGGTTTGCCATGAACTGCTCCGCGTTGTTCAGATAACGCTCCAGGGTTCCGCGATAGCTCTGGAAGTTCGATACGATATTCGTGACGCTCTTTGTGATCGAAGGCACCAGCAGCACAATCAGTCCCGCCACAACAATCAGGAAAACCACGATCGACAGAATCACCGCGATCAGGTGACGCGCGTTTTTCCCCTTCATTTTTCCGAAAACCTTGTCTTCGAAAACCTTCACCAGCGGGTTCATGATGTAGGCGAGCACAATTCCGATCAGGATCGGAGAAAGGATGCCAAACAGACTCCGCACAGCCGACAGGAAGAAGTCAAAATGCGACAGCAGCATATAGAGGATGACTGCCGCGCAGGCTGCGGCCGTATAGGCAGCCCAGGGCTTTTCGAGAAGCGCACGGATCTTCTGCTTCCGCAGTTCTCTTTTCTGTTTCCAATCCATTTTCTTCACTCCTTAGTCTTCCGGGTAGGAAAGACGTCTGTTTGTCAAAAGCTCTTCCCGGTATTTCCTGATATAGTATTTGGCCATCGGCAGATTCTGTTCTGAAAAGTTGCCGCACTCCTCCGGCCTGGCGCCGGGAATTTCGCCTTCGTACCCGAGAATGAATCCGCACATTTCAAGGACCAGCGGCAGTACGTCTTCGGATGCAAGATCCCCGAACATGACCAGATAGCACCCGGTTCTGCAGCCCATCGGTCCGAAATAGACGATCTCATCTTTTCTCGCGCTGTTTCGAAGATAGGTCGCGCCCAGATGCTCGATCGTGTGAAGCGCCGGCATATCCACGACCGGTTCTCTGTTCGGCGCTGTAAGACGCAGGTCAAAGGTAGTGACGGTACAGCCGTCCCGGCGGTCTCTGCGGGAAACATAAAGCCCCGGAAGGAGCTTCAGATGATTAATGGCAAAGCTGGCGATTCGTTCCATTTTCTTTCCCCCGATTACATATTTTTATCAAAAAGTTCGGGAGAAAACCCCTTCCTTAGCGAAGCGTAGGGAGGGATTGAATCCCGCTAAGACTGAGAATGAATCGAACATATGTGCTTGTCCTCTTGCGGC
>CAMVNR010000017.1 GCA_947168905.1 uncultured Lachnospiraceae bacterium
TTATTCGGAGAAATGAATGAGTAACTATTAACCTTACAAAAACTATTATACGAGGTGAACGGCAAATACATGTCGGCGAACGAGCCGCTTCTTAAAGGCGTGCTGCGGGATGAGTGGGGCTTTAAGGGCTCCGTCATGAGCGACTGGGGCTCCGTGCACGAATTTACGCTGAACAAGGGAATGGACATTGAAATGCCCTTCCCGGCCTATACTCACTGGAACCGGATCCTGAAGCACATCGAGCGCGGCGAGATGAGCTTTGAAGACGTCAACAACTGCGTCCGGCACGTGCTTTACGGAATGGCGGAGGCAGGGCTTCTCGGCCTTGTGAAGCTGGATGAGGAGGGAAAGGTCCTGACAGATCCGCACAGAAAAGCGCCGATCCAGATGGAGTGGCTGTACGAGGAGAAGAAGGCGGAAGGCCTTTTCGAGGAGAATGCGAAAAAAGCCGCGAAGATCGTCGAGGAAGGCGCGGTGCTTCTCAAAAATGACGGCGTGCTCCCGCTTTCCGAAGAAGCCCTTTCCGGAAAAACCGTACTCGTCGGCGTCGGAGCGAAATACCCCGTGACCGGCTGCCAGCAGGAGCGCTCCTTCGGTACGCTTTCGCGGATGCAGTCCGGCAAAGAAGCGCTCGAAGAGGTCTCAGGGAAGAAATTCGAGGCATTTCCGGGCATTGATTATGTCGGCGAAACCATTCCTGCCGAGGTGTTTTTCCTTGACGAAAACGGCCGGGATCACGGCCTGAAGAGGAGCTACGGAATCCTTCCCGAAGATCAGGACCCTGTGGCCGCCCAGGGCGGTCCGGGAGGCGCGGGCGCAGCCTTCTCCGGTTTCGAGGATTATGACGAAGACGGCGTGCTGATCGAAACCGGCATGACGAGCTACAACGCGAAAAAGGAAGAGCTTCCGAAGGACTATCCGCTCGGGAAGACCGCAGGGTGCGATGCTTGCATTGACTTTACCTGCGGAACAGATGACAAAGGCGAAGTCATCAAGACCTGGCAGAACGGTCCGAACGGGAATGCGTTTACCGATGAGGCGTCTTATACCTGGAAAGGCTATCTGAAGGCCCCCGAGACCGGGGATTACAGCCTGATGCTGCACTGCGTCGGCGGAATGGCGGGATTCTTTATCCGCACCGAAGAGGGCTGGATCTGTGCCGGAAAATCGGCGATGCGCGAGTGGGCTCAGTGGCCCTGGGAGTCGCTCATCTGCACGAGAGAGGGCATGGGCATTACCGGCAGAAACGTCCGTCTGGAAGCCGGAAAAATGTACGAAATCCTCGTGCACGGGCGTCAGTGCGTGAAGAATAAGGATCTGCAGATCCGCCTTGCCTGGCAGACGCCTTCCTTCCGGAAAAAGAATTATGAAGACGCACTTGCTGCCGTAAAGGACGCGGACACGGTTATCTACTATGCCTGCGAGCATGTGATGCGCGACATCGCTTCGTCCATGCGGCTGCTCGCGGAAGCGCAGCCGATCGAGTACTCCGGTGAGCAGATGCAGCTGCTTCTTGACGTGATCGCAGCAAAGAAAGAGACGGCGAAACTCATTGTCATCGCCCAGACGCCGAACGCGCGGGCGCTCGGAAACTTTGAGGCTTCTGCAAACGCGATCCTGACGGCTTATCATCCGGGGCAGGAAGGCGCACGGGTGCTTGCGAAGATCCTGACAGGGCAGATCAATCCCTCCGGAAAGCTTTCGCAGACCTGGCCCGCGAAATCCGCCGACACGCCGATCACGGACAGCCAGGCGCATTTTGAGGAAAGAGGACTCGGAAAGGGAACGGAAGACGATACGCGGATCCGCATGAGCGAAGGTATTTTCACCGGCTACCGCTATTATGACAAAGAGGGCGTACAGCCGCTCTACGCGTTCGGCCACGGACTTTCCTATACGACCTATGAATACAGTGATCTTCAGGTGGAGAAGGTTTCGGAGCTTCCGGATTTCGGGGATACGATCAAAGTGAGCTTCCGGGTGAAGAATACCGGTGAGCGCGTCGGCGACGAGATTGCCCAGATCTATATCGGAAAGGGCGAAGTCCCCGGGAATATGCAGATCGCCGAAAAGCAGCTCATCGGCTACAGCCGCGTGAAGAATCTGGCACCCGGGGAGACCAGAGAGGTCTCGGTCACGATCGACCCGAGAATGCTCCTCTCGTGGGATCCGGCGCGGACCTATCAGAAACGCTCGGACGGAACGCTCGACAAATGGATGCGCCCCGCCGGAAAACGGGAAGTGCTTGTCGGCGCTTCCGCTTCGGACATCCGACTGAAAGGCGAAATCGAATAAACGTCCGGCTGAAAGGCGGAATCAAACAGACATCTTAAGAAAAAGCAGCATCAATCACCCATAAGGGAACTAAGAAAAAGTCCTCCGTACCAGAAAAAGGCCGGGGGACTTTTTTCGCCGTCTATTAAGGCTCGCGCTGCCGGTGGAATTCGTAATACGCGTGGACTACGGAACGGTAGCCGAGGGCTTTCAGATCCGCGTAAGTAATACGGAAACGCTTCTTCGTATGCGTTCCTGTCAGAAGGAAACGGAGGCAGTCCTGGGCATACAGATCGATTTCATGCAGGCTTTCTGGGGTGTTTATGACCGAGAAAAACCAGGCAGCCCAGGAAAGCTCGTGGTTTTCCGGGCTTTCGAGAAGCTTCCGGTTGAAGATGCGGATAAAGGCTCTTGCCGCCCGCTCGGGATCCTCTTCGTTCCTTCTCTGCCAGCGGGCTAAGGCATCGCGTTTTCGGCGCATTTTTGCCTTCAGCTTTTTCACGGTCACAGGCGCGATATCGACGCGCTTTCCGTCGATCTGAAAGCCAAGGAAGGTGAAGGGCTCTCCGGGACCGGAGAAGACTTCCTTTTCCGGATTCAGTGTGAGGCCGGCCTGCTGAAGGTATGCGCGGATGTCTTCGGAAGCCTCCAGCATTTCCGCTTCCGTTTTCGAGCAGACGATGATGTCGTCGGAGTAGCGGCAGGCAAGGAGCCCTTTTTCAGAGAGAAGGCGGTCGAGCCCTGAAAGGTAAAGGTTGGCATAGAAAGAAGACTGCGGGGTGCCGGCCATGATGCCTTTATTTTCGCGGATTTCCCGCCCGCTGTCGAGAACCCGCGGCTCGAGAAGAAGGGATGACAGGAAATGATAGAGCGCCGGGTCGTCCGAAAGCGCGCTCTTAAGAAGCGGCAGGAAGCGCCTGACAGGAACCGAATTGAAATAGTCGTGGATATCCGCCTTGTAGAGGTAAAGAGAAGCGGGCTCTGCCGTCCGGAGGAGTTTTCTTACGGCGTCCTTCGCGGTTCTGCCCGGACGGAAGGAATAAAGGCTGTCCTCAAAAAGACCGTCGTATTTTCTTAGCATCAGCCAGGTCAGGCACTTGAGCACCGTGTTCTCCGGGTTCGGATAGCAGTAAACCGTGCGCTTTTTCCCGGAGCTCAATTTGCTGATGACGGCTTTTTTCGGCAGCGGAAAAGGCCGTCCTTCACGGATGGCCCGGACAACCGGAAGGTATTTTTCCTCCCGGATAAATTCCCTAAGCGCACTAAGCAGCCATTTCGGACAGACCAGGGAGGCTTTGTAATCGCAGAAGTCCCGCCAGACTTCGGGGCGGGACAGTTCATCAAGCAGTGACATCGTTGGTTTCCTTTAGTGGTCGAAGAAGAGAAGACCGAAGAAGAGCGTAATCTCGGGCGCGGGAGTTCATTAGGAGGCTCTCCCGGTTCCTCAGGATACGAAAAACTGCCCGGCGTTTGATGCGAAAACCCCGGGCAGCCTGAAAAAGCGGATGGATAAGGAAATCCTTAAATCCCGGAAAATTCCGGGCTGTACCAGATCGTACAGGGGCAGGCTGCCTGCGAAGCCGATGATGAAAAGCCCCTGCCGGATCCGCCGCAGGCGCAAAATGATGCGTTCCTTAACAGCCGCTGTTTTCTCAAAAAAGGGGAGAATCAGGTCCGGCTGATCGCGTTGTTCATCCGCTTCACAACGTATGCGCGGGTGTTCCACCAACCCTCATAGTCGTAATAGAAGCGAAGATAGGGGATTCCGGCCTGGAGTGTGCGCTCGCGAAGCTTTTTCGAGGCGCTCTTCCGGGACATCAGCTCGACAACGAGCGCCTTGTTTCCGGCGCTGAAGAAGGTATAGACGAGGCGCGCCCCGCCCGACAGGCTTTCTTTTTCACAGCGGTACGCGGCAAATTCCCTGCCGAAAATGTCCTCGAAATACTGCACCCAGGTGCCGCCGAAATTGAACTGGTTCGGCTCGGACGGCATCACGGGTCCCCAGGATTCGCCGGACGGCCCGGCGGCCATGCTGTCAGGTGCTGAGAACGAATTCTCCTGCGGTGCGTCCCACCCGGAAGAAACGCTTCTGTCCGGCTGCGCATCAGCTTCCCCAGCTTTTTTCTGAGCTTCCGAAAAGATCCCGTTAAAGAGATCCTTTGCAGCTTTCTCGACGTCCTTATTGTCTCCGAAAAGTTTTGATAAAAGGCCCATAATGATTCCTCCTTAAGCGGCAGCTGCTATCTAAATCTACCTAACGAACTTCCTGCATGAACCGCGGCTTTCTCGCGAAGGCCCTGTTTCTACTATACCGTGCAGAGCACGTTTTTGCAAGGACTTTTTTACTCATTTGCCTTTTTATGTGGGAATGCCGCATCCTATCAGGCCTGTCAGACGGAGCTTCTTTTTACCAGGTCTACACCGATCAGGAAACGGACCGGAACGAAGGAGCGCGAAAGAAGCAGCTCCTTGAGTCTATGGACAGCCTGCTCGCCCATATATTTTTTGGGGACGTTGACGGTAGTCAGCGGGGGAGAAATGTAATTGCCGATCGGCATGTTGTCAAAGCCGATGACCGCGATATCCTGCGGAATCCGGTAGCCGGCGGCCTGAAAGGCGCGCATGGCGCCGATCGCGATCAGATCATTGTCCGCGAAATATCCGCGGGCAGGCTCGAAGCCCTCCTTAAGCAGTGTCCGCATGTCCAGAGAGGCGCCCTCAATGGAAGGCGTGAGACGGTGTACCGGCGACTTTCCGGTCGACATGCCGTTCTCGCGGATCGCCTTATAAAAGCCGTCCGCCCGCTCCTCGAAATTGCTGATCGAATAGGAGGAGCGAAGGTATCCGGGCTGGGCGTGAATCTGTGAAATCAGGTAATTCGTTGCGAGAAAGGCCCCCTGTACATTGTCGATCAGGACCGCGTCTCTCTTCTGGTTCTGGAAGGAGGCGTCGAGAAGAATCAGCGGGAAAGGAAGCGTGAGAAAGGGCGCGAAATCGCCCTTCTGCATCTCCGTTCCCAGAAGGATCATTCCGATGCAGTCCGTGTAGCGCAGGCGCTCGATTTCCGAGGGTGTATCCTCGTCTTCGTACAGGTACCGGGTCCGAAGCTTCAGGTTCTCGTCGCGGCATGCGGATTCGATGCCCTCCGAAAGCTCCGTGAAGAAGGGCGTGTCCGTCACGATGGCGCCGTGTTTTCTGTAAATGATAAAGTAGACCGAACCGGTGAGATTGTGTTTGGAATTCACCCGCGTGAAATCGTAACCGTATTTTTCGGCCGCAGCGAGTATTTCCTTCTTTCTTTCCCTGCTCACGCCGGGCTTGTTATTGAGGGCCATGGAGACGGCCGCCTCGGAAATATTCAGCTTTCTGGCAAGCTCTTTTGCGGTAATGGACATGATCAGTTCTTCCTTTACGGTTGATTGACCGCGAAAACGCCCTGCGGTATTCTTTCTGACTCATTCATAGCATGAATACGGGAAAAAAGCAAGGGGAATTTACAGATAATTAAGTTAATAATACTTAATTATCCGGTGAACTTCAGAACGAATTTCAGTATAATACAGACAGAATAAAGCAAAAAAGCTCTGGCAGAAAATTTTGTTCGGAACATAAGGATTGATTAACAGGAGGGAATAAGACAATGGCTGACATTAAAATCGGTTTCGCACCGACGCGCCGCGCGATCTTCTCCGCCCCGGCAGCGGTGGAATACGCGGGCTACACGAGAAAGAAGCTTCAGGAGCTTGGGATCGACTACGTTGACATCGACGACATCAATGCAGAGGGCCTTCTCTATGATGATAACGACATCGAGCCGATCGCGAAGAAATTCACGGAAGCAGGCGTGAAGGGACTCTTCCTTCCCCACTGCAATTTCGGCACAGAATATGTCTGCGCCAGGCTCGCGAAAAGGCTCGGCCTTCCGGTGCTTCTCTGGGGACCCAGGGACGAGCGTCCGGATGAGCGGGGCATGCGTCTTCGCGATTCCCAGTGCGGCCTTTTCGCTACGGGAAAGGTGCTTCGCCGCTTCCGCGTACCCTTTACCTATCTTACCAACTGCAATCTGGACGATCCGGAATTCGAGATCGGTGTGAAGCAGTTCCTGGCGGTCTGCAACGTTGTCGACGTAATGCGCCATACGCGTATTCTGCAGATCGGACCGCGGCCCTTCGACTTCTGGTCGACCATGTGCAACGAGGGCGAGCTCCTCGAAAAGTTCAACATTCAGCTTTCCCCGATTCCGCTTCCCGAGCTCTACAAGGAAATGGAGAAGGCGAAAAAGGAAAATACCGAGATTCCCGAGGTTGTGAACTACTGCAATGACAACATGTGCATCAACTGCAGTCCGGCGCAGCTTGAGAATATCGCGGCGTTAAAGGTTGCGATGTCGCATCTTGTAAAGAAATACGGCTGCAACGCGGTCGCGATCCAGTGCTGGAACGCGCTGCAGGATGGCGTCGGCATTATGCCCTGCGCGGCGAATTCGCTTCTCAATGAAGAAGGCATTCCGGTGGTCTGCGAAACCGATATTCACGGCGCGATTTCGGCGGTGATGATGGAGGCTGCGGGCATGGACAAAAACCGCACCTTCTTCGCGGACTGGACCGTCCGTCACCCCGACAATGACAACGGAGAACTGCTGCAGCACTGCGGACCGTGGCCGATTTCGGTTGCGAAGGAAAAGCCCACGATCGACGTGCCGGTGGCCTTTGATTATAACGGCTCCGTGATGGCGGAGGCGAAGCACGGCCCGATGACCCTCTGCCGCTTTGACGGCGACGAAGGCGAATACTCGCTGCTTCTGGGGCATGCCAAGGGAATCGACGGCCCCTACACCAAGGGCACCTACGTCTGGGTGGAAGTCGAGGATCTGGCGAAGCTGGAGTATAAGGTAGTGACCGGACCGTACATTCATCATTGCGTCGGTATTCACGATGATGTTGTGCCGGTTCTGTACGAGGCCTGCAAATATCTCGGAATCAAGCCGGATCTTTATGACAGCACGAACGATGAAGTGGAACGGCAGATCTACGCGCCCGGAAAATAAGGACCGGTAAAGCCCCCGGGCAGGACCGCCCGCCCGGACAAGGACAGAAAGGAATGATGGTATAAAATGAGCTGCAATCTCAAAAAAACGGCCTATGAACTCCGCGATTTCGCGCTCGATCTGATTTACGGCGCGAAGACCGGACATATCGGCGGCGATTTCTCGGAAGCCGAGGTAATGACCGCCCTGTACTTCAGCGAACTGAACGTGAACCCCGAAAACCCCGAGGATCCCGGCCGTGATTACTTTATCTTAAGCAAGGGCCATTCGATGGAAGTTTACTACGCCGCGCTTGCGAAAAAAGGTTTTCTGGACGGCGAGGACGTGCTTGCACGCTACTCCCGCTTCGGTTCGCCCTATATCGGTCATCCGAACAACAAGCTTCCGGGCATCGAGATGAATTCCGGGTCTCTGGGGCACGGACTTCCGGTTTCCGTAGGCATCGCGAAGGCGATGAAGATGGACAAAAAGCCGAACCGCGTCTATGTGATGATGGGCGACGGCGAGCTGGCGGAGGGCTCTGTCTGGGAAGGCGCGATGGCGGCTTCGCATTACGGGCTTGACAACCTTCTGGCGGTCGTCGACCGGAACCGCCTGCAGATTTCCGGTTCCACCGAAGACGTGATGCACCACGACGATCTGAAGGCGCGTTTCGCGGCTTTTGGCTGGAATGTCATTGTGATCGACGGAAATGATATGGACGCGGTTCTTCAGGCATTTGACGAAGCGAAGACGGTGAAGGGCTGCCCGAGCGTGATTATCGCCGAGACGACAAAGGGCAAGGGTGTTTCCTTTATGGAAAATAAGGCAGCCTGGCATCATAAGGTTCCGACCGCCGAGGAGTATGCACAGGCGAAGCAGGAACTTGCGGCGAAGATCGCCGAGCTTTCTTAAGGAGGTATCACAGGCATGAATAAAATCCCGAACAGACAGGTGATCTGTGAAGTCTTGATGGAGCACGCGAAGGACGACAGGGATGTCCTTGTCCTCTGCAGCGATTCGAGAGGCTCCGCCTCGATGACCCCCTTCTTTGACAATTTCCCCGCGCAGGCGGTGGAGACCGGCATTGCGGAGCAGAACCTTGTGAGCATTTCCGCAGGTCTTGCCAAGGCCGGAAAGAAGCCCTGGTGCGCATCGCCCGCCTGCTTCCTTTCGACCCGCTCCTATGAGCAGGCGAAGGTGGATGTGGCATATTCGAATACCAATGTGAAGCTTCTGGGCATTTCCGGCGGCGTCAGCTACGGCGCGCTCGGAATGAGCCATCACAGCGCCCAGGATTTCGCCGCAATGTCCGCGATCCCGAACATGCGCGTCTACTGCCCCTCGGACAGAAACCAGACGAGAAAGCTTGCTGAGGCGCTTCTTGAGGATCAGAAGCCCGCGTATATCCGCGTCGGCAGAAATCCGGTCGAGGATGTCTACGATGAAAACAGTGTTCCGTTCGAAATGGACCGCGCGACGGTTGTCTCGGAAGGCACGGACATTCTTATCGTTGCCTGCGGTGAAATGGTGCTTCCCGCGAAGCAGGCCTCCGAAGCGCTTGCAAAAGAAGGCATCAGCGCCTGTGTTCTCGACATGTACTGTGTGAAGCCGCTCGATACGAAGACGCTTCTTGAAAAGGCAAAGGGCGTGAAAGCGGTCATCACGATTGAAGAACACGCGCCGTTTGGCGGCCTCGGGGCTGCTGTCGCGCAGTGCCTTGTTGAGAATGAGCCGAAGAAGGCGAAGCTTCTCGCACTCCCTGATTCTCCGGTGATCACCGGCGTCTCGAAGGAAGTCTTCGACTATTACGGACTGAACTGTGAAGGCATCGTAAAAGCGGCAGAGGAGCTGCTTCGCTGATAAAGAAATCCCTGGTCCCCCCGAAGGTATTCGGGGGGATATCGGTGCTTTATACGAGGCTTTTTATAAGCCTCCGGATTGGAGTTAAGTATGAGCAAGTTTATTATCGGTATTGATCAGAGCACACAGGGGACGAAAGCGGTTCTCGTAAATGAAAGCGGCCGCATCGTCTTAAGAAAAGACCGCCCGCACCGCCAGATTGTGAATGAATCCGGCTGGGTTTCGCATGATCCGGAGGAAATCTATCAGAATACCCTTGAGATCGTCCGGGAACTGATCACGGAAACCGGAGTTTCGGAAGAGGAGCTCTTCGGGGTCGGCATCAGCAACCAGCGGGAGACCACCGTTGCGTTCGGAAAGGACGGAAAGCCGGCCGCAGACGCGATTGTCTGGCAGTGCTCCCGCGCGAAGGATATTGTCACGGAAATGTCAGAGAAGGATCCTTCCTTTGCCGCCGCAGTGGAAGAGAAGACGGGCATTCCGTTCTCGCCCTTTTTTCCGGCTGCGAAAATGCGCTGGCTTCTTAAGAACAGTCCCGCAGGGGAGATGAAGGACCTGCATTTCGGCACCATCGATACCTATCTTGTCTACCGGCTGACCGATGGCCGGTCGTTTGCGACCGATTACACAAACGCGAGCCGTACCCAGCTCATGAACATCCACGAACTCTCCTGGGACAGGGAGCTTCTTGACGCTTTCGGTATTTCACGCGCGTCTCTTCCCGAGATCTGCGACAGCAACGCCTGCTTCGGCGAAACCACTTTCGGCGGCTTCCTAAAAAAGCCGCTTCCGGTTCTTTCTGTGATGGGCGATTCCCACGCAGCGCTCTATGCGCAGGGCTGTCACGAAAAGGGCATGGTTAAGACGACCTACGGAACCGGCTCGTCGATCATGATGAATATCGGTGCGGAATTTAAGAAATCAGCCTGCGGACTTGCGACTTCGGTGGCGTATGCCGCAGACGGAAACGTGTATTACGGCCTGGAGGGAAACATCAACTATACCGGCGCGGTCATCAGCTGGCTGAAGGACCAGGTGAAGCTGATTTCCTCGCCTGCGGAAGTCGAGCCTGCAGCAAGAGCGGCGAATCCTGAGGATACCACGATCCTTGTCCCGGCATTTACCGGGCTCTCTGCCCCGCACTGGGCGAACGACGCGAAGGCGACCATTACGGGCATGACACGTACGACCGGGAAGAATGAGCTCTGCAAGGCGGCGCTTGAGAGCATCGCGTACCAGATCACCGACATTCTTTTCGCGATGGAAAAGGATACGGGGCTTGCGATCCCGGAGCTTCGCGTGGACGGCGGGCCGACGAGAAATGCGTATCTGATGCAGTTCCAGGCGGATCTTTCGGGCGCATGCGTATCCGTTCCCGACATGGAGGAATTCTCCGCGCTCGGCGTCTCTTACATGGCAGGACAGAAAGCCGGTGTTCTTAATGAATCGGTTTTCGCAAACTGCAGCAGAACGCAGTATCAGCCGAAGATGAGCCCTGAAGAGCGTGAAAAGAAGCGCGCTCTCTGGGCGGATGCGATCCGAAGGACGCTGTAAAGGAAGCCGGAGGAACCGGCGCGGATTATTGGACAGTTTCGGCAGGCGCTTATGCTATTATAGGCGGCGGCCTGCCGGAATTTAAGTTCATTACAAGGAGAGAACATGAGACAATATGAAATGATGGAGCTGGTCTTCCCCGGAAAGGTTCCCGAGGGCTCGGAGGCTTCGGTGGATCTTTCGGCGGTTTTTAAGAAAGGGGAGAAGACCTGGAGGGTGAAGGGCTTCTACGCCGGGAATGGAACCTACAAAGTCCGTTTCCTTCCGGAGGAGTGCGGAACCTATCGCTTTGAAGTGTCCGGGTCGGTGCTTGAAGGCCCCTGTAAGGACAGCTTTAACTGCGAGCCCGCGAAAGAGAAGCATCACGGCCCGGTGCGCGCAGAAGGCACGGCGCTTCGATATGCGGACGGAAAGAATTTCACGGGCTTTGGAACGACGATTTACGCCTTCTTCCACCAGTCACAGGCGCTCATTGACGAGACCTTCAACACACTGTCGAAAGCGCCTTTCAACAAGGTGAGGCTCTGCATTTTCCCGAAGCATTACAATTATAATCACAATAATCCGAAGTATTACGCCTTTGAACGCTCGGAAAAAGGAAAGGATCTGAAGTTTGAGGCGGAGGAAGGCTCGCAGGTCGCGCCGAACAGCTCGGATCTGGGAGAAGGCGGCAATAACTGGGACGTGCATCATCCCTGCTTCGCGTTCTGGGATGCCTTCGAAGAAAATCTTACAAGGCTCGCGGACCTTGGCATCGAGGCGGATCTGATCCTGTTCCATCCCTATGACCGCTGGGGCTTCTCATCCATGCCGCAGGAAGACAATCTCGTATATCTCGACTACCTCTTAAGGCGGCTTTCCGCTTTCCCGAACGTCTGGTGGAGCATGGCCAACGAATACGATCTCTGTCGCGCGAAAACGCTTGCGGACTGGGAGGAAATCGAGGAGTTCATCGCATCAAACGACCCCTATCGTCACATGCTTTCGAACCACAACTGCTTAAAACCTTGGGATTGGGCAAGGGAAAATGTCACCCATGTATCCTGGCAGTCCAAGCAGTTCCAGCGCGTGCCGGAGCTTCTTTCGAAGTATCAGAAGCCGGTGCTTTTCGACGAGTGCCGCTACGAAGGCAATCTTCCGGAGAGCTGGGGCAATATTTCCGGAAAGCGCATGGTGCAGTCCTTCTGGCGCGTCATGAGCGTCGGCGGACACTGCACGCACGGAGAAACCTTCTATCCGGGGTCGGAAGAGGCGAAGAAGAATACCGATACCGGCGAGTCTGAGGTCGTCTGGTGGGCAAGGGGCGGACGTCTGCACGGCGAGAGCCCCGAGAGAATTGCCTTCATGCGCGAGCTTTTTGAGAGCTTCCCGGGACCGCTTGCTCCGAGTCCGATGGGCTTTTCCGCGCTGGTCGGAAAGAGCGATGAAGAAGTCCTGGAGATGGCGAAGCTCGCTCCGAAGGGCTTTGGCGCGTTCCTCGAATCGATCGCATCGATGGGGACGTCGGAGCGCGACCGCTTTATCTGTGCGGAACCGACGTATCTGGGGCATGTCGGAGAGGAAATCTACCTTCGCTATCTCGATACCGAATGCTGCATCGTGACAACCATGCAGCTGCCGGAGAACGGAAGCTACCGGATCGATCTCATCGACACCTGGAACATGACCCGCGAGACAGTTCTTTCAGGCGTTCATGGAACCGTGGAGGTTCCGTGTTACGGCAGGGAATACTGCGCAATCCTGGCGGTAAGGGAATAAACGAATTTCTTTCTCAAAATCGATCAGGTCCTGAAGGCAGTGTGGTGCGTGATCCGGCTGCGCTCGGGCAAATGGATTAAAAAAATCAGAACATCCGGTGAAAAATGACTGCGGAAAGTCTTCTTCTGCCGTTCAAAAAGCGCTTGCACTGCAGGCGCTTTTTCGGTACAATAAACACAGAATTATATGACTATGGAGGTTTGTCATGAGAGTCGTTGAAACAAAAGACGCCCCGGCGGCGATCGGACCTTATTCACAGGCCATGATTACCGGCGGGCTTTTATTTACCTCTGGCCAGATCCCGATCAATCCCGCAAACGGGACGATCGAGGCGGAAGATATCAAGGGCCAGACAGAGCAGGTCCTGAAGAATATTGACGCGGTCTTAAGAGAAGCCGGCACCGGTCCCGAACGCGTTGTGAAAACGACCTGTTTCCTGCAGAATATGGGGGATTTCGCCGCATTCAACGCTGTGTATGAGCAGTACTTTGTGAATAAGCCCGCCAGGTCCTGCGTTGAAGTCGGCGCGCTTCCGAAGGGCGCTCTTGTCGAGATTGAAGTGATTGCCGAGGTATGAAGAAAGAGCACCGCTCATTGAAATGCCCCGCATTGATCCATGAAGCCGAACATTTACATAAAACATATATAAGGAGTAAAATATGTCAAAGTTTTTAGCACCGACAAGCCCGGAGGTTACGCCGCGGGAAAAGCTGAACCAGATGCGCGTGCGGGAGATCGCGGGCGACTGCATGGTCCTTCTTGAGAATGACGGAACCCTGCCTTTAAAGGAACGTGGAAAGATTGCGCTGTACGGAAACGGCGCGCGCGCGACCGTCAAGGGCGGAACCGGTTCGGGAGACGTCTATGTCCGCGAGACGGTGAACATTGAGGAAGGACTGGAGAGAGAGGGCTTTACCGTTACGACAAAGGACTGGATCGGACGGCAGGAAGAGGCCGCGAAGGCCGAGCAGGACGCCTATGTGAAGGCTGCGGTCGACGCCGCGGTGGCGGCAGGACAGGAGCCGGAAGCCGCGCACATGATGCTGATGCTGAACCCGCTGACCCCGAAGGCACTTACGGATATCACGGAAGAAGATATTGATCAGTCCGGCACCGATACGGCGCTGTTTGTGCTTTCGAGAAATTCCGGAGAAGGCAAGGACCGTAAGGCGGAGCCCGGCGATTATGAGCTTTCGGAAGCGGAAGTCAGGAATATCCGCCTGCTTGCGGAAAAGTATGAGAAATTGATCGTCGTCCTGAACGTCGGCGGTGTTATCGACACGAAGCCGCTTCGGGAGACTCCCGGCGTGAATGCGGTGGTATTCACCGGCCAGATGGGCAATATGACCGGCCTGACCGTTGCGGACCTTCTCACCGGACGCGCTGTTCCTTCCGGAAAGCTCTCCGACACCTGGGCGGAAAATTACAGTGATTATCCTTCGTCCGAAGGCTTCTCCGGAAATGACGGAGATACCTGCGACGAATATTATACCGAGGGAATCTTCGTCGGATACCGTTATTTTGACACCTTCAATATCACGCCGGCCTATGAATTCGGCTATGGAAAGAGCTATACCGATTTCGCGGTTGAGACCCGGGAAGTCTCGGTGGACGGGGATAATATCACTGTCCGCGTCAAAGTCACCAATACCGGCGCCGAATATGCCGGAAAGGAAGTCGTGCAGGTTTACGTCTCCGCGCCTGAAAAAGGCCCGGTAAAGCCCTATCAGGAGCTTCGCGCCTTTGCTAAAACCGGTGAGCTTCAGCCCGGCGAATCGGAAGAACTCGCGGTCTGCATCAAGGCCGGATCCCTCGCCTCCTTCTGCCCGAACCACCCCGCCTGGGTGCTTCCGAAGGGCGACTACATCTTCCGCGTCGGAAACAGCTCGAGAAATACGCATGTCGCAGCGGTTGTGAATCTTCCGGAGACGGTGCATGTGGAGACTGTCGAACACCTCTTTAAGGACCCGGAGGGCGAGGTGAAGGAAATCAGGCCCGAGGGAAATCATTACCAGGCACCGGATGAAGCAGCGGAAATCGAAGCGGCCGTGAGACTTACGCTTGATCCTTCGGCGATCCCGGTGAAGACTGACTGCTACGCCGGCGCACCTGAAGCGCTTCCCGCAAAGTCATTAGATGAAGTGATCCCCTTTGACGATGTCGTGTCCGGGAAAGCCTCGCTTGACGACTTCATTGCACAGCTGTCGGATGAAGAGCTGGCGTACTTAATGGTCGGCAATTCAATCGACAATGTCGGTTTCAACAGTGTCCTCGGCTCGGCTGCAAAGACCCTTCCCGGCGCGGCAGGCGAAACGACCGGCAAGCTTGAGGAAAAATACGGCCTGAAGCAGATGGAACTGTGCGACGGACCCGCGGGACTGCGTCTCACGCCGGAATACATTGAAACCCCGGACGGCAAGGCGATCGGACTCGGCGGAATGGCTGTCGGCGGCGACGCTTCGGCGGAGGGCATTCACCATTACCAGTACCTGACCGCAATTCCGATCGCAATGAGCCTCGCATCCTCCTGGGACCTTTCTCTGATCGAATCCATGGGCGACCTTGTCGGCTCGGAGATGGAGGAGTTCGGCGCAACGCTGTGGCTTGCCCCGGGCATGAATATTCACCGAAATCCCTTATGCGGAAGAAACTTCGAGTACTACTCAGAGGATCCGCTCCTTGCCGGAAAATGCGCGGCGGCCGACACGAAGGGTGTCCAGAAGCATCCGGGCTACGGCACGACGATCAAGCATTATCTGGCGAACAGCCAGGAGGACAACCGGATGTTTACAAATTCGCATATCTCGGAGCGGGCAATCCGTGAGATTTATTCGAAGAACTTCCGGATCACGGTTGAAGAATCGCAGCCGATGTCCCTGATGACCTCCTATAACCTCGTGAACGGCATTCATTCGGCGAATAACACGGATTCCGTAACACACCTTCTTCGCGATGAGTGGGGCTTTAAGGGCATGGTGATGACTGACTGGCTCACAACCTCCGAGATGTCCATGATGCTGTCTGCCGAGAAGCAGATGAAGTACGGAAAATCCGACCCCTCCATCTGCGTGCTTGCACAGAACGACCTCATCGAGCCCGGCGAGATGGCTGATTTTAAGGGAATTCTCGAGGGCCTCAGAGGCGGCGTCATTACAAGAGGACATCTGGAAAGGAACGCCAGGAACATCCTCGGGCTGATGCTGAAGACCCATCTGTACTCGGACCAGTCGTATTATGCGAGCGTCGAGCAAAAGTGCATCACTTTCGAGCAGGTATAAGAATGGCAAAAACCATACTTTTTGATCTGGACGGCACACTGATCGATACGGAGAAATACTTCAGAATCTGCTGGCCGAAGGCTCTTCGGGATTTCGGATATGAGATGACGGATGAGCAGGCGCTCGCGATGCGGTCCCTCGGACGGCCATTTGCCGTCGAGAAGCTGAAAGGCTGGTTCGGTGAGGATTTCGACTATCCGGCGGTCCGTGCCCATCGTAAAAAGCTGATGGAAGAGATGATTTCAGAGCGGGGGCTTGATCTGAAACCCGGCTGCCGCAGGCTTCTTTCCTGGCTTCGGGAAAACGGATGGACGATTGCCATCGCGACAGCGACCGATCCGGAGCGCTCGGAGAGGTATCTTCGTAAAATCGGCCTCCGGGAGTACTTTACCAGGATAGTCTGTGCGACAGAGGTGAAGGAAGGAAAACCCGCGCCGGATATCTATCTGTTTGCCTGCGAAGAGCTTGGCGAAGCGCCAGGGAATGTTTACGCGGTGGAGGACTCCCCGAACGGGGTCCTCTCCGCCGCGCGCGCAGGCTGCAAAGTCATCATGGTGCCGGACCTCACGACAGCGGATTCGGAGCTTTCCGGGCTGCTGTACCGGGAGGCAAAGGATCTTACGGAAATTATCGGGATTCTGACGGAGGACGGTTCCGTATAAAACAGAAGGAAAAGAAGATGAAGAAGAAATATACAGCAGTTTCGTTTGAGGTAAGCCGCGGCCGCTTTACAATCGGCGGCCGGATGTACCGGACGAAAAAGCAGGAAAACGGACTCGTTCCGGTGATTCTCTGCCACGGGTTTATGAGCGCGGCACCGGAGATGGAGCCTTACGCGGCAGCGCTTGCAAAGGCCGGATACTGTGCTTTTGTTTTTGAGTTTGCCGGCGGATCGCACGGGTCTTTAAGCACCGGCGAAACAACCGATATGAGTATTCTGACGGAAGTCGCGGATCTCGAGGCGGTGATGGATTACGTGAAATCCCTTGACTTCATTGATTTTGACCGGCTGATCATCGGCGGCGGCTCCCAGGGCGGATTCGTTTCGGGGCTGACCGCGGCGAAGCATCCGGATCTTGTGAAGAAGCTGATTCTGATGTATCCGGCGCTCTGCATTCCGGACGACTGCCGCGCCGGGAAAAACTTTGACATGGAGTACGACCCGCAGAACATTCCGGACGTAATCGAAGGAAAGTTCATGAAAATGTCCGGGAATCTTCCGCGGGAGATGATCGGCGTGGATGCGGTGGACACAATCAGCAGCTTCCCCGGGGAGATTCTGCTTGTGTGCGGCGAGAAGGACCCGATTGTCAATTACAGCTATATGACACAGCTTGTGGCGGCGGTGCTGTTAAAGCGCGGATGCCGGAAGCTTGCGGGCTCCGGGCTCGAGTTCTTCCCGGTCCGGGACGCGGAGCACGGATTTAAGCCGCATGAGCAGGACTGGGTCATCTGCCGGATGTTAAACTGGCTGGAGGGCCTTACGGAAGTGCTGACGGTGGACGTGGACATTCTCGGTGTTGATACGAAGGCCTTCGGCGTGCATACGGTTACGACGATTCCGTTTAACGCCGAATGCTCCGGGGACTGGTTTACGGGAAAATCCCGTCCGGGATCGAAGGATGTGCAGAAGCGCGAGAGCGGAAAGGTCCGCGAATGCAAGGCGGATTATGTGATGGACGGAGAGGATTATACCGGGGAAAAATGTTCGGTGCACGTCATCAACCGTGATACCGGCGAGGGCTGGCGGCCTTTTGTCGAGACCGACAGCAAGGCGCTTTCCTTCCTGAACCGGGGGAAGCGCGTGACGATCGCGGAAGGCGGTCCAGGCGGCCTGATTATTCACATTCTGTCGAAACCCTAAGAGCCGGTTTGCCCTTTTCACGCTCTGTCGAAGCTTTAAGGGCTGATTTCCCCTTTTCACACGTGAAGGCGTTTGACTGTTTTCACGATCTTTTATAGAGCGGGGGAGGGATTCTTCGCTGATTTTCATAAAAATAATAGCATGCTATTGACAAAGGGTTGATAGCATGCTATTATTTTGTGAGCGATCATTGGTCGCTCCATCCGATCGAAACACGCTTAAAAAAAGGACGAAGAACGTTTGCACCTTGAACAGGAGGTGAAGGGAAAATGGAACACAGGGAAACCTGCGGCATGCTGATCAAGCAGGTGCAGGATGCAGTGGCAAAGAAACTGAATAACAGCCTCAGGGAAAGCGGCCTGACGCATGTGCAGCTCGGTACGCTGATCGCGCTGGAGCACACGGAAGGGCGGACGCTTCGCCTGAAGGAACTCGAGAAGATTTTCCATGTCTCCCAGCCAACGGTTGTCGGCGTTGTCGACCGGCTGGAAGAAAAAGGACTGATCCAGTCGCTCCGCGATTCCGCGGACAAGCGGGTGCGGCTTGCGAAGCTGACGGATGAAGGACTGAAAAAATGCCGCCATGAATATGATGTTCTGACAACAACGGAGGCCGAGATGGTCCGGGGGCTGTCGGAACAGGAGCAGGAAGAGCTCCTGAGAATGCTTCGGATCATGCGTGAAAATCTGGCATGACGCGCGAATTTAAGAAAAAGCCCTTTGAAGCGGGGCCTGAATTCGCGGTAAAAGGCGCTTTTTACGTCATGCTGTTAAGATATACAAACTACCAGAAAGGACAGGAACACTAAGTTGAAAAAATGGTTTAAGTACATCAGACCCTATCTTCTGTACTTCATCCTCGGCCCGATCGGCGTCATCCTGGAGGTCATCGGTGAAGTAGTCATGCCGCGTCTTCTCGCGATCGTCATCAATAATGCCAACGCGGGAACGCTGACTGCCGGGACGTCTCTTGGCGTGATGGGCCTCATGATCCTGACTGCCGTCCTCATGATGGCCGGCGGCGTCGGAGGCGCGTATTTCGGGACGAAGGCATCGGTCAATTTTGCCGCGGATGTCCGAAAGGACGTCTATGCGAACGTGCAGCGCTTTTCCTTCGCGAATATTGACAAGTTCTCGACGGGGTCTCTCGTGACGCGTCTGACGAACGACGTTACCCAGGTGCAGAACTTCGTCAATATGCTTCTGAGGATGACGCTTCGCGCGCCGGGCATGATGATTGCAGCGCTTATTATGGCGATCCTGCTTCGCCCGAAGCTTACGATCGTCTTCGCGGTCAGCATGCCGCTTCTTCTCTTGTCCATCGGCTTTATTATTCTGCGCGGCCATAAATTCTTCAAGGCGATGCAGACCAAGGTCGACGGCCTGAACGCGACGGTTCAGGAGAACGTCACCAATGTCCGGGTTGTCAAGAGCTTTGTCCGTGAGGATTTCGAGATTGAGAAATTCGGCAAGGCGAACCGGAACCTGAAGGAAGCCGGCATGCGTGCAATGAAGAACATGATCATGATGTCGCCCATCATGACGATCTTCATGAACGCGACGGTCATTGCCGTCATCATGTTCGGCGGTCCGATCGTAGTCCGCGGCGAAATGCCCGTCGGCGACCTTTCCGCATTCATCACCTATACGACCCAGATCTTAAGCTCGCTCATGATGATCACCTTCATGCTGATGATGTCCTCCCGTGCGATGGCATCCGCCAACCGTATTCAGGAAGTCCTGAAGGAAGAGCCGGACATCAACGACAAGGACGCGGCCTACCGCGATCTGAAGGTGCAGAAGGGCAGCGTGGAGTTCAGAAATGTTTCCTTCCGCTATTACAAGAGCAGCGAAGACGCGGTCCTCGAGAAGATCAACCTTACGATTCCGGCGGGCGCAACCGTCGGCGTCATCGGGTCCACCGGCTGCGGCAAAACGACGCTGGTCTCGCTGATCCCGCGGCTTTATGATACCGATGAGGGCGCCGTGTTTGTTGACGGCGTGAATGTCCGGAATTATACGATTGAAAACTTGAGAAATGGTGTCGGCATGGTGCTTCAGCAGAATACCCTGTTCTCCGGAACCATTGCGGAGAACCTTCGCTGGGGCGATGAGAACGCGACGGACGAAGAGATCCGGCAGGCTGCGGAATATGCCCAGGCTGCGAAGTTCGTGGAAAGCTTCAAGGACGGCTATGAGACGCTTCTTGACCAGGGCGGAACGAACGTGTCCGGCGGCCAGAAGCAGCGCCTGTGTATCGCCCGTGCGCTCCTGAAGAAGCCGAAGATCCTGATCCTCGACGACTCTACCTCGGCTGTTGATACTGCGACCGAGGCCCAGATCCGGAAGGCGTTTAAGGAAGATCTCTCCGACTCCACCAAGATCATCATCGCGCAGCGCATCAGCTCTGTCGAGCATGCGGATATGATCGTTGTCATGGACGACGGAAAGATCACCGGCGTCGGCACGCACGACGAGCTTCTCAAATCCAACGAAGAGTACCGTGAAATCTACGATTCGCAGATGGAACTTCGTAAAAAGGAGGGCTGAGCATTATGGCAAGAAATTTAGAAGAACTCCAGAAACAGTATAACAGCGCCTCCCAGCAGCTGAAAAACATGCGGGGCGGCAGGCGCGGCGGTCCCGGCGGAATGGCCATGCGTCAGGCCGGCAAGCCGAAAAACTCCGCGAAGACAATCGCGCGGATGCTTTCCTATGCCAAGGGCTACGGCGGCCGTTTTATCGGGGTGCTTTGCTGCATGCTCCTGACCACGGTGACTTCGCTTATCGGCTCCTATTTCATGGCGCCGATCATCGACCGGCTGGCGCTGGCGGTGAACCCGAACGCCGAGATCAATATGTCCGTGTTTGAGCGGATTGCGGACCGTGCGATTCAGCGGATTCTCGCAGCGGGAGGACATCCTTCGGATGCGATCATGCCTTATATCGCGATCGCCTGCATTCTTCTGGCGGCGATCTACCTTGTCGGCGTCGCGACGACCTATACGCAGTCGCGGCTGATGCTTTCGATCTCGCAGAACACCATCGAGCGGATCAGAAATGACCTTTTCTCGAAGCTGCAGCGCCTGCCGGTTCGTTATTTCGACTCGCATCCGACCGGCGAAGTGATGTCGCGCTTCACCAATGACGTCGACAACATCGACATGATGATCAATAACTCGCTGACTTCGCTGATTTCCGGCATCATCACCCTGATCGGAACCTTCATTTTCATGGTGACGACGAACTGGGTGCTGACGATTATCACGATTGTCTTCATCCCCATCTTCCTTCTCGGCGGCACTGCGATCGCGAAGCGTTCGAGAAAGTATTACTCGGCGCAGCAGGCGGCGCTCGGCGCATTGAACGGCTATATTGAAGAGACGGTTACCGGCGCGAAGGTTGTAAAGGTCTTCAATCACGAGGATGTCTGCGAAGACGAATTCATGCTTCTCAATGAAGATATGCGCAACAAGCAGTTCGGCGCCAACTTCTGGGGCGGTGTCATGGGTCCGATCATGGGCAACATGTCCCAGATTTCCTACGCGGTCACCGTCGGCATCGGCGGAATCATGATGCTCCTTGGAAAACTCACCCCCGGCGGACTGACGGTATTCGTTCAGTATACGCGCCAGTTCTCGATGCCGGTCAATATGATCGCGCAGCAGATGACGACCGTCTTCTCGGCGCTTGCCGGCGCGGAGCGCGTATTTGACGTGATGGATTCCGAACCGGAGAGCGCGGACGCGCCGGATGCGGACCCGATGACGAACATGAAGGGCAATATTGTTCTCAAGGACGTGACCTTCGGCTATGTTCCGGATAAGATCGTCCTGAAGAATATCAGTCTCTACGCGAAGCCCGGCCAGAAGATCGCCTTTGTCGGTTCCACCGGCGCCGGAAAGACGACGGTGACGAACCTCCTGAACCGCTTCTATGACATCGAGGAAGGCACGATCACGATCGACGGCGTCAACATTAAGGATATCAAGCGCAGTGTCCTTCGTGAAAATATCGCAATGGTGCTGCAGGATACGCATCTGTTTACCGGCACCATTATGGAGAACATCCGCTACGGCCGGCTGGACGCGACGGATGAAGAAGTCATTCAGGCGGCGAAGACCGCGTCCGCGCATTCGTTCATCATGCGTCTTTCGGACGGCTATGATACGGTCATCGAGGGCGACGGCGCGAATCTTTCCCAGGGCCAGCGCCAGCTGTTAAACATTGCACGCGCGGCGATTTCAAAGGCTCCGATCCTTGTCCTGGATGAAGCGACGAGCTCGGTCGACACCCGTACCGAGCGCCATATCGAGCACGGACTGCAGCGCCTGATGAATGAACGTACGACCTTTATCATTGCGCACCGTCTGTCTACTGTCCGGAATGCGAACGCCATCATGGTTCTCGAGCAGGGGGAAATCATTGAGCGCGGCGACCATGAGGAACTCCTTTCGCAGAAGGGCCGTTACTACGAGCTCTATACCGGCGTCCGCGAACTCGCCTGATCCCCGGCGCGGGGGAGGCTCCTGGTTTCGACCGGCCAGGGTCAGCCAGAAGGCCGTCAGTACAAAAGTACTCTTCTTCATGCGCGGCTTGGCCTTGATTCCGCCAAAATCCGCGTCATGACTGCGAAGCCTTTTTGCAGGGCTCGCTCAAACTCATTCGTTCCGCCCGTAAAAATCCAAGGATTTTTATAGGGCGGAACTTCATTTCAGACAGTCTCGCTTCGCCCTGCGGCTTCTGGTCCTTCCTTGATTTTGACGGCGGCCAAAGCGCATTTAGAAGAGTACTTTGTCCTGTTGGCCTTGAGTTGATGTTTTCCGGTCGAAACCAGATAATCTCAGTTACTCCCGCGCCCGAAAGCCCGGCAGAGAATGGAGAAAACGGACTTCGACAGACAAAATATTACAGGGGCGGGGCGTCCGGATAAGATCTCCTCTTAAGTGCGCTCTGGCCGTCGCGAAAACCAAGCAGGGAGGAAGAGAGCGCGGGGCGAGCGAGCCTGTCTGAAGCGAAGTTCGCGACAATAAGAGCAGACAAAAGGCCTTAAGTGACAGCTGTATGGCTGAAGCTTAAGGCCTTTTAGGATGCTCTTACAGAGCGAACGAGCAAGTTTGAGCGAGCCCCGAAAAAAGCTCTCGCACCGGACGCGCCGGTTTTCGCGGATATAAGGCCTGGTGCGCACGAAGAGGAGATATCGTTCGGACGCCCCGCTTCGAAGAACCCCGGCTGTCGAAGTCCGTAGCGCTTACTCCCGCTGTCAGGCTGACCCTGGCCGGTCGAAACCGGGAGACTCCAGCCTTTTTGCCCCGCGCCGGCTTTTTCGGTCAGGGCGCGCCTCTTGTTGGACATTTGTTGGACAGCGGGGGCTATACTGGGGAAAATTACGCAAAAGAAGGAGAAAAGTTATGCCAAAAGATCCGATTACTGCAAAGAGAGATGAGGCGGCCCTGCTCAGAAGCTATTATGAGAGAGGGGACGCGGTCGGTCTGTTTGCCCACCTGGAAGAGCTGTTTGACGAAAACGGGGAGAATCCGGATGCGCCCGAGATCAGTGCCTGGAAAGAATTCGTTCAGGATCTTACCAACAACCCGACGCCCGAAAAAGATAATTTCTATATGGATTTCATGAGAGCCAGCGCCGAACGGGCTGCTGAGCTTGCAAAGGAAGCCGGGAAGAAGGCGGATGATGTCAGGGAACATATCCGGAACGGGGAGACCGAGGGGCTGGAGCTTTTGGCGCCGGACGAAAAGCTGATCGATCAGGCCGGCGATATATTTGCACTCTATAAAACCGGAATCGGGAAGAAGCTGACCAATCTTCAGCTGATTATGGCTCCTGCGAAAGATGCTCTGTTAAACGCGCCGAGGGATATTTCACATATTCAGAAGAGCTATAACGAAAGGTACACGGAACTGATCACCGGGGATCCGAATCTGGAGCCGGAGGTGCGGGAGCGCTATCACAGGCTGAACGCCGAAGTGTCCAACGTTCTTCCGATCAGCTCCTCCATGAATGAGCACCTCAAGAATAAAAGCTGTACGGTCGATATTTATGCGGACGACGGCTTTGTGTTCTCATCCGTGAGCGATTCGATGAAGCAGCTGAAAGAGATGAGCGACCTGGAGCTGGAAGAGCATATCAAACAGCTGGAAGCCGATGAAAGCGTCATGAAGGCCTGTGAGGGCACCTTAAAGGATTTCGGGGCCGTGATGAAGGACCTCGGGAAAGAGCTGGAGGAAAAGACGCCTGAGGAAGAACGGGGAACGGATGCATATAAGCAGCTGAAGGCGGCGCTTAAAAAGTGCGAAAACTTAAGCATAAGCACCCGGCCGGAGAACGTGAAGGCAAACATGGATAAAGTCGCGGAAGCTGCCGGAAATCTCCCCGATAAAGAACTCGGAAACACCCTCCTCAGCCGGTTTGAGGCCGGAAGAAAGTCGGTGGAACAATCCTTCGCGGACGGTGCGGACGCGATCATCGCCAAAAACGGACAGCG
Organism: uncultured Lachnospiraceae bacterium; assembly: GCA_947168905.1. Taxonomy (GTDB): domain Bacteria; phylum Bacillota; class Clostridia; order Lachnospirales; family Lachnospiraceae; genus UBA1267. The sequence continues at coordinate 24,119 of CAMVNR010000017.1, forward strand.
GTCGAATTCGGAGAGCAAAACGATCGCGAAGGATATTGCGCGGGCAAAGGCGGAGCGCGATTACAGGACGATCCAGAAGCTTCCGGAAACGGCAAAGGAACTGAATACGCTGAAAAATAAAATCGAGACCTGCACCAAAGAGCAGGACGAGATTGTCGCCTATAAGGAAAGTGCGAGAAGGGCGATGAAGCTGACGGCCCGTGCGGCGGAAGTGCTCGATAAGGATCAGACGGCGCGTTCGATTCCCGAGAAGGACAGGGAAAAGCACAGCGAGTACCTTGCCATGACAGGCACCTCCAAGGCACTCTCCGAGATGGATATTGAAAAGCTGAGTCCCGCCCAGATCCTTGAAAAGATGCGCCAGGCAAAAGCTGCCGCGGACCGCTATGTACAGACGCACGCCGGACTGAGCAATATTACAAAAGGCTGGACCGGCGAAGCGAGGGAAAGAATCAATAACGCCCGGAATATCAGCGCAAATCTGGACAAACAGATCAAGGTGCTCGAGGGCTCCGTGAGTTCTCTGGAGAAAAAGAGCGGCGCCGGGAAGACGGTTGAGGAAAGATTTTCCGAACTGTCTGCTCAGAAGAAAGCATTGAGAAGCGAGTCTTCCCGGATCAGGCAGGAGGCGCTCGCGTCTCCGGACGTGAAGATCGGGAACCGGCTGCAGAAATACCAGGCAGAATATTCAGAGCATGTCAGGAAGAGAGAGGCAAACGCTCAGGGTACGATGCCGGAAAGCGCTTCCTATGTCGCGGCCGAAAGCATCCGGAAGCTGAATAACGCCTCTTCCGTCGGGCATCCTTTTACCGAGAGCCAGAAGAGTACGGCGCTGAAGCACATCGGCCGGATCGTTGCCTATGATACCCGGATGTTCTCGGACGGAAAGAACAAGGATGAGAAGGGCTTCAAGAAATTCGTCGGAGACGTCGGAAGGGACGAAAACTTCACCAAAGCAGTCGAACAGACCATCGGCGAAATCAATCCGGAGAACATTAAAAAGTTCTGCGCCGACCCCACGATGTCCAGAACGATCCGGGACAATTTCGTGAAGATCCGCCAGGGTGAAATGGACCTGGCAAATGATGAACCGAACGGTCCAAAGCTGAAGGACGCCGCCCTGAACGAGGTGCAGGCCGAGCGGAATTCGTCTTTTCAGCTTTAACTTCGGGCATCAGGTGTAAAACCGGGCAGAGAGTGCACACCGGACAGGTAAAAAAAGCGCAGGAGGCACATCCGGCGGAGCATATTTTGCAGGCGATCGGGAAGCAATCTTGACATTTTGACAGCGGGGGCTATAATGAAGACAGTAAACTTTTTAGAAAGGATGGAGACTCTATGAAAGAAATTACACAGTACATCAAGGAATGCGGTTGCTTCTTCCTTGGAACGGTAAACGGCGACCAGCCGGAAGTACGTCCGATCGGCGTGCTGCAGGAATATGACGGAAAGCTTTATACGGCTGTAGGAAAACATAAAAATGTCTACAAGCAGATTCAGGCCAACCCGAAGGTAGTCCTCTGCGCGATGGGCAAGGGCGGCACCTGGGTGCGTGTGCGCGCGACGGCGGTCGATGCCCCGCAGGAGATCGTGGACAAGGTTTTTGCGGATAATCCTTTCCTGAATACACTTTACAATGAAGAGACCGGGAATAAGCTCGGCGTGCTGGAACTTACTAACGGAGAGGTGGAGTTCTGCGGCATGGGCGGACCCGACAGAACAGAAAAGCTGTGATGAATATGGCGGACGAAAAGAAACTGAACCCCGATAAATATGAAGGGCTGTCAATCTTTCGTCCGCCGCTCTGTTTTGAGCTGGCGGGAAAAGAGTTCACGCTCGTCATGGATGACGGCTATGACAAACACCTGAAATTTATCGATGAGAGAACGCTTGCATACGGAGATCCCGGGAAGGAGCTCTGCTATGAATATGACTGCCTTAAGATGGACGACCGGTGCTACTTCGTGAATTTCGAAGAGCGGCCGCTTAAAACGCCGCGGCACGGAATCACGCTGATTCTCGATACGAGAGAATACCTGGTGACTGCGGCTGAGGCGCGGCTTGGCCTGGACCCGAAGTTCCCGAGAATGCCGCATGTCGACATTATTTTCGGTGCGATCGAGAAACCGGACGGAACGATTCCGCATCTCAGGCACGGATATACGGAGGATCTTGCCGGCAAATCGATCGACTGGAATTACGGCTCGTTCAATATCGCGCATGTCTACCAGACCGAACGGTATTACCGCGTCGCGTTTACGCCGAGGGCTCTCGAGAGAATCCGGAAAAACAATCCGGCGATGATGGCCGGCGGGACGGATGAAGAGGGCAAACCGAAGAAGTATGAACCGCCGAAGGCTGCCTATGAGGACTACATGAGCGCCGTGAAGATCCGCGACGGCCTGTATGCGGTGAGCCTTCTGGAGACCAACCTCTGCCGGAGGAACGGCCACGGAAACAGTCTTTTCTTCCTGATGAACCTGAAGGAAATGCATGACGTCGGGCGCTCGTTCGGTACGAACGGAGAGGGTGAAGACGAGAACTATACCTTCGGCGCCTTCGGCGCCTGGTATGATGCCTCCGGGGTCATGGAAATGCCCGGAATGTACTATATCAGCTGACAGTCATAGCGAAGCGGCTATAAAGCCCCTGGACAGCGCCTGCTTTCCTTTGCGGACGCGGGGCTGAAAGCCTTGGCTCTCTCAGGACATTGACACAATTTTTCTGCACTGAAGGAGATCAGCAATGAGAAAAGAATATAAAGAACTTCCGAAACCGAAAGAGTATGAGGGCATGTCCCAGTACCGGCCGCCGCTTTCATTCGAGCTCGTTGGAAAACGCTTCGAGCTTGTCATGGATGACGGATACGAATACGGGCTTGAATTCTGCAGTAAAGAAATACTGAAATACGGTGTTCTTGGAAAAGAAGCGGCAGAATATGCTTATGAATGCCTGAAGGCGGATGACGACACCTATTTTGTCAATTTCGAAGTGACCGGGGCAAACCCGCGCGCAGGCCTCTCCTTTGTCCTCGACATGGAGCAGAGCCTGGTGACGCAGAATTACTGCACGGTCGGCCAGAACCCGCGTTACCCCAAGATGCCGAAGCCGGCCATCACCTTCGGCGCTATCCGGAGAGAAGACGGCTCCGTACCGGCGCTTCGGCACGGCTATACCGAGGATCTTGTCGGACGCTCGATTAAATGGTCCTACGGGACGATGGCGGTCGTGCATGTGTATTCCAGCGAGCGCTATTACCGCCTTACGATTCCAAAGGAGGCTTTCGAACGCCTGAAGAATGAAAACCCGGAGCGCTATGAGGAGCTTCGGAAGCGGAACGGGGAGACACTTTACGAAGAACCCGGCGACTATATTAAGATCAAAGACGGCATCTATGTGTTTAATGCGAACGAGGAGATGGCCTGCAGAACCCGCGGCCAGGGCAATAACCTCTTCTTCCTGATGAACTTAAACCGCATGCACGACGTCGGCCGCTCCTTCGGGCACAACGGCGAGGGCGGACCGGAGAATTACACCTACGGCGCTTTCGGCGAGTATTATGATACAAGTGATCTTCACGCGAGGAAGAGCACAGAGTACATCCGTTAAATCCGCGGGAACATTTTAGGAGCTGAACAAAATGAATAGATTATGGAATATTCTGACGGGAGGCGGAGAAAAGAAGCCCTGCAGCGCCGTGCCTGCAGAGGAGCTTTCGGAATTTGCCGGCCTTTTATATACGAAATACGCCGACAGAGGCTACCTCGTCGTGAAGGACGGCAGCGCTTTCCTGTACAATTCCGAAGAACCGGACCCAGAGCTTCGGCCGCTTTCGGCTTTTCCTAAAGACACGGGCCTTACGGGCTTCGAAACGGAAATCTCCTTCTCTCCCGGCGTCATTCTTCCCGCTTCCTTTGGCGAAAACGGGCTGACAATCGCAGAAGAAAGCCTCCCGGCAAGCATCCGGAAGGCTGGGGAAAAACTGATGGCAATTCTCTTTACGGGGACAGAGGATGTGATCCTTTTTGATACCTCGCGCTTCCTTTTCTACGGCTTTGTCGATGGAAAGCTGATTCTTGGAAACGCCGAGGTGTAAGGGCGGCTTTATGCTGCTTCTGGCGATTTAGTTGCTCTTCCGGATCCAGTCGGACCACTCGCCCCAGGTGACTTCTTCGTCATATTCGCCCGGATCCTGGCGGTTGTCCATGCGCGCCCGGGTCTCTTCACCGTGAATATTGACCCAGTCGTCGCCGACATGAACCCGGATATCGCCGAAGCTGCCGTTCGAAGACGGCGTCTGCAGGTCTGGCGCCTCCTGCGGAAGCGATTCGTTCCGGCCAAGTTCCGGAACAGCTTCAATGGTGATCTTTTCCACGGCGGGAGCGCTTTTTCTGTGATTACCGCAGGCAACTGCGGGGATAAGCATCAGGGTTATTACAAAAAGTGTGATTTTGTGCATCATGGTTTTTACGGCCTCCTTTTTTCTCTCTATGTCCCTAAGGACAACAGGAAAAGGAGGCCGGTTGCAGAAAATCGTAAAAAAACAAAAAAAAGCATCCGTTTCTTCGGACGCCCAACATAGTCAATATAACACAGGATCTTAGGAAAATCAAGCGCTTTGTAGGGTTTTCCCTTAGATTCTCCGTTGTGAACAATCAGGATAACAGAAGTTTAGTGAAGCTGCCATATTGAAAAGGAGGGCCCTTTCTGCTATTATAAAGCCAGAAAGGAAAAACAAAGAAAAACTAAAAAACAAAAAGAAAAACCGAATAAAAAAAGACAAAAGAAAAAAAGAAAAAAAGAATAAACAAACCAAACACTTCTAAAAAGAAAACAGTCTACCGGCTTTTAATAAGCCAAGATCCCTGAAAAACGGAGAGGGAAAGAAAAGACGAAAGGAATGATAAGAGAATTAGAAGTGAATCCGGAAGAAAGGAAGGTTGAGAGAATGTTAAAGGAACCGATAGCAGTATAAGAGGGCTGTTAGATGTAAAGAAATCTGACAGCCCTCTTATTTTTTTGCCTTTACGCAAGTGTCAGCGTATGCATTGCGCGCGTGCAGGCGACATACAACAGGTGCCGGTCGAAGGTGTGCAGGTCGTACGCTTCGTGCCGCGGTACAATCACTTCGTCAAATTCAAGTCCCTTCGCCATGAGGATCGAGGTCACGATCACTCCGTTTTTGAATTCTCTGCTTTGGGGTGTGAGAAGCGTAACCCCCTGCAGAAGCTCTTCTCCGATGCTTTCTTCCCGGGAGATCCTTCTTTTAAGCGCTTCATAGAATGCGGAAGCCGCCCGGTTGGATTTCAGGATGACTGCAAGAGAGGCGCTCTTTCCTTCCCTGAAAAATCCGGCAATTTCACTGCACGTAAAGCTCAGTCTGTCTTCCTCCGTGTCAAAATACAGGACCTTAGGCGCGCTGCCGTGCCGGTCGATCACGTCAAGCTTCACCTCCGGACAGATTTTCATCGCATAATCCATGATTTCCGCTGTCGAGCGGTAGCTTTTCTTAAGCTCCACGAAGAAGGCTTCCGGGTAGCGTTCAAGAAGATCCGTAAGTCCGCTTCTGTTGAAGGGGTTCATTTCCTGGGCAAAGTCGCCGAGGATGGTTTTGTTGCAGGGATACATGATATTCAGCACTTCATACTGAACCGGCGTGTAATCCTGCATTTCATCCACGACGAGATGGCGGATGTTCCGGCGGCGCTCCAGACCGCTGTAGGCATTCCACAGATAGAGGAAGGGAAAGACATCCGGCCATTCGAGGCGGTTGTCCCGAAGCTTCAGCATATCCGTCCGGCCAAGCCATTTGTAGAAATCCCGGTACAGCGCCTGCGGGGAACGGATGGCAAGCATTGATCTTAGCCTGTTCAGGACCGCTCCGCGTTTTTCGTGCCCTTTGTGAAGCCCACCGCGGTACCGGTACTCCTCAAGGAGTTCGTCGGTAATGGTCGGAATGCGCTGAAGGACCGGGTCATAGCGGTAGAAAAGGAACTGCTCCCGGATCCAGCCGGCATCGACCGTGGAGCCGTCGTAGCTGTAGTCTTTCGCGTGGAAGGCGCGCTCCGGAAGTACAGCGGCGTACTCTTTCAGAAGCTCCAGAAATGCTGCGGAGGACTTGAAGGCCGCGCGTTCCTGCCAGCCCTCGTCATCCATATCCAGAGGATCCTCCGGATCATCAAAGTCAATGACGTTGTCCAGCGCATCGACAGCGAGCTCGTAGAAGCTGTATTCTCTGACGGGCTCTTCGCCAAGCTCCGGAATTACGTCCGAAATATAATCGGAGAAAGCTTTTGACGGAGAGAGGATCATGATGTCCTCGGCTTTGATTTTTCCGCTGAAGCGGTACAGAAGGAAGGCGATCCGGTGCAGCGCGATGGAGGTCTTCCCCGAGCCTGCCGCGCCCTGAATGACCATGACCCGGGCTTTTTCGTTCCGGATGACCACATTCTGCTCGCGCTGGATTGTCGCGATGATTGTCTTCATGCGCTCATCGGAGGTGCGCGAAAGCTCTTCCTGAAGGACTTCGTCGGAGATGGTTTCCGAGGTGTCCGCCACATAATCCATCTGTCCGTTTTTGATGCGGAACTGACGCTTTAAGAGCATCTTTCCGCTGATCCTTCCGTCCGGCGCCACGTACCAGCAGGGGCCGGTATCGTGATCGTAGAACATGCTGGAGATCGGCGCGCGCCAGTCGAAGATCAGAATCTCTCCCTGATGGCGGAAATTAAAGCGGCCGATGTAGAGCGGCATCGCTTCATTCTGCCCGTCTTCGAGGAAATCAATCCGCGAGAAATAGGGGGAATCGATGAGTTTTTTCAAATGATCCCTTGACTTTGCGACAAGAGCGAGTTTGGATTCGATTTCCCTTAAGCCGCGGTCAAAGGCAAAGCGTTCCCGGGTGTCCATGTCGTAGTAGTTGTTCTTCCGGTCGAGCTGCGCCTCGTCATAGGTGGAAAGGACGTTTCCGAAATCCGCGTCGATGACGGAAAGCTCTTCTTTCAGCACCGCTTCGGTCTCGTCAAGATGCCGGTACTCTTCCGGGAATGGTTTCATTTCATCAGCCACTTCAAATCACCTCCTTTGGCTTATACAGTATTTTCTTCGTGCGGGGAAAAAATGGTTTTTTCCGCCGCAAAACGTGAGAAAGTCTAATATACAGAAAACGAGCGGTTTTGTCAAGAAATTCTTTTCATTGCGGATAATAAAAAAGCACCTTCCATAAAACAGGAAGGCGCTTTGGCGGATATGCTGCTGTTAAAGTGGGCGGGATACTCAGTCGGTCGAGTAATTGTCGAAATAACCCTGGATATAGACGACCGGAGTGCCCTTGTCGCCGGAGCCGGAGGTCAGGTCGGAAAGAGAACCGATCAGGTCGGTCAGCTGTCTCGGAGTTGTTCCCTCGGAAGCCATCTTCCCGACAAGGTCCGCGTCTTTCTTTTCAATCTCGCTGCGGATCGCTTCACGAAGCGCTTCGCCCTCGAGAGAACCGAAATCATTGTCTGCAAGGTACTTGATCTTCAGCTCGTTCGGCGTGCCCTTCAGGCCTTCTGTGAAGAAGGGGGCAACGACCGGGTCCGCGAATTCCCAGATGCCGCCCATCGGATCCTTGAAGCCGCCGTCGCCGTAGACCATGACCTCGATGTGCTTCCCGGTTTTCTCAAGGATGGTTTTCTGGATCGCGTCCACAATCTCCTGAGCGTCTCTGGGGAAGAGCTTCACGGTTTCTTCGGTCGCCTTGTTGCTTCCGAGCAGTCCGTAGGAGGCGTTGTAGCCACTGCCGTCTACGGGAGCGTTCATGATCTCGTCAAGACCGAGCACGCACTCGGCGCCGCCGGAAACGAGCAGCTTTTTGGTGTGCCAGAGCGTATGGATATCGCAGGCCAGCACGGTTTTGGTATGGGAAAGGATTTCTCTCGGATCATTGGCGAAAATAATTTCGCACTCCGCGCCTTCCTCCTCGATCAGTTTCTTGTAATAGTCGACGTAATCAACGCCGGTGAAACGGTGAACCTTATATCCGAAAAGCTCGCGGTAGCGCTTTAAATCCAGCACATCGCGGTAAGGATCGATATCGACCGAGTCGAGGACATCGTCTTCAATCAGATGATTGCCCACTTCGTCTGCCGGATAGGAGAGCTGCAGAACAACTTTTGAAACGCCGCGCGCGATTCCCCGAAGGCAGATGGCGAAACGGTTTCTCGAAAGAATCGGGAAGACAACGCCAACGGTCTCTCCGCCGGTCTTTTTCTTCACATCGGCTGCAATATTATCGACGGAAGCGTAATTGCCCTGGGCGCGGGCGACGATCGCCTCAGTCATGCAGAGAATGTCGCGGTCACGGAATTTGAAGCCCCAGTCCGGATCTTCAGACGCCTGAAGTACGGACTCCGTGACGATCCTGACAATATCATCGCCCTCGCGGATAATGGGTGTACGAATGCCGCGGGAAACTGTTCCTACCAGTCGTGCCATGTTGATCTCCTCCAGTTATTTACGATTTTCGCGTTTCCTTCCTTTCAGGGATGCTTCCTTCAGGTCAGAAAACCACTTGAATATTATAACGGATTCAGGTACGCTTCGCAAGTAAAAAATCCGGGTCATATGCTTCAGTCTTTATGCAAATTGTAAAATTCCGGGCTTCAGACGTATGAAATTCTGCCGATGTTTCCGGGTTCGAAGCTGCCTCTTGAAAGCAGATATTCTTCTATTCCCGGCTTGTCCTGATCGGCGAGCCTGATTACCGGGAGCTCCCCTTCGGCGATATTCAGCAGGCTTTCCATGTTTTTGCGAAGGTAGGAAGTGATTCCGACGGTATACATTCTGTCCGGCTCCGGTTCCTTTCCGTAGATGCGGACCTCCTTCACACAGTGCTCTTCCCGGGAAAAATCGATGGACATAGTTCCGGAGAACAGGATAAAAATGTTGACGCCTTCCCAGCTCTCCTTTCGGAGCATGTAACGGATCATTTCGGCAAGCCTTGTTCCGTTCATTGTGACGGCGAAGACTTCATTGTCATAGGGGAGTGCCGCGATAAGATCCTTCCTGGTAATCTCCGGACCGAAGGATTTGACGCGCACACCGTTGGAACTCAGGAGAAACACGTCGGTCTGGAAAGCTTCGCGGTACAGATCCGCGAACAGGTCCAGCATTTCGGTTTCTTTATGGTATCCGTCGTGGATATAGGCCTTCGGGAGAAGCGCAAGCTTTTTCTCATACTTCTTTTCAACCTCCCGGCGGTAGCGCTCCTGATAGAATTCAAGGAGCTCGTCCTCTTCGCTGTTTGTTTCGTCAATGGGGATGCACTCCCAGGAAAGGGCGGCGATCTTATGGTTTTCCGTATCGTAATCAATATCGAAGCGGCCGATCTGGGAAGAGCCTGAGCCGGCCTGCGCGATCGGGATGCCGTTTACAAATTCCGGCTGTTCCATCAGGGTGTGCGAATGCCCTCCGATAATCAGGTCAATGTTCCATTCCGGAAGAAGCTTCTCTGCAAGCAGGCGGTCCTCGACGATGCCGATATGCGTCAGGAGCACGGTAATGTCGGCCTTTTCCTCACGCTGAAGCTGCTTCATTACCCGGCCGAGTTCCTTATATACATCCCGGACGGAGACCTCTCTGTCGATCAGGTCCTCCTGCTGGATTTTGCCGGAAATGCTTTCGGTCAGAAGGCCGATAAAGCGGACCGTAAGTCCGCCTGAGACAATGTCGATCCAGGGCCTGAAAATCGTCCGGTTCAGCTCCCGGACAGCCATGTTTGCGCAGATAATCGGAAAATCGGCGCATTTTTCGAGAAACAGGAGGTGGGAAAGACCGTAGTCGACTTCATGGTTTCCCACCAGGAAGACGTCCGGCGAGAGGGCGTTCGCAAGCCGGATGGTAGAGAGGCCGCGGTACTCGGTATCGATAATCGAGCCCATGAATAAATCGCCCGCAAGCGCGTAGATGACGTTTTTCTCTTCCCGCTTCACTTTCTGGACAAAGCCGGAAAGGAGCGAGATGCCGCCTCTTTTAAGACCGTCTTTTTCAAGCGGCTGAAAAGCGCCGTGGATATCATTGGAATGCAGAAGCACAAGGTGCGTCATGTCTGTTAAGATACTCCTTTGTAATTGAACGATGCCTGTATTATAGCATAGAATGAAGGATGTGCAAAACATTTTATCGCGGAGAAAAGTGGGCTTGACTAAGGAAAGAAGTGGATTTATGATATACGAAAAGGGGCGGGATTTCTCCCAGTCTGATCCATCATAAAGGGGTGAAAAGAGAGTATGATCAGGAAAATATACCGGCAGATGCTTGTGACACAGATTATCTCCGCGATGACGGTGACGATCTGCATGCTGATCGACAGCATCATGATCAGCCGGTTCCTCGGCGTGGATTCGATGACGGCCTACGGATTTGCTTCCCCGGTTCTGTTGGTGTTCGCGGCATTCGGAAGCATGCTTTCGGCAGGCGTCCAGGTCGTGTGCGGAAAGGCGATGGGGATTGCCGACCGGGAAAAGATGGATGCCTGCTATACCGTATCCATGCTGATGGCAGCGCTTGTGGCAGCCGTCGGACTGGTTCTGGTGTTTGCGCTTTCGGGACCGCTTTCGTCGCTTCTCGGCGCCGGAAAACCGGGACCGGAGAATGAAGTCCACCGTCTGACGCAGGACTATCTGAAGGGCTTCATCATCGGTGCGCCGGCCTTCATCTTTGCGCAGATCATGGTGCCGTTTCTGCAGATCGCGGGAAAGCGGACGCTTCTTGTCGCGGCAGTTCTGGCGATGACGGTTTCGGATGTTGTCCTGGACATTCTGAATGTCTTCGTGTTCCGGGGAGGAACCTTCGGGATGGGCCTTGCCTCCAGTCTCAGCTATTACATCGCTTTTGCGGTCGGAATCACCTATTTCATCGGGAAAAAGTGTATTTTCCGGCTGAAGAAAAGCGCTGCCGGTGCTGCGGTGGTGAGAGAAGTGCTTGAAAGCGGCATTCCGACGGTGATCAACCAGATCAGTCTGGTCGCTTTGGTGTTCCTTTTGAACAGGCTCCTCATGAAGACCGGCGGGGGCGCTGCGGTTGCGGCCTACTCGGTCATCTCGACGCTCGGAAATATCTGCTACTGCTTCGGCTCCGGGACAGCGGCGGTTTCCCTGACGCTTTCGGCCTTCTTTTACCATGATGAAGACCGGAATTCCCTGATTGCCCTGGTAAAGATCCAGACCGCCTGGGCGTTTTTCCTGAACATGATCCTGATCGGAATTGTCGAGCTTCTGGCGCCTTTCATGGTGCGCCTGTTTACCGCGGGCAAGCCGGAAGTGACCTATCTTGCGGCCAAAGGGCTGCGGCTTTTCGCATTGTCCCTTCTTCCGTCGGCCCTGAATACGACCTTTAAGAACTACTATCAGGGGGTAGACCGCGTACGCTTCACCGAAATGATCTCTGTCCTGCAGAATTTTGTGTTTACGGCGGTATATGCGCTCCTTTTCGCGCATCTTGTCGGGACGGACGGCATTTTCTGGTCCTTTGTCCTGGGGGAGACGACAGCGTTTCTCGTCTGGACGGTGATTGTCCTGGCAGCGGGGAAAAAGGCCGGCAGCGCAGCAGATCGTTTTTCGTATCTTCCGCAGGATTTCGGCGCCCGGGACGGCGATTCGATCGACTTTACGATCCACAATGTCGAAGAGCTTTCCGAAGCCGCACAGGCTGTCGGAGAATTCTGTTCAAGCCACGGCGATCCGGAGCGCGACTGTCTGTTCATACCGCTCTGCATCGAGGAAATGGCGGCGAACATTCTGCAGCACGGCTTTAACAAAGACCGCGCGAGCCATAGTATTCACGGAAGGCTTGTGCGCCGGGACGGACTCAGGATTGTGCGTCTTCGCGATAACTGCGTCAATTTCGATCCGGTTGACTACATGAAGCTTCATGAGAAGGACGAGGATCCGACGACGCACCTTGGCATCCGCATGGTGATGAAAACCGTCCGGGAAGCGAATTACCAGACTTCGCTCGGACTGAACAACCTGACGATGATCCTGTAGGCCTTTACTGTCCGAAGCCTTTTAAAAAAGCCTGCGGCTGCGTGAGACCGGGCGTCCTTTGGCGCCCTTCGTGCGGAAAATGAATTATAGAAGAGAGAAAAGCCGGCCGTCGTGGGGAAGCGAAGCGCTTCCCCACGACGGCCGGCTTTTTTATAAAATGCATGCGGCTTCGCAGGACCCAGAGGTCCTTCTGGCAAAAAAAGATA
>CAMVNR010000018.1 GCA_947168905.1 uncultured Lachnospiraceae bacterium
AAAAAAGGTACCGGGCTCGGTCTTTCCATTGTGCGCGAAATCATCCAGGCGCACAAGGAAAATATCGATGTCATCTCCACTCCCGGCGTCGGGACGGAATTCATTTTTTCTCTTTCCAGAGAGTAAAATCAAAGCACCTTGGAAAGAAACTCCTTCAGCCTTGGATCCTTCGGATGACTGAAAAATTCATCCGGAGGTGCCATCTCGCGGATTTTTCCGCCGTCGATAAAAATCACCTTATTCGCAACTTCTCTCGCAAACCCCATCTCATGCGTCACAACTATCATCGTCATTCCCTCATGTGCGAGATCGCGCATCAGGTCCAGCACTTCCCCGACCATTTCCGGATCGAGCGCGGAGGTCGGCTCGTCAAAAAGAATCACCTCGGGATCCATCGCAAGCGCACGGATAATCGCGACGCGCTGTTTCTGTCCGCCCGAAAGCGTCGAAGGATAAGCATCCGCGTAATCCTGAAGCCCGATTCTTGAAAGAAGCGCCATGGCTTTCTCGCGGGACACCGCTTTGATTTCCTTTGCTGTCGTTGTCCGGTCTTTCCTTCTCTGCCTCCTCAGATCCTTCGTCTTCAGAAGCACCGGTGCGAGCATAATATTCTGGAGCACGGTTTTATTGTTGAACAGATTAAAATGCTGGAAAACCATGACCATTTTCCGGCGGTGAAGGTTGATATCGACATGCATATCCGCAATATCCGTTCCGTCAAAGATGATCTGTCCTCCGTCCGGATCCTCCATACAGTTTAAGCAGCGCAGAAACGTGGATTTTCCGGAACCCGACGGGCCGATAATGCACATGATATCGCCCCTGTCGACATGCAGGTCGATCCCCGAAAGCACCGGGACCCCGCCAAAGCTTTTCTGCAGGTTAATTACGTCGATCACTTCTCTTGAACCTCCTTTCCATAGTGCGGATTCCGAGAGATATCAGCAAAACGAGCAGGATATAGATCAGCGCCATCACGGTATAGGGCACCATGAATTCATAACTGTTCGAGCCGATCCGGTTGAAAGCGACATAAAGGTCAAGCGCGCCGACAAAGCTGATGACCGAGGTCTCTTTGATCAGCGCAATAAACTCGTTGCCCAGCGTCGGAAGAATATTCTTGACCGCCTGCGGGATCACGATCACACGCATCGTCGTGATAAAACTTAAGCCGAGCGACCGTCCGCCTTCCATCTGTCCCGGATCCACGGACTGAATGCCGGAGCGCATGATTTCCGAGACATAGGCGCCGCTGTTCAGGCCGAAAACAAGGATTGACACCTGAATACCGGTAATCCGGGCATTCAGCAGCGGGAAAAATACATAGTAAAACACCAGAAGCTGCACCACAATCGGCGTCCCGCGGAAAGCCGCGACATAAACATCGCAGATTTTATTCAGCACGCGGGGCAGCGCATGGTATTTCGGCGCAACGCGCACGGCTGCAATCAATGTCCCGATTACAACACCGATCAGAAGTCCCACAACCGCGATGATCACCGTATTCTTCAGTCCGGTCAGAACCTCCCGGTACGCACCGGCATCGAGAAAATATTTTAGAAAGGTATCTATTTTCGTACCGAAACTCATAATACCAGCCTTTCTGAAAATTCAAAAACCGGCGGGGCAGGCGAATAGGAAGCGCTGCCTCACCGGTTTCATGCAAAGTCAGTTACCGAAGCGCGTTGATCGCCTTCGTAATTGCCGCTGCGGGAGCGGAATCGATAATCACATAATCTATATTTCCGTTCAAAAGATCCTGAACGGCAAGAGATCCGTTCCGGTAGCCGACACACTCGCAGCCGAGGCCTTCAAAGCCCCAGTCCTCGTCACCCTGGACATAGAACATTCCTGTGGTTCCGTTCTGAACGCCGATCTTGATATCCTTCATTCCCTTCAGCTTCTCTTCGATCTCGGCAGCCGTCTTGCAGTCCTTGAAAGTATCGTCGCCGGACTTCACGATCAGCTTCTGGGAAGCATTGTAGTAGGAAGTCGTGAACTCGACATATTCCTTGCGGTCCTCACGGACGGTAAGTCCCGCCATGGCGATGTCCGCTTTATGCTGTCCGACAGACAGACAGACCGCGTCGAAATCCATGTCCGAAATCACGAGCTCGAGACCGAGTTCATTCGCGATCACGCCGGCAATCTCCATGTCGATTCCGTAATAGGAATCGCCGTTTTTGTACTCAAAAGGCTCAAAAGCCGCGTTTGTCGCCACGACAAGCTGGTCCTTGGAGGTGTCTAGCTCAGCAGACTTGACCGCTTCCGGAGTACCGTCGCCGAAATATCTGTCGCAGATTTCGTCGAATCGTCCGTCAGACATCATTTCTTCAATCAGTGCATTGACGCTTGCTAACAGCTCCGGCTGGTCCTTGTCGACACCAAAGGCGTATTCTTCCTCTGTAAGGTCGATGTCAATTACCGCGGCAGTGGTCTTCTTGGAATCACTGTTGCCGGAGGAGCACCCTACAAGCATCGTCAGCGCGAGCGCCATGGAAAGCGCAATTACAAGCAGTTTCTTCATCTTGTTTCTCCTCCTCTTCTATTTTCTTTTCCGCCCGCGAAAAAAGGGGTTTATCTTAATTGCGGGTTTTCTGTCAGGGGCCTCCATTCGGAACCCTGCCTATGGAAAATTACTGTGATTATAGCACGGCAGACTGAAGACTTCCATTATCGAAATGGAGGAAAATCAGCCTGCCATGTCAATGTTTTATCGTAAAACTGCCTAAAATATCCGTCTATTTCAGGTAGCTTCCGAAGGTCCGGATAATCTGTTTATAGATGATTACAGAGTCCCTTAAGGGCCTGAAATGAGAGCTCGCGTTTCCGTCGATGTAAATCGTCTCGATCTCCATCTCGCGGATCGGGACCCTGCGTCTGGCAAGCCACAGAAGCACGTTCATCTCATACTCGTAGCGTTCGCCGGGAATTTTCTCCATCCCGGGCAAGAGACGCGAGGAAAAGGCACGCATTCCGGTCTGCACGTCGTACACCGGCTGGTGTGTGGCTTTCCTGAAAAGGAAGCGGTTCATGTCGTTTCCGAAGCGGCTCCTTAAAGGAGCGTCCGGCGGAAGATACCGGGATCCGAGCCACAGAGCATCCGGCTCCTCTTCGAGTTTCTGCAGGAGCCTTTCAGCGTCCTTCACGGTGTGCTGTCCGTCCGCGTCCAGAAGGATCACGTAATACTCGCCCATTTCATGCTCCAGGAGCCACGAAAAGGCCCTTTTTAAGGCATGTCCTTTTCCGCGGTTCCTTGTATAGGAAATGACCGTAGCATGCTCCTTTGCCCGCAAAAACAGCTCCTGGAAGGCTTCTTTACTGCCGTCGTTGACAAGAAGCACAGCGTACCCTGCCGCTGCTGCCTCTTCGACAAGCTTCACCATCCTCTCATCCGGTTCATAGGCGGGAATTACAGCGATTTTCTTCATGATTTCTTCGGTCCTATTCCGGCAGTGAACTCCTTGAAGGTCTTCGGAAGCTCGTCTGCGAACATATCATCCAGATCCGCATGCTTTTTCTTCGGCTTCTTGTCCTCCAAAAAATCCCATACCTCAAATTCGCCGACATCCGTCTTGACGGTTTCATCCTTGATCTCGATGCCCTGTTCCTTCGCAAACTCCTTAAAGCGGACAAAATGCTCCTCCATGGCCTCTTTCATATCTTCCAGATAGTCATGGTAAATACGCCGGAATTCGTCCTTGAAGACATCCTTGCCAGAAAAGCCCGTAATCTGTGACATCAGGTCGTTATCCGACAGTTCATGGAACATTTTGACCGTGGCAAGATGGTATCCGGCAGCAAGGCGGGCATCCTTTAAGGCCTTCTTTTCGCGCTTATCCTTTTCCGCCCTTTTTCTGGCCGCATCAATACACCGCTCCTTCAGGATCTTACAGGTCTTCAGCTCGCCGTCGATCGCGTCCCGTAAAAGGATATTCTTCTTGTCCATTTTCTGATTCAGCTCGAGCGATTTCCTCTCCAGCCGGTCGATCAGTCTGTCAAGCGCCTGGGCGGCTTTCCCCTCAGGCGTCCTGTAGGCTTCGATCAGCACATCCGTCCATGTATCGCTGGCCAGTGTCTGAGTAATGTTCTGCGGCATGTTTTTATGTCTCCTTCCCCATGCATTTTTATTCGATCGTGAGTATCTCCGAAAAGCCGGTCACTTCAAGGATTTCGTAAATAACCTCGCTCACATTTACAAGCTTCATAGAGCCCTGTTTTCTCATGGTTTTCGCAGCAAATAGAAATACCCTTAAACCGGCTGACGATACATAGTCCAGCGATTCCAGATCAAAAATCAGCTCTTCCGTTCCGGGAAGGCTTTCCTGAAGCTCTTTCTCAAGTTCAGGCGCCGATGCGGTATCCAGCCGTCCTTCAAGTGCAATCATCAGCCGTTTTCCGTCTGCTTCCTTATGCAATTTCATTCTTTTCCCCCGTCACACGACATTAATGTTAATGCATCCCTTACCTTCATCGACGCTCAGCCAGACCACTCCGAAATCCGTGCGCCATGCGCAGTAAACCGTCCGGTCTTCATCCGAAAAGGTCTGTTCGCCCGAGGCGATTGTTTTCCCATACAGTTTCGACAGCTCCACCTTGCAGTCTTCAAATTCCAGCTCGTGGCAAATGACATAGAACGAAACCGCATAGGGCGGAGCTTCTGTCCCGTCATCGTACAGCTTTATGCCGCCGTACGCATTCTTCCCGAAAAGATGTCCCTCGGTCAGGATCTCCCCCCGTTCTTCCGAAATACAGGACGCAGGCACGCCGCACTCCTCAGCGGTCAGTCCCAACAGATTTTTGCTGTCCAGGATGTCCTCGAGGAAGTATGCCGCTTCGTCCTTGCCGCCTTCCTGCTCCTCCCTGCCTTCGAAAAGTTCTGTAAAAAGTGTTTCAAGTTCTGCGTCCCTGAGTGTTTCCTCCTCCGAAGCATTGTTCTCTTCCTCCGGAGCATCGCTTTTTTCCTCCGGAGCAAAGGGACTTCTCGCCGGTTTTTCTGTCTTGTCCGTATCCGGCAGGTCTTCCTCTTTCAGATCTTCCTCAGGGTTCCCGCCCTCCTCATCGGCACCTTCGCCGCTGTTTGCTGTATCTTCGTCTTCGTCCTCATCCCCGTCGTCGCCGAAATCAGCGTCCGTCAGGGGCCTTCCGAAGCGGTCCCTGAGAACGGCTACGAGAAAGATGAAAGCTCCGAAAAACAGAACAAGCGATATGACGACAATCAGGGTCAGTCTGGATGAACTGCTCATAATTTTGACCTCGGAAATTAAAGTCTCGGCTGATTATTCTGAAGATTCGGCTGGTTCAGGCTGGCAGCAAAGTTTTTGCTGATATTCGCCACCATTGCGCCGCTGTCGACAAAGCCCTGCGAATTCTGCATCAGCGAAGCGCGGTACTGCGGATTCTGCACAAAGCGCTCCGCCATCCGTTCCACCTCGGGATGCTGCATCAGCTGACCGTAAACTGTGTTGAACCTGTCGGTATCGAACACGCGCATCTCCTCGCCGTCAACGTTCTTGCGCGCGGCCGGTGTGACGCTGCATGCAAGCGCTCCAGCGATAATTCTCTTAACTTCCCGTTTATTCTGATAGACAGCCTGGTCCTGATAAATAAAGTTATTAATCGTATTGGTTACGGGATCCGCAAGGCTGAAGTCTCCGAAATCCGCATTCGGCAGATTTTCGATCGGTACATTCGAATGCAGAACCTTCGCGCCCGTATTCGGGTTCATTTCGGCAGGGTTGAATCCCGCCCACTGCCGGATCAGATTCCTGTCGTTGATTTCCTGATTCACCTGGTTCTGACGGGCCTGCTCTTCTGCCCTATGACGCTGCTGCTGTTCCTGCTCCACCCGGTTCTGCGGCACCGGATGGGCGCCGGGCTGCGGCTGCCGGATCGGGTTCCGGTTGAAGCGCGCGCGTGCGTTCAGTCCGCTGTAGTCAAGCGCAAGCTCCATGCCTGTTGCCCTCGGCCCGGACAGAGACGCGTTGATCTTGTTCCGGTATTCCGCATCGGTCATGTAATGCTGCAGCAGGCTCTTAAAGTGCGGACTGGTTTCGATTTCCTCGGCTTTCTCACGGAAGGCCCGGTTGGTAATGACCTGTCCCGGCGCAGCCTGCTGAGCCATCTGATAGGCGGCAATCGCGGCTGAAAGGCTCTTGGATGCAAAATAAGTATTTACCGGTCCGTTCGTCAGGGATCTCGCGGCTTTATTCAGCTGGCCCTGCGCCGAATGAACTGCATGGTTTGTCGAAATCACCGCAGCAGTATCTGCGAGATTCTTCATATTGCCGCTTGACGCCATCTGCTGAAGGAGCTTCTTTGACTCCGGTTCCGCAAGCATCCTTTGATACGCCGAGCCCGGCTGAAGGAGCGCTTCCTTCATTTTTTCAACCTCGGAACGCTGGACAATTCCGGCAGTCCCTTTTTTCGCAACAAGCCATACGGCAAGCACATCCGCAAGCGTTTCAGCGGAGAATTTCTTCTGAACTTCCTTTTTTCTTTCCTTCAGAAGCTCATCTCCGGTAACGGCGAGTCCGTTCAGCCGTCCGGGAATGAAGGAGTCCGGATCGATTGCCTGGCTGTGGTGCGTTGTATTCAGACTCTCGCAGTACGTCCTGAATTCGGCATCCGGCATGTAGCGCTTCAGAATACACAGCGCTTCCTTCAGTCCCGAGACCGGCTTCTCACCGATCGGGCCGCCCGGAATATCCGTCCCTTTATTAATATACTGTTTCGCGGATTCGATGAGCTCCTTTACCTGGGTGCCCGAGGCAGGTCTTGGCGGGTTTCCGGAATTCAGGCGGTGAATATGCTTCACCTTGCTCATCATTTCCTTATATTCGGGGTTCCGTTTATCCGCCGAAGAGGGTGCTTTCTTGCGGTGGGTTTTGGTATCCACGGAGCGCATGACTTCCTGCATGAAGCCGGCATCATTCTTTTCCTGGCCTGCGGGACGCATATAGCGTCTGTCGCGCTCGTTGATTTCCGTCTCCTTGGCGGCCATTTTCTGGACAATTCCCGCCGCATCGCCCTGAAGCAGCATCTGCTTTACTTCGGCGTTGTCTTCCCGGATCATTGCCTGGAAAGCTTCCGTACGCTGCAGCTCCCGCATCAGTATATTCATATTGTTCAGGTCGACGGGATCATTCGGTCTTCCGTTATTCTGCATGAAGGCCGCCATCATATTGAGGACGGTTCCCTCATCAATCGGATCGTTGGCGGGACGCCGCGCGGCATTGTTACGGACCGCGTCCATAAACTGCGCATACGTCATATTGCCCGCATTCAGGTGCCGGGGCTGATTCTGTCCCTGCGGATTAGCTTCAGGCCGGGGCTGATTCTGTCCCTGCGGATTAGCTTCAGGCCGGGGCTGATTCTGTCCCTGCGGCTGAACTTCGGGCTGGGGCTGATCCTGCTGCCGGGGCTGCATCGGAGAGAGGCCCGCTTCTTCGTTTTCCAGACCTCTGTAGGAGCGGTAGCGCATGACTGTATTCGCGATCATCGTGTCTACGGAAGGCGCGTCGCCTCCGAGGAGACGCTGCCGTCTTTCCTCATTGAAATTAAACTCCGTAGCCATCAGTCCGACGGCGGGATCATTTACCAGCTGATTATACCGGCGGTTGAATTCCTGAGAATCGTATCCGACGACATATTGTCCGCCGATACGGCGGCAGTATGCCTGCATCTGCGACAGGGCAAGGATCCGGGCAAAATTCTCCCTTGTCTGCTGCCGGTCCTGCCAGGCCGCCTGATTCTGGGCAAAATTCCGAATGGAACGGATATCCGCCGCAGCGTTTTGGACATTCCCCGGATGATCATGCGGCGGCAGGATGAACGGGTTCTCGATCTCGTCCAGGACCCTCGGAGGATTGTGCGGATCTTCCGGATGATACGGCAGGATCTCAGCCTGCTCCTGATTCACATTCTGCTGCTGATTCACATTCTGCTGCTGATTCTGCAGCTGCTCCTCGATATCCTGTCCCTCAAAATGGAACTCATCTTCCTCCTCGTCATCGTCCGGCGCCTGATTATTCGCAGCCGGCTGATTCTGCGGTACGTTCTCCTGAGGATGCAGGCGGTTCTGACGCTGGTTCTCCTGATTCTGTACGCGCTGATTGATATCCGCGTCGTTCAGGTTTGCCTCAAAAGCGTCGACTTCATCACCGATGACCCAGTCAGCGCCGATATTGGCCGGATTTGGATTGGCGGGAGCGTCCTGCGGATCTACAAAATTCTCCTGAAAGACAAACTGCTCTTCCTCATCGTCGTCATCCTCTTCCTGCTGCGCCTGAGGCTGAGGCTGCGCCTGTGCGGCCAGGACCTCCGCGTGACGGGCCGAAATATGAGCGATCATCGCATCTGCCGAAGGCTGGTTTCCGGGTCCGTTCAGAATCTCCGCCCGGCGTTCGGGCGAATTCAGGAATTCCTGCGTCATCGTGTTCACGGCAGGCGAGTTCACGAGTTCCTGATAGCGGCGGTTGAATTCCACCTCGTCATACACAGGAACCATCTCGTGATTTGCGTTCTCCACCCGGTAAACCGGCATCTGGGACAGCACCAGCACACGGGTAATATTCGAGCGGACGACGTTCGGATTCGTATGGCTGTCCTGATCCAGGGCAAAGGCGCGGATCTGATTCACTACTCTCGTCGCTTCGGCAAAATCATGCTCACTGTTGTACTGCGGCAGATTGTTGACGTTCAGAGGGTAGTCAAGAACCCTGGCCGGCTGCGGCTGATTCATCTGCCTGTAATCCGCGAGCGCATTGACAACGAGCAGCGCCGGATTCGGCTGGCCGTTCGGCCCTGTCATGATCTGCTGCCGGTACTGCGGATTCGTAACGAAGCTGTTTGCCATAATCTGTACGGCAGGATCGTTGCGGTACTGCTGATAGAGGGGATCGAAATCATGATTATTGACGACCCGGAAGGTTTCTCCGCGAAGCGTAAACTGATATACCGGTATTTCCGAAAGCGTGAGGATCATCGCAAAAGCATCGGTCATGCTTCTTTCATCCCTCAGAAGATTTTCCCGGTTCGGCAGACCAGCGATAAAAGTTCTGTAATCACTCACACGGGTAAACGGCTCCCCCATCGGTAGCACCGGAAGATCCTCCGTCCGGTTGCCCTGATCAAAAACCCTGGGCGCCTGCGCCGGCCCGGGGTTGTTGTTGTTCCTGTTATACTGTCCGCCCATACGTTATTTCTCCTAAGCTTCCCGCTAAATATGATTTCTTTCCCGATTTACAGAGACGGTCCGGCAGGCGCTGCGTCCTTCTTTTCCGGAAGCTTCATGCCGAATTGTTCCTGCGCAGCTTTTACGGGTTCCGCAGTACTTCCGGCAAGGAGCTTTTCTCCCTGGTCAAATTCGATGTCTTTCCATTTCATGATAAAGCTTCTGCAGCTCTTCTCATATTCCTCCGGACTGTGTGTATGAATATCCATCATGATCTGTCCGATCTCCTGAACACGGTTCGCGGCGCGGTTCAGACTCTGATCGCTCTCCGCTTTCTTTCCGAGATCCGCGCTCATGCCGGCATCACGGCAGGACCCCTTCAGGTCCTTTACACAGTACAGGAGACTGGAGACATCCTGATAGCACTGCCTGTCGCCGGAGCGGCGCAGAGTCGGCACCCTTGCCTCGAGTGTCCTGATAAAATCCTGAAGTACCTCGGGATCCTTCTGTTCGTCGATATAACCCTGTGAAAAATGTGCTGCAATCTGTTTGGATGTATACTGTTTAGCCATATTATTATTCCCCGGTTAAGCTTTTCCTTTCAAAAAGTGTTTCCTTTTGCCCCATCATAACAGGGTCTGTCCAACAAATGTCCAACGAGAAACACTTTTTATCAAGAAAGTTTATTTTTTCCCCGGTATTTCACGGCCAGCATGGTAATATCGTCAAACTGAGGCGCGCCCTGCACAAAGTCCTCGATCTTTCCGCGGATATAGGGCAGGAAAGCTTCCGGCTCGATACAGGGAGCTTCCGAAGCCGCCTTCAGCAGGCGGTCCATGCCGAACTGCTCGCGTTCGGCTGTCATTGCTTCCGTTACGCCGTCGGTATACTGGTAAATCATGTCGCCCGGCTTCAGGACAATCTCTTTATTGACAAAGACCGGCGGATCCTCATTTTCAAGAAGCTCCGGTTCAAAAGCCGCCAGCGCCACACCGCCTTTTCTGGGGAGGAAGGACCAGGTTCCGTTCTGGCACAGAAGCGTCTGCTCATGACCCGCATCCGCGTAGACCAGTCTTCCCGTGGTAATGTCCAGCACGCCCAGCCATACTGTGACAAACATATAGTAGCGATTGCTTTCAGACAGCTGCGCGTTCACCCGTACCATGACAGAAGCCGGATCAAGCCCGGACAGCGCCGCGTCCTTCAGCATGGTTCTGGAGGTCATCATAAATAACGCCGCCGGAACGCCTTTGCCGGAAACGTCCGCGATCACCAGCGCGAGATGATTCTCGTCAATCATAAAGAAATCGTAGAAATCACCGCCCACTTCCTTGGCAGGGTCCATGGTCGCATAAATTTCAAATTCGTCCCGGTCCGGAAATGCCGGAAAGGTGCTCGGAAGCACCGCTGCCTGGATTCTCGTTGCCAGCGTAAGCTCCGTACTGATCCGTTCTTTTTCGGCCGTCACCGACATCAGCTGATCAAAATACTCAACTGCCTCCCGTTCCATATCCGCCATCACCAGACTCAGATTCTCGATCTGATCGCCGGTATGGATATCCAGACTGGAAAAATGGGCGTGGGACTCGATGTGATTCCTCCGGTCATCGATATACTGCTGCGCGGCGGATGCAATTTCGTCAATCGGACGTGCAATTCGCTTCTTGACATGGTATCCGAACAGGACGGCAAAGGCTGTGACACTGACGAGGATCATCAGCGCGTACTGCCATAAAAAGGATCTGATGCCGTGGATAAATTCATTCAGTCGCACATCCGTCAGCACAAAGGATATGATCTCTCCGTCCCCGTACCGTACGGGAACGCCGGCAGTACAGATCCAGCCGTACGTATCCGAGTTCTCGATCACATACAGTCTTCCCTCGCCGTTCCAGCGCAGGAACTTGCGTATTTCTTTCTGCGACGAATGCTCCCAGTACCCCGGGGGGAACGGCTCGTCCGGATCCGGATCCGCTATATACACAATGGCCTCCGAAGCCGGATCATACATGGCCATATAAACGTCATAAACATCGCCCGCCAGGCGGAATTCATTCAGAATTCCTACCAGAAACGCATGTTCCTCTGTTGCCGCGATTTCACTGAAACGCGCCTGGTAAGCGCTGCTTTCCGGATCCTTACGCTCCGACTCGTCCAGCGAATAATAGATCCGCATGGTCTCTTCAGACAGAGGCACGGTGTCCATCGCACGGTTGATGACCGCCGCACAGCTTCTGGAAAGCCCGAACGCCTGCGTAATGTACTGGTCTGCAAGCGCCCGCGCATAGAGGCCGAATCCAACCAAAAAAGCCACAAGCCCCAGGATCAGAGATCCTATGATTGTGGCATGGAAAACATGACTTTCGATGGAATAAAAGCGGCGTTCGCGCTCATTCATTTCCCGAACTGATTTTTCAGGCATATTATGAAACTCCGATTATATTCTCTTCTCAATGCTCAGCGTATTCTTTCCGTTCTCGTAGGCATAGCGGACACTGTCCATGTTTTTCTTTACGAGCAGTATGCCCAGGCCTCCCACACGCGACAGAAGCGCATCCTCTGAAGTGTCCGCATCTTCTTTTGCCGTCGGGTCGAACGGTTTTCCGCTGTCCCGGAAACGGATGCAGAAGCGGCGCGGATCTGTCAGATATCCGCATTCGATTTCAGCTTCTCCCTCGCCCGGAGTGTAGGCATAACTCGAAATATTAACAAAAACTTCCTCAACAGCCAGCCGGATCTGCAGTTCGGTCTTCATCTCACAATCTCCGAGCACCCCGAAAACAAAATCCGTCACTTCATCGAGGTATTCCAGTTTCGCGGGAACCGACAGATTCTTCATCCTGCGTATCCTCCCGTCAGATAAATTTAAACAGGCGGGTAAAGCCCGTAACCTCCAGTACTTCCATGACCATCTTACTGGCGTTTTTCGCCATGAGCGTCCCCCGTTTCTGGCGCATGTCCATATAGGCATGCTTAAACGCGCGCAGTCCAGCACTGGATACATACTCCAGCTTTTCCATGTCCAGAATCAGCGTATCAAACTGGGCAACGACATCGATAATAATTTTTTCCACTTCCGCGGCATTCGAAGCATCGATATATCCGATCAGCTGAAGTTCTCCTTCGTTCCCGCGTTTAATAAGATTCATATTCATTGGTTTTCCTCCTTAGTTCTCCCCGGATTCCTGTTCGTCATTCCTGCCGTCCTTTTTTTTCCGAAACTCTTCTTTTCCCCTTTTAAGCTGCCGCTCGTTCTTTTTTTCCGCGCGCTGCTGTTTCTTCATCTCACGCACTTCTCTGCGGAAATCCCGCCGTTTGATTTTTTCATCTTTCGGTACCGCTGCATCCTCTGCGAAGGTGACCGTGTCCGGAAGCTGTTTTCGGAAAGAAGCCATCGCCCGGAGATTGGAAATCCAGCCGGTCAGGCCTCTCCCGGCCCAGCTGGTCACAACCGGAATATCGTCAATGTAGCGAACGGTAACAACGGCAGGCCGGGTAAGCACATAGCGGATAAGGCAGGCCGGCGTTTCCGGCTGTCCAATAAGAAGGAGGCTCCGTCCGACCTTATGCATCGACTTTTTTACCGTCCTGTAAAGCTCCGCCTCGGAAAGCTCGGTGGAAAGTACTTTGGAATGCTGGGTAAGCCCTAAAAAGCGTACCGCGTCGGCTCCGTCGCCGACTCCGATCGGAATGCGGTAGTCGTCTGCCCCCATGGTCCTTAACCGCCCTTTTTCCATCGGGATTGTCCGCCCCATCAAAGCTTCGCGGACTTCAAGTTCTGTTTCAGTCATTTTTATCTCCCTGGGGAATTCTCACTTACGCGCTCTGCGAGCCTAAAATCTTCTCATTCCGGTCGCGCAGATCATAGAATACTTCATCTGCGCGGAACATATTGCTGCGGATCTCGGTCAGATCCATCGGTCCGAATTTGTAATACGGGCACTTATAGGATGGAGTGTATTTCGTCTTCAGCGGGAACGAGTTAAAGGAAACGATAATGCTGTTTCCGGTGGACTCCTGGTTATTCAGGCGCTGCAGCTCCGAAGGATAGATCAGAGGACGCACCTGTGTATTTGTAGAAACATTGATGTCTCCCTGTTTGGAGCCGATCGATGAGGAAGTACTGTTCGTCCGAACCGTCATATTGCCGCACATTTCGGAGAACATCTTGCAGGTATCGGTGTCGTTGGAGCCGATAAACATCTTGACGCCGCAGTTGCCGATAACGATATCGGCGACTTCCTTTCCATACACATTCTGCAGCTGGATAAAAGACTGCACCACCATGGAGAACCAGATTTTACGGGAACGGCCGACCGTGATCATCTGGCCGAACTTGTCAATCTTGGGCATATTACCAAATTCATCCATGATAAAATAGACGTTGTGGGGGAGCGTCTGTCCCGGCAGGTCCGTTGCGATCTTGATCAGGCCTTTATAGGTGCTGAGGATAAACAGCGACGCGAGCGCGTGTCTCGTATCTTTTTCATCCGGGATCTTCAGGAAGAGCGCCGTAGGCTCTTCGACAAATTTTCTCACCTGGATATCTGTGGTACTGGTCAGAGCGCAGAGACCGCGGTCGTTGAAAAGATTCATCTTGTCGAAGGTAATGGACATATAGGAGCCAAGCGTTGTATCCGGCGCGGTCATCACCTGCCTGGACAGCTGATAGGCCTGCGACAGCTTGGAGCGTCCTTCGAAATAATCCTTCAGAATCTGGTAGTTGTTTTCAGAGTTTCCGAGCGCCTTATTGACATTGAAAAGATTAAACTTTTCCTTCGTCATGCCAAGCTCCGGATTGGCGCTGTCCTCAAGCATCGCGAGGCACACAGCCATGACGATCGAGCGGGCGCCCTTTTCCCATAAGGGATCCTTTTCGTTCTGCACCGGGATCAGACCGCCGATCAGATCGGAAAGGTCTTCATACATTTCATCGTAAATTTTCTGCTGCTCGACCTGAATATCGTCGCGGCAGTGCGATACATCCGTATATGCGCGGCCGTTCCATTCCACCCAGACCTCTCCGTCTTCTCCTTCCCCGTTCATCCGGCGCAGGTCCGGGTAATTGGACATCGGGTCAATATGGGCAAGAATTCCTTTCCCCATCTGCAGGAACTGCTGGTAGGCATCCCAGATCGGTTCGAGCGGATTCCAGCGGCTCGAAGAATAGGTATCACGCAGGTCAAGCACCATTACATTGTAGCCGCGGCTCTTGAGAAACTGGGAATGCAGGTCGAAAAGCTCGCCCTTTGGGTCGGTCATGATCATGCTGGAACCGCAGTTTGTCGCGCCGATCAGCTGAATCATCGGATTGATAAACGTCGTTGTTTTACCGGAACCGGTAGCGCCGATGACAAGCGCATGCACTCCGGGCTTGAAGTTTCCGACGAGTTTCCCGTTCTTATCCAGGACAGCCCGCACCGGCACACCGTCGTTTTTGCAGTCCTTCAGCGTTTCGTATGTGAACGGCGGGAAATACTTGTCGCGTTCCTTATCCGTCAGGAAACGGCTGTTTTCCAGAGATCCCTCGACCATGTTGTCTTCGGCGCTGCCCTTCAGCATCCGGGTGCTTGCCCGGCTCGTGCGAAGTCCTCCGTTGATGGCGTAGACAATGCCGCCGATGACCGCGGCTCCCAGACCGATTCCCCAGGTTTTGCCTTCAATAAAATACTGCCAGCGGAAGCGCCAGCTTTCTCCGGCAATGCTGTTGCCGATGTTGTCCACAATAAAGCGGAAAACCACGCCGAAAAACAGTACAATACCGATCAGAATGAAAATATTCAGTATAATCGATTTTTTATCGGCATTTTTGATTTTTTCAGAGATGAAGTCCTTTATCTTCCCGAACATTTTCGATTCCTCCTGTCTTATTCGTTAAGATCCGGGGATTCCTCCTCAGCAGTTGTTTCCTCCGGCTCGAAGCTCTCCATGGAATGCGCCGTCACACGGAAGGAACTGTCCGAAGAAGCTTCCACCGTCAGAACGAGCTCTCTTCCTGCCTCGCCCGAGCGAATCCGGATGACCGCAGTCCCGGTTTTTCCCATCGGCACAAGGCTCACGCTGATGCCCGCATTTTCATCTGACTGCAGCTGTTCTTCGCTGTCTGTCATCGGGCCGTAGAAATCCGCGACTTCCGGATCGGACGACTGAACCATCCAGTCGCTGTGCGCCCCGTACAGCGACTCTTCGCTGCCCATATCCTGAATTTCGATCGTCTCGCCCGCTTCTGCGGCCGAAGACTCCAGATAATCTTTCCAGTCCTGACGGTATTCCCCCGTCTCGGGATCGTAATAGGTCCAGTCATCGGACATTTTCCCGGACTCCAGCCGGATCCGGTCCGTAATATGGACTTCGATCCCTTCCCCGTCTTCTGCATCGGAAATGCTGTAGGGATGGTCCGTTCCTTCCCCGCCGGTCATGGCCGACTGAATGTAGCGCATTGAGACGGATGAAATCTCCGGAATCAGTTTTTTGAAATCCTCATCCGGATAGGCTTCAAAGTCGAAAGCATATTCATAAATTCTGTCCGAAGGATCGTCTTTTTTCTGCAGACACATTTCGATCCTTTCCACACAGGCTTCCGTCGGCGTCAGGATAAATTTGCTGCTTCCCGAAGGCTGCGTGGCCGGCGCCTCGATCCGGACGAACTGGGGTGAAGAAATCAGCACCCAGTCGTATTCCGGGGAAGCGCTGCGGTCAATCGACAGCTCCACGGTTTCGCCCTTCAGCTTCCAGGTGTATGTGTACGGAAGCTCCTCCTCGGGGGTATGCGTATTTTTCCGGTCGCGTACAGCCAGAAGAATAATGACCAGCGCAATCGCTGCCGCCGCCAGAACGCCGGCCCCGATCAGAATGTATTTCCGGATGCTTCTCTTCTTCAGAATTACTTCGCTCTCAAATGTAAACTCTTTTTCTTTGTCGTCCATAGAGGATTTCTCCTTGATACAGGCTTAAGGGAAACACCTTTTCAGTAAGAAAAGACGTTTCCCTTGGAATTATACTTTCGCCGGCAGCTCGTCAGGGAGTCTCGGCCGTAGTTTCTTCAGACGTACTTTCCAAAGTGTTTTGTTCAGCTTCTTTTGATGCCCTGCTGGCTTCCTCTTCTGCGGCTGTTTCTGCTTCCAGGAGCTGATTGTACGCCCCGGAAAGCGTATCGGTTTCAGGTTTCACCGTCACCACCAGGCTGAACAGCTCCGTTCCGTTCGTGCCCGAATTAAAGGTGATCAGATAGCTTAAGTTGGAGCCCGTGTAATTCTTCGGCGCGTTCAGAAGCACATCCGTGGTGCCCGTAGTGAAGGAACCGTTGCCCGCTCTCATGGTACCGATAATGTTCAGTACATTCTGGGCGGCCGCGCGCTCTTCATCTGTGGAATCCTGAGCGCTGTAGAGCGTATTCGCCTTCGTCTCGTACGCAAGAATCGTATCCTCCGAATAGCTGTGCCGTACGCCTGTCTCCGCACGTCCTTTCGCCTGTGTGGCAGGATCATAGCTGTTCAGCTGGGCAGTGAAGCCTTCCGAAGCTCCGACTCTGGGCGCCACCTTCACACTCTCGCCGGAATCCAGCAGCACGCCGCTGGTATCCGTCTTTAACAGGGTCCTGGTTTCTTCTGTCACGCCGTCGGTATTGATAACACTCAGATCCGCAAGGCTGCGCACCTTCTCCCAGTCGCTGATCAGCTGCGGGAGCTTATCGGTTTCGTTTCCGATGAGCGTATCCAGGGTAAATCCAACCTCTTCGTTCTCCACGGCTGTCACCACCAGACGGTAGCGCAGCTTGTGATCAGTGAAGTTTCTCGGGGTGACCAGCGTGAACCCGGTCGGCTTTTCCTCTGTGACTTCCACAGTAAAGCTTCCCTTCGAAGCCCGGATCGCGTTAATTTCCGCGATGACGGCCTTTCCTGCGTCAATTTCCGCCTGGTTCGTCACATCCGGACCGACGGACTTGAGCGCCAGAGCATAGTACTCATCAAGCTCCTGCTCCGTATAGCTGTACGTACCCTTCGTAAAGTCCGCAGGACTCTCCACCGTACCTGCGGGATCCATCGCCACAAAGCGATAGGTAATGCCCTGCGAAGTACCGGAGATGCGGATGTCGGTTTCAACCGTCGCGCCGGAGTCTACCGACAGCGTTCCGATCTCGCCGCTCTTGATGGAGATTCCGTTCGCCTTCCTCTCCGTACCCGTTTCCGAGGTCTTGACCATCAGAACCGGCTCGTTGTCCGTGGGAACTTCCTTGCTCTTATAGACCAGGTTGTTTCCAACGAGAACGATGTCACCCAGGAATACCGTCTTCGGATCTTCCTCGACGATGGTCTTGTTCACTTCACGGCCGATCGTGGAGCCTTCCAGACCGTTTACCGCGGTAATCGAATCCAGCGTCCAGGACGCAATGGAGCCGCTGTCTGCATTGTATGGTTCAAGCGTGACATAACGCAGAGACTCAAATGCCGGAATAATGACTTTCAGCGTGTCGGTCTGTCCCGCCTGAAGCGGTTTGTCTTTCTCGTCATTCAGCTGTATGTACGGCCGGATATCGGGAATCAGCCAGCTCTGCTCCGCTCCATAGAGGTCGTAGTAGCCGATCGTCATGCGCACCGGGTCATCCGTACCGCCGGAGCTGGACGCCGTGGCCTGCCCGGTTTTGATCTTCAGGGTAAGGACTTCCGACCTGCCCCTCGGATTGAATCTGGCGGGGGTGCCTGTCGGTGTGAATCCGTCGTCGATACTAAGTTCCCGGATCACGGTGCCGTCAATCTTCTGCGTCGCAATGTACACATTTTCAAAACCGAGGTCCAGTGTTCCGGTCTTGACAACATTGACTCCGTTGATGCTTGAAATATCTCCGAGGTCAAAATCAAGCTCCAGGATCTGACCAGGCCTGATCTGCGTGTATCCCGCGTCTGTCAGATAAATATATTTCGACCTGAGTTCCTGATCCGTCGCACCCGCCGGTGTAAAGTAGACTGCCAGAGCCATATCGCGATCCAGCGCAATCAGGTCCTGGGTCGGATTGTTCGCCTGCACCTGCATCATGATGCGCTGAACGCCGGCATCCGGCTTCGCGTTCACGGATACACTCATCGTACTCTTCTGGTCCGCATTCAGGACACCGGACAGATAGTAGGTCTCAATCAGAACGCCCGAACGCACCCTCTGCAGGATACCGTAGCTGATCGGTGCCGAAAGCGTCCCGGTCGATTTCGTCTTGACACTGACACCCATAATGTCTTCGAGGTTCTTCGCTCCGATGCCGAGCTTATAGAAGTACGGCTGGCCGGAAAGATCATAAGCAAAGTCCAGCGTACCTGCGCCTGCCTGGCTGGTCTCAAGCGTCATCGCATCCTTGTACAGGATTCCTGCCGTCAGATAGTAGGTCGAAGGATCGGCTGCCTTTTCTCTGGTTGCAGGATAAATGAAGAGGTTCAGCGTATCATTCTTGGACTTCGGCTCTCTGGCAACCACCGGAGACCAGGTATTGGTATCCTTATTGGTCTGAATCGGCGCGTCGATAAAGGAAATATTGATCGGCTGGACGCCCGAATAATTGTTGTGCGCGTTATCGTCCGATTTCCCGCCGAAGACCTGAAGCAGCGTTTCCATCGTATCGGCGTTCCATTCGGTAATCATCGTCAGCTTCTCGCCGTCCCCGTAGCGGTAAGCGTACTCGCCTTCGGCATTCAGGTAGCGGCGTCCCGTTCCGTTGACAAGATGCACACTGACATTCGTAATGGTCCATGTGGTGGACCGGTCGGATCTGACGTACAGCGTCATATCGACAATCTTGGTAATATCGCTGACGGTGATAAAGAAGCTGTCGGTTCTGCCCGCGCGGAAATGATACTGCGGGTTGCTGACCGCGTAATTCACTTCGGTTTGTCTTAAGCCGTCGTCATAGGTTCTGTTGTAGGAGCTCGTGCGTCCTGCGTACTGGTCCATCAGATAGACGACATCCAGTCCGTCCGCGCGTCCGACGCTGCCCTTGGCGTCAACGTAGGAATAATCCCTTCTCAGGCCGCCGACAAACTGCTGGCATTCCTCATATCTCGGATTGCCGTCCGCGTCAAGTCCGACATTGCGCTGGTATGCGCCGGTCGTGATATTGATCTGCAGCTTGGCACTGTAGGTCGAAGAGGTCACATTGTAGGTTGTCGAAATTTCCGCAGCCGAATGACCCTCCGCGCCCTTGATCGTACCGACTTCCGCAGAATCATGGTATTCAATGCCGACCCATCCGAGCCCGTCTTCATTGTCGCTTTCGAACTTCCAGGTCGGAACCAGCGCAGCGTCGGTATTCTGCATGACTTCGATGTAGCTGATCTTCATCTTGTCATAAATATTGCTGTTGGAATCCTGGTTGTCCGGGATAATCATAATCGACGACAGTTCACCGTAATCGATGACCGTCGGAATATCAAAGTACACATCGGCGGAGGTCCTGAACGCGTCACCGTCGATCTGCTGGTTGGCCAGCACGATACCCGAATTGCCGTGTTCGAAAATCAGCTGGAAGTAGAAGAGGTTCGCCGAACCGCAGTCATCGTTGATGGACGTAACCTTGTCGCTTCCGACCTTGACATGTACCGTGTAAATGCGGCGCTGCTTCGTAAATCCGAGATCCCGCTGCGCATCTTCATAAGTCATGCCGTTGATCAGCTTGGACCAGTCGACATCGTCCTTGGTAATGACCTCCGTTCCGTCCGCATTGGAGCCTTTCCACTCGCCGTCATCCTGAATCAGGTCGCCGGGCACCCAGGTATCGCTGTTGGGATTCGCTTCCGGATCCTCAGTGATATCATAATCGGGGTTTTTGTCCAGGTCGCCCGAAATAGCGCCGGCAGAGAAACAGATTTTATGCGCCGTCACATTTCGTGTATACAGAAGGTGGGAAAGGAACCGGGCCTGATTGGGGTCATCCAGATCACGGTCCTTACTCGCCGTTTCAACAAATTTGCCTTCGCGGATATCAAACGATTCCACATACTGGACCTGGCAGCCCTTGACCTGCCATTCATCACCGCCGGTCAGTTTGTAGGACACTCCCGTAAAGCTTGAGACTTCCGGAAGCGGAATCATGAAACGCACCTTGCCCGCCTGGCTGAAACCGTAATTATATGCGAAGTCCTCTACATTTCCGGGCCACTCCCCGTAGAACTGGCGCACATAGTCGCGGACCATAAAGGGCTGGCTCGTTCTGGCTTTGCCGGTCAGGTCAATATAGCTGAACTCCATCTGAATATCGGATGTCGTACCGGCGTTTTCCACATTGTCGGTATAAAGCGTAATCAGGTAGCGGTCTCCCGTTGTTTTCGGCTTAAGCACCATGGTATCGGAATACTGCTGCAGATAAAAATACGTTTCTGTCCCCGCACTGACCCTGAGTCCGTCTGCGGAGGTAGCTACAGACGCCGAAACAGGCGTTTCATTATACCGGTAACGCACCGTCGCGCCGTCGAGCGCAATTTCAGCCTCGGAGGCATGCTCGTAGATCGAGAAATTCAGGTAGCGGATTTCTTCGGCATTGCTCCGGTCGAGTCTTTTTGCAAACACGGGATCCGTCGCCGTCCCCGTCATCTGAAGTCCCGTTTTCTGCTCCACACTCTCTTTTCCGATCGTCACCGATACATTGACGATCTGCTTAAATGCAGGAAGCATCAGCGGTACGGCGGTGGAGTCTCCCTGCTGCGCATAGCCCGCAATATGCGGACTGTTCAGTATTTCGTTCAGCTGCCCGACCGCATTGATTACAAAGGGCAGGGTGATTTCACGAACGTCGCCCCACAGATCGATATACCGGACAGTAAAGGCAGCGGTCTCAGAAAGCTTCAGCATGGCAATCGAAGGATTGCTTCCGCACTCATAGTAAGGCGCAAGGTTCTCAAATCCGGCGCCTGCCTGGTCCGCAAGGTCCATCGCCAGCACAATCCGGTTCGCGACCTGGGACGAATAGGCTTCCCCGGCCCTTGAATTTCCCTTATAGGAACCTTTCTGCGACTTATTGACAAGGACACAGTCCGAAAGTCCGCCCGTGTCTCCGTATTTTACGATGTTGAAGGATCCGCCGGAAGTCCGCCATTTGAAATTGCCGCCGGTCGTTCCCATATCCATATCACAGATGATTTCACCGTCAAAGTCGATATATCCGGTATCGGAATACCAGCCGTACATTTCCAGTCCGTACAGGCGGTCTACCCGGAAAACCCTCAGGCTCTGGCAGGACCAGGTCACTTCGCTTAAGGTATGCTGTCCGAAAATCTGGATCTTATCGATCGAACTGATTTCATGCGGCGCTTCAAACAGGAACTGGTCCGTACTGACGGAGCGAAGCGTCTGCTTCGCATAAAGGGGTGCCGTCGAGTACGAAAAAAGTTCATTCACGGAATTTCTTCTCGCCTCGCGGTTTCCTGCTGACGCGGCGATTTCATAGCCGTTCGACAGGGCGTCCAGCTTCGGCATCAGAACTGTCGAATGTTTTTTCCGGTCCGTTGTCGTGTAATGCAGATTGAAATACACGACATTGTCGGCCGCGCCGCCGTTACGGATCGTACCGGTACTGACCTCAAGAATATAGTAGTTTTTCCCGGTTACGCCGGTCCCGGCTTTCTGTTCTGAGCCGCCGAGTTTTTTCCATGCAAGAGCCGTTTCCCCGGAGCCGTCATCCGCCGCAAAAGCTTCCGCCGGCAATGCGCTTAAAAGCATTACTGCTAAAAGCAGCATTGAGACCATGCGAAGAAGCCTCCTCCTGCTCTTGAAGGAAGCACTCTTATGCGGTTTTCCTGCTTCTGTCCTGATCATTTATGTCTGCTCCTCTATACTTTCGGACCCCCGGGTTCAGCCTGCCCTCTCCCGCCGGCGCCGCTCCTGCTGAGCCGCCGCTTCGGCAATCAGGTCGTCCAGTGTCATTTCTTCGATTTCTCTTCCGTTCGCCCTCATCTTCTCGAAAGGCGACATATTCATAAGGGTTGCGGCGAAGCTGCAGAAGGAAGACATGAAGTCATCGTCCTCGTCCGTGTCATCCTCATCTTCCTCGTCCTCGTCGTCGTAATCCTCATCATCATCAAACTCGTCTTCATCCTCGTCGAAGTCTTCGTCCTCGTCCTCGTCGTAATCCTCATCGTCCGCGAAGTCGTCGTCTTCGTCCGAGCTGTAGTCGTCTTCGGAAAGCCCGAAGAGTGCCGCAATCTCGCCGTCTTCTTCTTCCGGATAGTCGTCATCGTCAAGACCATCGAAGGGACTTGCAAGCTCTTCGTCCTCTTCATCCATAGAAAGCTCTGTAAGCTCTTCGTCTTCCTCGTCGTATTCGCTTTCCCCGGTTTCTCTGACAGGCTCCTCCTGCTTTTTCCTGAGACGTTCGTTTTCCTCCTGGAGAGAACGGATTCTTTCATCCATCTCCCGGCGCATGCGCTCCATCTCTTCGTCTTTTTCCCTAAGGGCCGCATCTTCTGCTTTCTGCGGCGCGGCATAGACAATATTCGCCGCCTTCTCCGGCGCAGCGTTCCCGGTATTTTTCACCGGACTGAGCGGATTCTCGCCGCTCTTTTCCGCAGCCGTGGCCATCCGGTCAAGCGCATTCGCGATCATGCTGAAAACGGTCATCGAAGCCGGATCAACCGAAGGCATGGCAGGCTCCGGCGTACTGGTTTCGATGGTCTGAAGCTGCACGGGTTCGGGTTTTCGTTCTTCCTTCTGAGGCTCGTCGTCTGCAATAGAAAAGGTCACAATGGAATCGACCGCAGGATCTTCTTCCGTAAGTGATGCCGCATTCACGCCTTCTCTTGCGAGAAGCTCTTCATATTCGTCCTGTTCAAAAATGTTCAGGGTTACCTGCCCGGACCTTGCGGAATCCGTACGCTTACCGGTAATGTTATTCCGGCGTTTCTCAGCCATCGCCTCTTCATGGGCCTCACGGCTCGGTCCGACAAAGTCCTCCCAGTTGTCCGCGCCTTCGTCTCCCGAGAAGTAATGGCTCCGGTAATCCTGAGCTTCAAACATTTCAATGATGCCCGGAGCGGTATTGATCTGGAAGCTGGAACGGCTGGTCGGACTCAGAATCGTAAAGGCCTGGCCTCTGGGCGCCTGGACGATTTCCTCCTGCTCCGACTCGTTGATTCCGCCGGCGTTGGCATACAGATTCACCAAATCCTGCATGTCGTTCGGCGCAAGCGAGAAAATAAAGCTGTACTGGCAGGCATTGATGATCGCGGCGGATTTTCGCATCAGGTCATCGGTGCCGACAAAGTCCTTGATATTCTGCGTGATGACAATCTGCATACCGTTATACTTACGGATTCTTTTTGCCAGCTGGAACATGAAGTCCAGCGCGATCGGGAACTTTGCGTCGATGAAGACATGCGCCTCATCGATTACGACCACGATCTTGCGGTTGGCGCGGTATCTCAGATTGTAATCACGGTTCTTAATGATTTCGTTGTCAATGTATTTCAGCACCAGCAGCATCTGCGCGTTCGCAATGGTCTGGTTGCGGTTCGCAAGCATGGACTGGAAGTTGAAGACCGTAAAATTCTCGTCGGTGGTGATGGTCGAAGGACCGTTCCAGATGTTGGCATTTCTTCCGCCCGTAGAGAATTTTGCAATATAATTCATCAGTGTTCCGAGCATGTCCCGCGTAAAGGGGTTGTCGCTCTGCTGGAACTCTTCGAGCACCTCATCGTACAGGTCGTCGAAAATCGGATAATCCTCGGGCGAAAGCCGCGACAGATCCGTTTCTGGCGTAATATTGTGCGTCAGGTACATGTGGTCGACGAGCGTGTTCAGATACTCCATGGCATCCTTTTCGCAGTCGGGTATGATCTGACGGAAAAACTCCTCCAAAAACTGCAGATGGGTCGCATAGCTTCCGGATGTCGTTCCGCTCTCCCCTGCCTCATCGTCATCCAGCGAAGTGATGATATGGAAGGGATTCAGGCGGCCGTACTGGGCATTTCCGACGTTGATGACCTGGCCGTGCAGATTCCTGGCAAGCTCCGTGTACTCGTTCTCCGGGTCGAGGATGAAAATCTTCGCATCCTCCGACGAGAGATTTGCAAGAAGCGATTTGGTCGCATAGGATTTACCGGAACCGGATTTTCCGACAATGACCATATTGCTGTTGACGCGCTCCGAGTCCCTGCGGAAAAAGTCCACAAACACCGGAACCCC
This sequence comes from uncultured Lachnospiraceae bacterium, assembly GCA_947168905.1. GTDB lineage: Bacteria > Bacillota > Clostridia > Lachnospirales > Lachnospiraceae > UBA1267. Next base: position 24,332 of record CAMVNR010000018.1, read on the forward strand.
TTCGGATTCTCCGAGCTTGACGCCGCCCTCATCGGACACATGGGCAAAAACCCAGGGATAGCAGGCAGCGACCGTATTCGAAGGAATGCCGCGGCCTTCCTTTGAAACCGGATCAAGCGCGCTGACCTGAGAGCCGATAAATGCCTGCACCTGGTCAAATTCCATATTGTTCAGCCGGAATCCGCCCTCTGCCCAGGTCCGGCGGATGCTCTTCTTCATATCCGTCATGACCGGGATATCGGAGGGGCGGTCCCGCCAGGCTTCATGAATTGTCCGGGTCGCAGCGATATCGTAGGCCGTCACGAAGATATTGGTTTCCAGAAGCGTCTCGTTATCTGCCTGCAGCGTCATGAGAAGCTCCTGAAGGGTATCAATATGCGCTTCGATTTCCATCCGTTTGGAGTCCACGCCCGTCGCGGACCACTGCCCGCGCAGTTCCTGAAGGGAACGGTCGATGTTCCGGATGGCCTTCGTGCGGTCCATCGGCCTGAACTTGACGACGACCTTGGTCGCCGGGATGCTCATGACGCTTGCAAGCCACGAATCATCCACCATCGTCGGATAGGTCACGACCCGGAAATTATGTGTGACAATCTGGTTGACCTCAACCTTCCGCACACGGATGTCCACAGAATCGGGCTGCGCCCAGCGGACCAGGTCTTCGTCGCGGACCTTCTCGACATCATGTTCATCGAAATCGATCTGGTTCGTATATTTCAGGAAGACCGCAAGTGCACGGTTGTCCAGTCTTCTTACGCTTAATTCTCCCGTGGAAAGCATCTGCATCGCTTCGCGAAGCTCGATTTCCAGCCTTCTTCTGTCGCTTTCGAAAAGCACCAGATAGTAGAAAGGCGTTACGATATGGTTGTCGTTCGCATAACTCAGAAGCTCGTTGATCCGGTCATATTTGATCTCGACACGCGCCTTCAGTTCTTCTTCGCTGTATACGCCGTTCTCATACGCCGCCGAAAGCTGGTCCAGCGTATCATATTCTTTTGAAATATAGCTGTCGTACATGATCGGACGTTCCAGCTTGACGATATTGGCGCAGTAATCCGCGGGAATATTCCTCAGAATCCTTCCGAAGCAGTTCTCGATCGAATTGCGTCTGCGGTGCTCGCTGAAGAAGCGGAATTCGACCGGATCGATCTCTATGACCGCCCCGTAATACGCCCCGTTCAGGTAGACAATCTGGTCGTCCTCGATTCCGGTGAAGGGAATGATTTTATCCATGCTTTCCCCGGAAAGACCGGCGGATGAAGCTTTTTTCCCGGTCTCTGCCGGTTCGTCCTGATTCCCGGAAAGCCTGTACAGATCCTGATCGGTGCAGGCCCGGACAAACCGGTGCTTATATCCCATATAGCTTAGGATATGTCCGATATATACATAGTTCGGCTGCTCATCCATCCTGACGATCAGGAATACGAACACGGCGGCAAGCGCGATACAAATTGCCAGTTTATACGGAAGATTGGAAATCAGTACGAGGATCAGTAGCCCCATTCCGATGCCGCCCACGATAATGTCCCCGACAGTTACGCCGCGGAACAGCTCCACATGGACTTTCGTTTTTTCCGGAATCATTCTCTGCATGATCTTACCTACCCATTCCTTGGTTCATTCTCATCCGGGGATCCGCTCATGAAAGAGCCAGAGGATCAGCGGAGCGAAGACGTTTTACTGAAAGAACCTGATCTTCTTCTCGGAGGCGGATTATCATCTCCCCCGCCGGGACCTTCATTGAAGCCGAAGCGCTGGCGCAGATTCGCGCTTCCAGAGCCCGGCGCACTGTGCGTAGCGGAATCATCCGCACTCCTTCTCTGCAGCGGCGGCGGAGTAAAGGTGTTGTTGTCACGGTTCTTATCGTTGTTCTTGTTGTCCGGTTTGTTCTTGTTGTCCGGTTCGTTCTTGTTGTTATTGATATTATTGGTCGGATTCGAGCCGCCGCCTCCGCCCAGATACTTTGCGTCATCGGGGTGCTCCTTGGCGTAGGCTTCTTCCGCCTTACCCTGTGCAACCTTATCCTTGATATTTTTCTCAATACGGTCCTGCTGGCCTTTGGTTCCGAGCTTGCTCCATTTATCCGCAGCCTGTTTGAAAGGGTGTGCGATCCGGTTCGTTAAGGGCCGCGCCGCGAAGCCCACGACACCAAGTGCCTTGCCGCCGACGGTCTTGCCGACGGAAAGAGCCGCGCCGCCGACAGACTTGCCGATTCCTACCGCGGTGCCGATCGCCTTGGATGCGCTTGACGACATATCGCCGGCGGAGATCGACTGCCATCCTGCGCTGTCGGCCAGGATACCGGTCAGAAGTCCGGTTGCTTTCTTCGCGACTTCAAAGCCGCCGAGAACCAGCACAAACTTTCCGAAAATGTTCAGGTACTTGTTGTTCTCAAAAAGCACCAGCTGCGGATCCATGACCATCGGAAGATAGATCATCAGAAGACGCATCGCGATAATCGTGCCGAAAACACTGAGCGCCTGAATCAGGAAAGCGATCGACCACTGCTTGAACTTGCCTCCCTGGTCGAGCGGGGACGCTGCGATGAAGGGCGGTGCGATAATATACAGGAAAATCATGTTGAAAATCCTGGCAACACAGTTCAGGATAATGACCACCAGGTCGAAGATACACGCGACAGCGGCGATCCAGACCAGGATATAGTCTGTCTTGAAGCCGATGTCAAAGTCGGAAGTCACCTGATCCGCGTTGTAAATGGTCTTGCCGTCCTCGTAATAATACTGGGCGCGCAGGGCGTCGTCGAACCTCGGCTGGACATTATACTCTTCGTTATAGGCCGCGCTCATGGTGCCCATCAGGAAAACCATCCGGTCCAGATGGAACTCCTCATCCGACGAATAGCGCTTTGAAACCGACGGAACCGGCGTCACGATCTTGTTCTTCTTCAGATAATCCATCGCGTAGTTCAGACTGTCGGCGACTTCTTCATGATACTGGTCGACCGTCAGGTCCTTCGACAGGTTCGCGGATCTGGCGATCCTGGAAAGCACCGACTGCCAGGATTCCTGTTCCACGCCGTCCTTGTCCGTCTCGTAATAGTAGTATTTGAATACCCCCTGCTGCTGCAGGAAATACATATCCGACCGGATGTCATTGAAGCACATATTCAGATTGTATCGGTTATTCGACGTGTTGACCATCGAATAGTTGCCGATCGTCAGGAGAACGCGCCCCATTGCGGAATACTCTTCGTCGGTGAACTCGTGGGTATCCGGTTCATCCAGATGGTCCGCATTGTTGAAGATGAAATTCACCTGCTGCATCAGAATATTCGTGCCGTAAATGACGACGTTCATAATCAGCGTCAGCCCGACAATCAGAATGATGCTCCGGATCGATGCCGTGATAATCTGTCCGAGGGAACGCTGCTCCTTGTCCGAGATGTCAAACATTTTCTTGATGACAGCCCAGATGGTGAAGCCAACCGTCAGTACGATACCGATGCCCGCCATGGCCATGTAGATATTGCTGATCGCATGATTATTGAAGAAAATATTGATCAGATAATCATAGTCTTCGCCGTATTTGACCTTCTCCACCCCGGAGAAGACGTTGAAGAGCTGCGACAGGATATTGATGATATAGCAGAGCGCCCGCTCCACATAATAGAATAATTTGAAAACGGTTGCATTCAGAACCATTTCGATGATCGATTTTATACCGTCGCCGAAAAGATCTCCCGCACCTTCCAGTAAGCCTTCAAACAAATTCGCCACCTGCCTTTTTCATGTCGTGGTTGGGGTTTCTTTAACCGATCTTCAGGCTGTTTCTCCGGATCAGCACATAGACGCCGACACCGATGAGAAGCGCTGCTGCAAACAGCACGAAAAGAATGCTGCTGATATTGAAATACATCATGATCCGGTAATTATACTCGGTCATGTTTCCTGCCGCGTCATAGGCCCGGATCGTGTAAACGCCGGAATCGTCGAGCTTGTACTTTCCTTCCGAATCCGGATAGACGGTAATATGCGTTCCGTCCCGGATCACGGCGACCTGGCCGCCTTCCTCGACACCGGTGAATGTGAGCTCTGAGCGGACCTGGTTTTCGCTGTTGATTTTCCCGGAAAACTCCAGCGTCGGAGGCGTCCTGTCGATCATGGTTTCCAGCGTATAGATTTTTTCCGCAGCCGGAAGGCTGTATTCAATCCGGTAAGCCCCCTCGGCATCCATCCGCACGCTGAACCGGTCGTAGCTGATCGGATTTTCGTCTCTTTTCGCCGAAATCATGTAAAAGCCGTCCGGTACCGTGAAAACGGTAAGCTCATTCGTCCGTTCCCCTATGATAATAAAAGAAAACAGTCTCGAAAGATCGCCGCCGGAACGGGTGGAGACCACATACTCCCCCGGACGCGAAATCGTCTTCGCCTTGTCGGAATACAGTTCTCCGTTCTGGTAAATCACGATGTCCGAGTCGGATTTTGTCGTGATCGTCACCTTTTGAGAAGTGACCATCCCGTCTGCCGCGGAGCTGTGCACTTCACTGCCTGCTCCGGTCTGGATCGGATAGACAAAGTCATGCGATTTCAGATCGTAATACATCGTTCCCGAGAGCTTTACGCGGCTTTCGTCCGTTCCGTTTTCTTCGTCGGGGATCTCGTTCGTCACGGGATCCAGGGGCCCGCTGTAGTCAAACTCGTCGATGGTCGTCCCGTCCGCACCGTCTTCAGCCGCATGGGCGCTGATGCGAGATCCGCCCACCGCAAGAAACGCTGCCAAAAAAAGCACCGCTGCCGTTCTTATGATCCGGAGGTATCCTCTGTTACACATCCTTTATCAACATTCCTTTTGTCTCATTTATGCCGGCCTGCGCTTTTCAGTGCGGCCGGAATCCGTTTTTTCTCACTTGTCGTCAGGGATCTTCACCGTCGTGACGTACTGTGTGGTCTCTTCGCTGTCCGGGCGGACCTGACTAATCACTTTCCGCATTCCGCCTGACCCGGAGGCTGAAGCAACATATACATTGGAAGCATATTTTCCATAGATGGAGCTGGTATAACGGCTGATTGCAGCTGTGGACTGGATGGTTCCCTGACCCGGGTAGGCGACGGAACTCCCCGATACGGTCGGATTCGCTGCCGTCAGTGTGAAGCCGCCGTCAATGACGTCGTATCCGAGATACACACCGCTGGACTGAGCCCGGTTCTCGATCTGGTAGGTTCCCTGGAATTTCGCGGAATCGGTAATGATCGAGCCGTAGTTCACGACCTGGGCGCCGGTTCCGAGCTGAAGGCCGTATATGCCGCCGCAGCAGAGCTCGCAGTTCGGCATAATGATGATCGTTCCGTCACAGGAAACGGCTCCGCCGTATTTCCCGGCCTTGCTCTGGTAGGTGCAGATCACGCCGTCCGTACCGATCTCATCCTCATTGATGATGAGCGTCCCGCCCGGCTTTACAACGATGCGTCCGTTGTTGACCACCCAGCCCGTGCAGGATAAGACGCCGCCGTCCTCGACGGTGATTGTCACATTTTCATTGATCGACACCGGGCCGTTCAGGTTCGTTGTCTGGCCGTTTTTTACGGTATAGTTGCTTTTGATGAAACTCATCGGCATCGGATCGCAGTAGTAGATTTCAAAAAGATCATTGGCGGAAGCGTAGCTGTGCACGCCTGTCACCGGATCATCAGTAATTCTGAAGGAGCCGAAGGATTTATCCACATCCCCCTGCCCTTTTGGGGTCCAGCCGCAGGAATACAGCAGTCCGTTGTTTGCATGGTAAAAGCTCATGTAGCATTTCCAGTATTTCAGCGCGTCTTCAAAGGTGTCGTTATCACGCAGAAGAAAGCCTGAAGAGCGCCGCCATACACGGTCCAGCGTCTGTCCGAGGGTTGAAATGGAATACTGATCCGCAGTTTCCTTGTAGACCCGCCATGTCCGCTGGCTCAGACTCATACTGCTCGAATACTCCTTGCTGGTGTTTCCCTTGTCACGGTAAACGGTATAATAGTACCCGATCGATTTGTCCGCCGTCCAATCCGCCTGCGTATAGCTTCTCGTGTCCAGCAGCCAGTCATAGGAGCCGTAGAGCTGTACGTCGTTCCCGTAGACGTTTTCGCCGATATAGGTCCATACCGACAGGATGCCGCGCAGCCAGCTTTCGTTCTGATCCTTGCCGTTATTCGTCAGACCGATGGCGTAATAGGACTCGGTATCGTTTCCGGCGCCGCCTTTTGTCGCGACCATAAACGGAAGATTGGAAGGAAGCGACAGGCTGCAGGCGGTTCCGTACGTTTTAAGCGTGGAAAAGTTCAGCGGCAGGTTGCTCACTGCGCCGTAGCCGTATGACCGCCAGTACGATCCCCAATGGTGATCCGAGATTTCTCCGTCATCATCGGAATACATGGCGTTGTACTTTGCATGATAAGCCCAGCCGTAATTCACCTGGCTTGCATTCAGCATGTAGTATTTCCCGTCCCAGGAAATAATCACGGGATAGCGGTTCCCGCTGACTGCAGCCGGCGGTTTTCCCTTATGCCAGATATAGACGGTCGTCTGCTCCATGGAGGAGGCAATATCCTGAAATTCGGAATCATCAATGGAATAATCCCCGGCAAGGACATTGGTCACGGGGAATGCAGTGAATATTATGGCTAACAGCGCCGCAGCTGCCAGAATCCGGCGAAGCGGGCGGCGCCTCATCATTTTCTTGTTCATAATTTTACCGATTAAAAGTAAAGCAAGTATCGTTCAGTATGGGCGTCATGCTGCCGCCTGAAGCAGCATTTTTTCTGTCCGTTTCCGCCGCGAAAAAACGGGGCGGAAACAGACGAAATTCAAAATTCGGGCCTTTTCTTTTAAAACCGGCCCCGGTCTTTTCCGGCGGTTATTCCGGAATAATGGTTTCCTGCGCGTGTTCGTTCGTCCACTCGATCAGTCTGGGAGTCAGAATATTCAGCGCAAGAATCAGTACGAAAATCAACACGAAGCCGATGATCGCATTCTTCAGATGCTGCTTGGCCTTTTCACGATCCTGCGGTTCTTCCGCCTTCGCGAATTTAACACCGAGGACAACGCAGAACACAGTTCCCGCCGCGCCTACAATACCCAGTACTGCAGGAAGAAGATTGTTGATCAGTTCGATTACCGGATTGGCTACATCTACAAACATAACCCATTCCCTCCTTATAAATATTTCTGTATATGGCATACGGCCGAAAACCGTTTATTTTCTGTTCTGCAGCCGCTTATGCGTGTATTATATATGGTCCTGTCCAACAGATGTCCAACAAAAGCCGACAGGATTCCTTTTTTTTATTCAAGGCGTTTTCTCTGGATACGGTCAATGTAGGCCTCCGTGAGGCTTGCCCACGAGTATGCGCTCATGTACTCGCCGCGGTAAGAGTTGACGGCATTGATATCTCCCTCGAAGAAACGGTAAAGGTCGCATTCGATCTTCTCCGGCCGGACACGCATCGTTCCGCTCTGGATCTCGAAAATATCGCTGATTCCGTTTTCTTTCAGCGCCTGCTTCAGCGAACGCACGATGACATCCATCTGCTTCTGCATCGCCCGGTCGTAAAATTCATCCTCCCAGAGAACCGCAAAGGCTTCGGCGCGCGTGACAGACGAGCCCTGGCGGTCGATCAGGTAGGCCATCAGTTCCTTTGCCTTGGAGCGGCTGAAGACAACCGCGTTCCCGTCTACGAAGAGGTCGAAGGATCCGAAGGTCTGGCAGGTAATATGCGCAGCCGGCTGCGTTTTCTTTCCGGAAAGAGCATACTCGATTTCGGCAGCAAGCTGCTCCTTTGTCGTCGGCTTCATCAGGTATCCCGATGCGTGAAGCTTAAACGCGTCGACCGCGTACTGGGCATACCCGGTCAGGAAAATGATGGCGGTGTCCGGCCTTCGTTCCTTGATTTTCGCAGCAAGGGTCAGACCGTCCATCTCCGGCATGTCAATGTCGAGAATTGCAATATCCGCGGAGTTTTCATTCAGGTACTCCAGCACAGCCCCCGCGGACGGGAAGCCGATCACCTCTTCCACCCCGGGAACCTCCCTGCACATCGACACGGTCATATCGAGAATCAGGCCCTCGTCATCCACACAAATCATTCTCATCTTATGCTTCTCCTTCCAGCGGGATTCTGATCGAAATTATCGTTCCTTCGTCCGGATGGCTCTCTATTTTAAATGAGCCTTTGCACATCGTTTCGATTCTTTCCTTGACATTCCGAAGCCCGATATGCGTCGAATCCGCGTTCATCGCCTTTTCGACGTCAAACCCCGTGCCGTTGTCACCGATCACCAGCAGATGACAGTCCGCCTCCCGTCTGGTCTTCACGTAGACATGTCCTTCTTTCCGGATGCGTACGCCATGCCGGATCGCATTTTCCACAAGCGGCTGAACCGTCAGGGCCGGAACGGAGAACTCGGTGTCGTCGATATCGTACTCCACCCGGATGGAAGGGAAACGGATCATCTCGATGTCCGAATAGACTTTCGTATGCTCCAGTTCCTTCGTGAGCGGTATCAGGCTCGGTTCCGACAGCGAATTGATATTCTGGCGCAGATACAGCGCAAACTTGCCGACGGTTTCCGAAGCCTTCTCGGGGTCCGTACGGCACAAAGCCTGAATCGTCGCCAGCGTATTGTACATAAAGTGCGGCTGGATCTGCGAGATCATGATCTGAATCCGCTGCTCCGCCCGAAGCGCCTGCTCATGCTCCCGGACAAACTGCAGATGCAGCCAGATGTAGAAGGATACGCAGGTTGAAATCACAGCAGAGGTCAGGAAACTGACGGCGAATTCATTCGCGAAATACAAATCCAGTACCACCGAGGCAATGATTACGGCCGCGTTGAAAACCGGGATCATCGCCTCGATCCTGCGGATTTTCCGGTATTCCCAGAGGGAAAGAAGGACCAGCCAGAAAAGGAACAGGAAGCTGATAAAAAAGCAGGTGTATCCGAGCGGTCCCCGGACAAAGTTGTTGCTTTCGGTAAACGTAAAACACACCCCGGAAAAGAGGGCTGTCAGATGTACGGCGAAATTCACGCCGGCAAGCACCCAGAACGGCCACTGCATCTTGTCCGGACGGATGAGCCGTATCAAAAGGAGCAGAATTACCGGACGGATCGAATACCCGTAAATCGAGTTCATGATCCTGAGCATCCGGTGCCCTTCGATCTGCGAAAGCAAATAATTGAAGTAGTTCTGCATGACCAGACTCAGTACGACGGTAATGATAATCATCAGGATTCCCCTGCGCCGGTGCTGAAGATAAGGATCAAGGAGCACGGCAAATGCCAGCCCGACGATCTGAATGGCAAGCGGGAAGAGAATCAGAAGCACCATCTGGATGTCGCTAAGCACTGTTTTTTCTCCTTTTAATTCAGAATTGTCTGGTGTACCATCGGCGTAGACGCGCTCATCGGCAGGAAAGTATAGCCGTTTGCAAGTCCCCATGTGATAATTTCCGGAACCGCCTCTACAGAATAGCTCCAGATATCATGCTGCAGAACGATGGACACGTCATGTCCCTGAATGCTGTTGATCACCTGCTGCGCCACTTCCGGTGCACTGGTGAGCCCTCCCGCGTCCAGCGAGGACACATTCCAGTCGCAGTAGCGAAGCCCCATCGCATCCGCGGATGCTGCAAGCCGTGTTATAATTCCGGGGCAGTACTTTTGGCTGACGGTATTTGACAGCCCGCCCGGGAAGCGGAAAAGATCCGACCGCTGCCCGGTCTGGGCGGCAATGATATCATTCATCGCGTTGAAATCATTCCAGTAGGCTTCTTCGGAGGAATAGATGATTTCATAACGGTGGCTGAAGGTGTGCACGGCAACCGTGTGGCCTCTTCGGGCTTCTTCGCCGATCAGATGCTGATAGTCCGGCATCTGGTTGGTCACGAAGAAGGTCGCTTTGACATTATACTGGTCGAGGATCGCCAGAAGCCGGTCCGTATACGGTCCAGGCCCGTCATCAAAGGTGAGATACACGACCTTGCTGCCCGGGTTCACGGTTTCAGCCTGCTGCTGCGGCCGGAAAACATAGACCTGGCGCGTCACCGAGGCCGCATTTCCCTCCGTATCCGCCGCGCTGTAGGTGATATTATAGACGCCCTCCGCGTCGGAATTCACACTTCCTTCGACCGTGACCCTGCCTGTAATGTCCCCGTCGACATCGTCAACAGCGCTGTAGCCCGGCTCGGAATAAGGGGTTCCGACCGCAAGATAACAGGTCATCTCTCCGGCAAGTGTAATCACCGGAGGAACCGCATCCTTGTAAATAATCTCTCTTACCGTCTCGGCGCTGTTTCCGCTCGAGTCGCTGACCCGGTAAATAATCTTGTCCTCATGCTCTTCGCGCTCGACAGACGCGGTAAGGTCTCCGTCATAGTTGTCGAAAGCCCCGTAGCCTTCCTCCTCATAATGAGTGCCCGGCCGCGTATACGGAGAATTCACGACCAGCTGGATCTCCGGCGGCGTCATATCCCTGACATGGACTGTTCTTTTGGCTTCTCCTGTCTGAGACTGGGAGTCGGTGACGGTGTAGGTGATCATATAATCTCCGATGACGGCAGTATCCGGCGTTCCGCTCACCGATACCGCCGGCGTCAGATCCCCGTCCTCTTCATCTTCGGCCGTGAATCCCGGCTCCTCATACGGCGTATGGACTTCCAGCGTGATTTCTTCCCCTCCCGCCAGCGTGATCACCGGCACGAGGTCGCTGTATACGATTTCACGGACAGCTTCCGTCGCGTTTCCCGAGGAATCGCTGACCGTATAAACTACTTTTCCGTCCGCTTCCTTCCGGACGACCTTCTCCGTCAGATCCCCGT
>CAMVNR010000019.1 GCA_947168905.1 uncultured Lachnospiraceae bacterium
CTCGCCCTCGGCGCGGCGGCAGTATTTGCGATCCTTCCGGCAAAGGACCGGGGCCAGAAGAATCCTGCAGGAAGCACTGCGGCGGAAACGGCCGGAAACCTGACGGAAGAAGCGTCTGACAGCACTGCGGCAGACATTTCGGTAAGCGAAACTGAAAGCACTGTGCAGGAAAGCGTTTCGGACAGTACGGAAGAGACCGCGGGGAATACGGCGGCTTCGGGGGATACCGGGGGACAGGATCAGACTTCTACTGAGGCAACGGAAACCGAAGAGACCGGCGCGTCCGATTCCGGACAGGAAAGCGAAACACAGGAAAATACAGAGAGCGAATCGGCGTCCGATGAACTCGATGATCAGGGGCTTATGACAGATTACCGCCACGTCGTGTTTATCGGCGATTCCCGGACACTTTCCATGGGTACAGGCGGGGAGCTTGCCTATGACCTTGTGCCGATGGACTCGATCGCCGCGACCTGGGGAGGCCAGCTGACCGATGTTTCTGCATATGACAATGTGACGATTGCCGCAAGCCGGGCACCGAACAAGGTTGTCTTCTGGTACGGAATCAATGACGTGCAGCTCAGCCCCGAGCGCGACAGCGCGGAAAACTTTATCAACAATTACGACCGTCTGCTGTCGGCGTATCTGACCATGAATGACAGCAGCACGATTTACCTTCTTTCGATCCTTCCGACCACGCCTCAGGAGAAGGACTACTATGAAGGACAGGATGCGAATATCGAAGCCTACAACAAGGCGCTGCAGGATTATGCGGTGGAAAAAGGCTATATCTACCTCGACCTTTCGCCTCTTTTCACCGGCGATGACTGCTTTGCGGAGGGAGATAATATCCATTTTTCGAAGGCCTGGTACGAGGAACGCTTTATTCCTGCCGTAACGCGTGCGCTGAATATTGTGTACTGACGGCATAGAAGTATTTAACCTGTCAGGCGGATCCGGACGCGGTGCGTTCCGCAGGAAACCGGGACGGCGGTCAGAAATCCGCACACCGGATAACAGGCAGTATCCCTGCCGTCGATCTGAACTGAAGATACATCCGCATGAGGGAGTCCGAGAAGAAGGACTCCCTCTTTTCGGATCTCCGCCTTCGCGTCGATTTCGGTAAAAAAAAGCGTCTCGCGGATGCTTCCGATGCTTACGTCTCCGTATGAATCGATCGCCTCACGGCACCGGCGGTACGCTTTATCATCAAGCTCTCCTTCGGAAGTCAGGATCGTTTCCCGGACGCCGGAAAGCGCCTGAAAGAAGGCGTCCTGCGTGACGATCCCCGGAACACTTTCCTCCGTGAGCGCACAAGAACCGTTTCCTGAAGCTTTCCCCGGAGCATCACCATCACTCATAACAGCGCTGCTGCAGGCAAAAAGAAGCGGAAGCGCGTCTTCATTTTCGGTAAGCGTTCCATCGTCTTCCACAAGGTAGCGCACCGAGAACAGGTCGAGAAGCAAGGGATGCTTTTCCGGCTCTGAAAAGCGTACGGAAACATTCCGCGCGTAAATATCCGCGCCGAGGGAGGTGAAAAACCGGTAGGCGCTCCCGGACATGGTAGAGGAATAGTAGCTGATGCCGAAGTAACCGTACAGCTGCCCGCCGTTGTCCCGGAAGGTCGAAAGCTCTGTCCGCCAGAATTCTCCCCGGGAAAGATCCGGCGTGATCGTATCCCGCACTCTGTCGATCTTTTCGTCCATACCGGTTACCCGGGCGGAAGAAACACATTGGACATAAGAAAAACCAAAAAGCGTGTTTGCGAGGATTTCCGCGGTGAGAAGAAGCGGCAGTAAAGCGCGTTTCCAAAGCCTCGGGATCTTTTGCCATCCGCTCCCGGCAAAGAAGAGCACGAGGAAAATGAAGAGAAAGCTCTCTCGCCCCGGAAGCTGTGCCGGAAGGTGAAAGCCGTGCCAGATGTAGTTTGTGAGCGGCAGATTCAGTGAGACAAGAAGAAGCAGGAGAAAGGAAGAGGCTGAAAGCTTTTTCCTAAGGGAAAGAGCCGGATCCGTCAGGGCAAGAAGAAGCGGAACGAGCGCGAAAAGACCGAAGTACAGATTCGGCGCGCCGTACGCAAGAGACGGCTTCATAAAGGGGAGGAGGCGGAGAAAAAAATCCTTCTGCGGGTGCAGAAAGCCGGAAAAATCCGGCCGCTCAGCATGGACCGTGACCGTCTGCCGAAGAGCCTTAAGAAGCGGCAGCAGCACGGGAAGAGACAGCAACCCGGAAAGAAGAGAAAAGGCAAGGAAAAAGAGCAAACTGCGAAGCAGCACTTTTTTTGCGTCCGGTTCCCGAAGAATGGTATAGAGAAAGAAAAGGCAGAGAAATAGACAGACCATATAAGCCGTATAGAAGCAGGAACAGATCAGAAGGACAAGGGCTGCGGTATAGAGAATGCAGGTCTTTTTCATCCGCTTTCTGTCATAAGGGCAGCAAAGCGCCCGGAATTCCCCGATCTGGAGACAAAGAAAGGGAAGCAGGATCAGCGCGTCCATCCACATGATCTGGTTGATGAAGGCCAGGGTGTAGGAGGAAAGCGCGTAAGCCAAAGAAAGGGAAAGGTTGAGGAGGCTGAGCCTTCGGTAATGCTTCGACAGAAGATGAAACATAGAAAGCGACATCAGCCCGAAGCGGAGGAGAATGATGAGATCCATTTCGAAGGGCTGCACGGGTCCCGGAAGAATAAAGAGGAGAATATTCAGGGGACTGTTGGTATAATAAGCGCTTTCGGCGGCAAAGCTGAAGCCCAAGGCTCCCGAAAAAGAATAGGAACGGGGATTGAAGAAATGTCTTTCTGCTTCCCGGAGCATCGGAAAATACTGGCCGTAGCCGTCGATCGCGGCGAGGCAGTTCGGGCCGAAGGGATCAATGCCCCGGATCATGAATCCGGCGCCGGCAAAGAGGACCGGCAGGAAAAAAGCCGCAAGATACAGAAAACACTTCCTGTGTCTTTCATAAACAGTACGCATCGAAAAACCTCCTGTATGCATTCAGAAAAAGCAGCTTCTAATCTGCTCTTTCTGTCAGCATACAGGAGGTTTCTTATAAAAAACCGGGGATGATTCTTACGGGATTCTTAATGTTTTTTCAAAAAGCTTCTTGTTTCGGAGGCGCCTGCACCCGACGTCCTGCACATTCTCAAAGCTCAATAACGGCAGCGAAAACATCGCCGTCGATCTCAATCCGGAAAGCACCGCCAAGCGCTTCCGTATAGGTTTTCGCGATCGCAAGTCCGAGACCGGAGCCTTTCGTTGTCCGCGCTTTATCTCCGCGGGTAAAGCGCTCCGTGATTTCCTCCGGGTCAAAATCAAGCTCCGAAGCGGAAACATTTGTCATGCGGATCCTTACAGCCTTTCCCGCCTCCGTTACATGCAGATGGATTCTCGTGCCGGGAAGAGCATATTTGACTGCGTTCTGCAGGAGATTCGCGAGAACACGGTTTAGGAAGGCTCCGTCTGTCTGTACCGGGAGCGAATCCCGGCAGTAGTGTCTCTTAATGCTGAGCCCGGCCGATTGAAGATCGTCTTCAAAGAGTCCTGCGGTCTGCTCAATGAGGCGTATCAGGTCAAGCTCCTTTTTTTCGCAGACGAGAACGCCGGAGGAAACCTTTGTCAGCTCGAAAAGCGAGTCCACAAGCTCTTTCATATAGGCGGATTTCTGATTCAGAAGAGCCAGGTTTTCGGCACCCGATTCAGAGAGGTTTTCCTCACGGAGAAGGTTCCCGTAGCCGAGGATGGAGGTAAGCGGCGTCCTGAGGTCATGCGAGACATTTGCGATCAGATCGACACGCAGGCGCTCGTTCCTGACTGCTTCTTCGATCGCCGCGTCCCGGACCTCAGTCATCTCCTGAATCCCGAGAAGCATCGAGGAAAGCGCCGAAAAGAACAGGCCTGCAGAAAGAACGAGCAGAATAACGGCTGCGGGGATATCATATGGCCGGACCAAAAACAGCAGAAGTACCGAAACAGCGGCAGCCATGATCCATACAAGCATGAGGACAACCGCGGCTGTTATATGAAGGGAGGGCTTGCTGTTTCTTCCGGAAAACTTCTTCAGGGCGAGTTCGAGAAGGCTTTCTTTCCTGCGGGTGCTGCTTCGAAGAAAGCTTATGATCGTCCTGAGTCCGAACAGAAGAAGGGCATAAAAAATGCTGTGCAGCAGGATAAACAGCAGAACCCTTCCGAGATAATAGTTGAAAAAAGAAGAGAGAACCGTCCCGCGGTTCAGGACCAGCGCGTCCGGGCGGGGCAGATAAAGGATCATAAGAAGCGGGAGAAAGGTAAAAATGAGTCCGGCATCGATGCCCCGGCACCGGGCGGTTTTCGGGAAAAGCATCAGATAAGGGATGGCTGTGGCTGCCGACACGAAAAGAAGTACGAGAAGGATCCCTTTTCCAGTGCTATGCGATGCTGAATAGAATATTTCCTCCGTATAGACTGAGGCGGCCTCGGATCCGGCGGAGGAAGGGTCTGATTCAGCCGGCGCCGCATTAGATGCCGACGCTGTTTCAGACGATTCGGAAGAGGCGGCGGAGGATTCCGCAGGTACCAGGGTCTCTTCGGTTACGAAATCGGCTGAAGAAGCGCTGTCCATGGTGGTTTGAACAGCAGTGGTTTCCACTGCCGTGGTCGCAGCTACGCCGCTGTACAGGACGAAAAACGGAATGACTCCGCTTCTTCCTAAAAGAAGCAGCTCTGCCCCGGCAGAAGACAGGGAAAACAGAATGCACAAAATAATCAGGACGGCAGTTTTTTTACTCGAAGACATAACCGATCCCCCAGATGACTTTCAGATGCTCCGGCCTTTTCGGATTGATTTCGATTTTTTTCCGGATGCGGTTGATATGGACCATGACGGTATTCTCGACGGAATAGGCCTCGGAGTCCCAGGCGTGGGAGTAGATTTCTTCAGCGCTGAACACATGGCCCGGATTCTGCATCAGAAACAGCAGGATCCGGTATTCGGTGGCAGTGACCGGAACGGTTTCGCCGTGCACGATCAGCTTTTTCTCGGCGGTATTCAGACCGATTCCGCTGACAAAAAGTGTATCTTCCGCGTCCCTCTCCCGGATGGAACCCAGCCGGTCGTAGCGGCGAAGAAGCGCCTGAACGCGTGCGAGAAGCTCTTCACGGAAAAAGGGCTTCACCAGATAATCATCTGCGCCTGCCTGCAGCCCGAGGACGCGGTCGGAGCCCTCCGCCTTGGCGGAAAGCATCAGGACCGGGCAGTTGGAAAGCTCGCGGATCCGGACCGTCGCCGCGATTCCGTTCATTTTCGGCATCATGACGTCCATGATGACAAGATCCGGCTTTCCTTCGCGCACCTTTAGAAGCGCTTCTTCACCGTCTCCGGCGCCGAGAACTTCATATTCGTTTTTCAGCATTTCGCGGATCAGACGGACGATGGCCGGGTCGTCGTCGACTACCAGTATTCTGTACATAAAAAGCCTCCCGCATCTATTGTACGGGAGGCTTTAAGAAAAATCAACTGCCGGAATCTTAAAATTCTCTTACAGGATTATTTACTGCCCTTGATTTCATGAAGCTTGCGGTATTCATTCGGAGAGCAGCCGACATGCTTCTTGAATACCTTATTGAAGTTTGAAATCGACTGGAAGCCGGAGGAAATGGCAACGTCCTGAATAGAGATTCTGCGGTTGGAGAGCAGCATCAGCGCTTTATTGATGCGGTGTTCATTCAGGAAATCATTAAAGCTTTTGCCGGTATACTGCCGGAACAGCCGGGAGAAATAGAAGGTGCTTACACCGACAACCCCCGCAACTTCCGCCTGGGTGATCCGCTTGTCGCAGTTGGCGATAATGTAGTTGCAGGCCTTTTCCATCTTGCTGCCGGAATTGCGGTACAAAACCTCGATGTTCTGAGCGTTCAGCGAGTTCTCGCGTGCGACAAGCGCGATATCAATCAGCATCTGCATCACGTCCCGGCGCACCTTGGTAGCGTAAAAGAGTTCCTGCTCCCCGGCGCATTTGTAGGAGCGAAGCATGAGCTCGGTCAGCTTGTCCCGAAGATCTGCCTGATTGTCATCCAGGAGACGGACAGTGTTCAGATAGTGGTAGACAGTACAGATATCCTCACATTCCGTGATGATATTTGCTGCAAACTGAAGCGCGAGAGCGCCTTTTTTCGGTACGGAAATGATCTCGAATGATTCGCCCGGCCATACCAGGAGGAGATCTCCGTCAGCTAATGTGTAGTCCTGTCCGGCTGCACGCAGTTTGATGCGGTTCTTCCGGGCCAGAATGAATCTTGCCGGCATGTGCCAGCGCTGGTCCGCAGTCAGTTCTTCCCCGAGATACCCGAACTCGAACCGGAGGCCGGTAGGATCCTTCCCAACAGTCTTTTCTTTTTTCATACTTTCTCCTTTGCCCTTTTTATGTTATGAACCGGACTGATAAAGAGCAAAAAGCCGGTCCCTGTGTTCCAGAGGATTAAAGCACCAGCTGATCAAAATACTGTTTGTGTGCTTCATCGTAGATGTGGTTGAAATTGTCATCCCTGCCCTGGTGCAGAGACGAGATGTAGCTGTGCTCCTGCTCTACAAGCTCCGGATGGATCCTGGCGAGGGCGCACATTCCGATGTTGGAGCAGATATCGGAAATCCTCTCTATGTCTGAAAGAAGATTCAGAAAAATATTGTCGACGACAACGCTGCACTCCCCGGTGCTCAGACGCTTCAGGTGATGGTCGCGAAGAGCATTCACCATATCGTCGACGACTTCCTCCAGCGGCTCGATCGACCGGGCGGAGCTTTCGTCCCTTTTTTCAAAGGAAACCCGGGCAAGATCGAGAATACGGTCGATCAGGGACTTGAGGACATTCAGCTCCTTTAATGCGGAATCGGAGAAGGAAACCTCCTCGTCCCGGAGCGCCTGGCCGGCTTCCGAAATATTGACCGCATGATCGCCGAGACGTTCGAACTCCGAAATGATCCGGTAATACTCGTTCAGAATCCCGGTGTGATAGCCGCTTTTGACCGTAGAGCTTAAGCCGACAAGATAATTGCTGATCCTGTCCGCGAAGAGATCGATCCGGTCTTCCTCCTCATTCAGTTCCTCCAGCTGTTTCTCGCTGAATTCCGTCAGAAGCGCGTAGCCGCGGTCGATATTGGCACGCGAAGCGTCGAACATGGTCAGAAGCGCGTCGTAGCAGCTGTTGAAGGCAATGGCAGGCGTGCTGTAGAACTGCGTGTTGAGGGCGGCGAGCTTGTCCGCGTACTTTTCGTCCTTCCGGCTTCTGTCCCGGACAATGTATTTCGACAGCTTTTCCAGCTGAAGAACCACCGGGAACAGCAGGAGTGCACAGCCTAAGTTAAATATCGTGTTGGTGTTCGCTATGCCGCCGGAGAAGATCGGCTGGCTCCAGATGCTGTCAAGAGCGCCGGCGGCGTGAAGAATGCTGACAGCGGCGAACACAAGGACAGTTTTGCCTAAATTGAACAGGATATTGATGATTCCGACGCGCTTGGCATCGGCTTTCGCACCGATGGAGCAGACAATGGCGGTCGTAACACAGTCTCCGAGATAGATGCCGACGAGAACAGCGTAGATTCCTCTGAAGGTCAGCTGGCCCGTTGTGGAAAAGGTCTGCAGGATACCGACAGCGGCGCTTGAACTCTGCAGAACAAAGGCCACGCCTGCGCCGCTTAAATATCCGATCACCGGGCTTTTGTCAAGATTGGCAAAGAGCGAGAGAAAGACCGGTGATTCTGTCAGGGAATTGACGGCGCTTGTCATATTCAGAAGTCCGGAAAACAAAATACCGAAGCCGACGGCGATCCCGCCGATCTGATCGGACTTTCTGAAATGAATGAACATGATGAGTGCGACGCCGATGATCAGCGCAACAGGGGCCAGGGTCGAAGGCTTGAAAACCTGCAGCCAGGAAACGGAGGAATCGTTCAGATCCAGAAGGCGGATGATCTGGCCGGTCACAGTGGTGCCGACATTCGCGCCGACGATGATTCCGATGGACTGCCGAAGGGAAATAATGCCCGCGGCGACAAGACCGGAAGTGAGGACAATCGTTGCGGTGGAGGACTGGATCAGCGCGGTGACAAGAAGCCCCAGAAGAAAGGCTTTGAAGATATTGTTCGTCGCCTTCTCCATGATTTTTTTCAAAGCCCCGGAGGAGCTCTCCTTCAGTGCGGAACTCATCATCCGCATTCCGTAAAGAAACATCGCCAGTCCGCCCAGAAGGCCGATTATACTGAATACATCCATAAAAACTCCCGGAAAAACTGCAGCGGCACGAAAAAGACAGTATCCCCATCAAGGCGGTAGGAAAAAGAGCAACAGAAATAAGAAACAGGAATAACAGAAAAAGAAACGCCGTGCCCTGCTTATATATTGCTGATTATATATGAATTTGAGTATAAAATCAATCGTTTTTCGTTCTGCCGAAAGAGAAAGACAGCCATTTTTTTCCTGTGAATTTGTGCAATTTTACGCCTTTTTGACTTGTGAATTCGGCGAGATTCGTGTATGATGAAAAAAACAGCAGAAACCCGTGAACGTTATAAGAGATGCCTGCAAAAAAATAATACAGGAGGAAAACGCATCGTGACAGTAAAACAGGAAGGAAACGGTATTCTGATTCATTACGGCGTGAACAATCTGAAGGTTACACCCTGGGGAAAAGATGGCATCCGGGTGCAGATGAGCGCCGAAGCCGTCCCGGACACAAGAGATTTCGCGCTGTCGGAGCCGGTCCCGGAGATCATCCCCGAAATCACCTCCGAAGAGGTAGATATGACCGATCCCTGGTATCAGGGGCCGGAGTGGTCAAGGTACCATATGACAGGGAAAATCATGCGCCTGAAAAACGGGAAGATTACGGCCGTCGTGAATGAAGAGGGCTGGCTTCATTTTGAGAATGAAAAAGGCGAAGTGCTGCTCTCGGAGTACTGGCGAAACCGCAACCGCGTCTCAAGGTACGCTGTGCCGATCGGCGTCCCGGCGCGGGAACTGAAGCCAATTCCGGGAAGCTCCGACTACCGGCTGACGGCTATTTTTGAGGCGGACGATCGTGAGCACATCTTCGGCATGGGACAGTATCAGGACGGAAAGCTTGATAAGAAGGGCATGGTGCTGGATCTTCAGCACAAGAATTCCCAGGCAAGTATCCCCTTCTATGTGTCCAGTCTCGGTTACGGATTCCTGTGGAACAATCCGGCCGTCGGCGAAGTACATTTCGGCACGAACCGGACGGAGTGGCGCATCCCTTCGACAAAGAAGCTGGACTACTGGATTACGGCGGGAGATACACCGGCGGATATTCTTTACAATTATTCCGAAGTGACCGGACGCACGCCGATGATGCCCGAATACGGCATGGGCTTCTGGCAGTGCAAGCTTCGCTACAAGACCCAGGATCAGGTGCTCGAGGTCGCGAGAGAGCATAAGCGCCGCGGCCTTCCGATGGACGTGATCGTCGTCGATTTCTTCCACTGGACGCTGCAGGGCAACTGGGAATTCGATCCCGAATGCTTCCCGGATCCGGAAGCCATGATCAGAGAACTGAAGGAGCTCGGAATTGAAACGGTTGTCTCGATCTGGCCGACCGTCGATGAGCGCTCCAGGAACTACGGACCGATGGCGGACAGAGGGCTTCTGATGCGCACCGACCGCGGACACGCGACTTCCGGGTCGGGCTGGATGGGCTCGACGGTCTACTATGATGCGACCAACCCCGAGGCGCAGGAATATGTCTGGAACGAGGCGAAGAAGAATTATTACGAAAAAGGCGTGCATATCTTCTGGCTGGACGAAGCGGAGCCGGAGATCGGGCCTTACGAATTCGACAACTGGAGATACTGGGCGGGTCCCGCGCAGCAGGTGACGAATATTTACCCGAAGGAATACGCAAGAGGCTTCTACAACGGCCTGAAGGCGGAAGGAAGAGACGATATCATGTCGCTTGTGCGCTGTGCCTGGGCAGGCTCGCAGAAATTCGGCGCCTTAACCTGGTCCGGAGACATCAGCTCGAGCTGGAGAGGCTTCGCGGAACAGCTTCCTGCCGGCCTTTCGATGGGCATGTCCGGCATTCCGTGGTGGACCTGCGACCTCGGCGGCTTCATCGGCGGCGATCCGACGGATGAGGGCTTCCGGGAGCTCATGGCCCGGTGGTTTGCCTGGGGCTGCTTCCTTCCGGTCTTCCGTCTGCACGGCGAGCGTTCGCCCTGGGATGTCAAGGAAGTCACGATTAAGGAAAACGGACGCCAGGTCCTCGGCTCCGGCGCGGACAACGAGGTGTGGAGCTTCGGCGAAAGAAACTATGAGATCATGAGTCGCTTCCTGTTCATCCGCGAGAACCTTCGCCCCTATATCCGCGAAGTCATGAAGGCGGCCTCTGAGACCGGCGAGCCGGTGATCCGCCCGCTGTTCTTCGACTTCCCGGAGGACTGCGAAGCCTGGAAGCAGGAGAAGGCCTACATGTTCGGACCGGACCTTCTCGTTTCTCCTGTCACAAAACCCGGCGTTGATACCTGGGAGGTCTATCTTCCCGCAGGTACGAACTGGGTGGAGAGCGCGACAGGAAAGGTTTATGAAGGCGGACAGTGCGTGACGGCATCCGCACCGCTTGAAATCATTCCGGTCTTCATCCGGGAAGGAAAAGAAATCAAGGTGTATTAAGCCTGTATGGAAATCTCCCGCCGCAGCATTTTTGAATGCGGCGAAGAAGCATTGTCTGGTATATTTTGACGGAATGCCGCCCGGGAGGAAATCCTGGGCGGTTTTCAGAATGTGGGAGGAGCGTGAAAGCACGAAGTGCGAAGCGCTCCGGAGATCATCTTTTGACCCTGATATCAATGATCCTGTAAGATTTTTTGTTTTGCCGCGCATAAGAGTACAGAAAAGCAATCCGGATGCTTTTGAACTTGAAGAAAGACAGGAAAGGAGGCCTTACGTTGGCAAAGACCGAAAAAAGCGAAGACAGCGGGCTTCTGAAGCTCCTCCGGACAGATCCTGAGCGGGGAATGGAAGAAATTGTCCGAAAATACAGCGGACTTCTGTACTACATTGTGCGCGGACGCCTTCTTTTGGCAGGTCTGTCCGAGGAAGATGCGGAGGACTGTGTGGCGGATTCCTTCTGTGAATTCTGGGCGTCTTTCGGCCGCTTCGACGAATCGAAAGGCAGCATCAAAGCCTGGCTCGCCGTGATTGCAGGAAACAATGCAAGAGACCTTGTGAGAAAGAGAAAGAAGGAGGACACGCAGGTGTCTCTGGATCAGGAAAACATGCCGGAGCTGTCCGACGGCTTTTCACTCGAAGGAGAGTTTGAAAGCAGGGAAGAGCGTGAAGAACTGATCCGCGCAGTGCGGGCGCTTCGGGAGCCGGACCGCGGAATTATCATCCGGAAATTTTATCTGCAGCAGTCTTCAAAAGAAATTGCCGAGGCGCTCGGCCTTTCGGTTTCCAACGTGGATACAAGGACGCATCGCGCTGTCGGAATGCTTCGGGAAAAGCTCAGCGGGAGGAACAGATGATGAAAAATCTTACGGATATCATGGACAGCCTCACGCCGGAAGAGCTGGATCGGCTGCTTCCGGAAGAAACAGAGACTGAAATCGAAGAGGATAGAACAGAAAGAATTCTGAAAACCGTCATGGAAAGAACAAGGCTTTCGGATCACCCGGACAGGAAAAGACGCGGCAAAGCCCTGCGGCAGATCCTGCTCATTGCAGCATCTGCCGTTCTCGCTGCAGGCGCCGGCGCCGGGATTTTTGCCGTTCGGGCGGAAGCCATGGAATACCGTGCGGCGGTCCGGTTCTTTTCCGAAAACGGGCTTTCCTCCGAGGGCCTGACGCGCGGAGAGATAAAGGAAATCTACCGGGACATCACGGCCGACACCTTCGGGGAAGAAAAAACCGCGGCGCTTGTTCGAAAGAGCCTGAAGGGATACCGGATCGAGCAGGAGCCGGAAACGCCGGAAGAACTGAAAAAAGCCTGGAGCTACCGGAAATATCTTCGGGAGGAGAAGGAGAAGGGCACGACGGACTCGAGAAGTTACCGGCTGCGGGAGGAATTCCGGGAAGATCCCGAGCTTGGCTTTGAAGTATTTGACCGCAGCATCCTTGAGTGTTATGCGTGGGGAGAACTCGTGCATTCGACAGAATTTACCGACTTCTGGGCGGAAGGAACCGCGGCAGTTTCAGACGGCGTTATGGTATGGGGCAGCACCTGGCGCTGGGACAGCGAGCAGGATTCGCCTGGCTGGATCATGAAAGCGGGTGCGGACGGAGAGATCCAGTGGACCAGGATGCTGGAGCATTCGTACAGCACGGAACAGGTCCGCGCAGTGCTTCAGGAAGAAGACGGAAGCCTTGCGGTATTCGGCATCGGCGACTATAAGAAGCTCTCGTTCAGCCGTTTTTCTTCGGACGGGGAGGAGCTTCTGCACCGGGAAATTGATCTTGGCGAGAACACCTACGGCATCCGGACCGCGGCGCCGTATCAGAACGGATATCTTGTTGTCATCGGAAGCTTCATGGAGGGCGAGGAGGCACGGATCCTCCGGATTGATCAAAACGGAGCGGCTGCCGGAGATATCCGTTACGATGCGGGCGATAAGAAATGTGTCATCCGGGACGTGATTGCTTTCAAAGACCGGGTTTATCTGTCGGCCTACCTGTACAAGGCACCGCCCGATGCGTCGCTTTACGGCGGCTATTATGAGGTGGCGGAGATCGTTCAGAAGGTCCTTGACGGATCGGTTTCGGCGATCGACCTCGAAGACGAATTCCGGCGTAACAACGGAACCATGACGCAGGAAGAGTACGAGGGGATCGAAGACGGACTGACGCCGCTTCTTCGCGAACACTATCAGGGGATCCTCCTGGTCTGCGATCCTGAAGAAGGAGAGCTGGAAAGCTTCTATGAAGTGCCGGGTACGATCGGAGGCGCGCTCCGGCTGAATGAATACGGGCAGATGGAATGGGATACGGAAAGTTTCTCAAAGTCCATGACGACCCTGATGCTGAGCTCCTCCTCGGTGGTTTCGGAGTGTACGGTTTTCCGTTATACCTTCGATCCGGACGGAAATCTGATCTGCGGGGAGCAGACCGACGAAATGACGGATTTCAGAAGATAGAAGAATAAACGAACAGTTGGAAAAAGTTGTTTCAATCTGTAAAAGAAAAGACTTGCGAAGAACGACGCGGTATATTATAATCTGTGTAATTGCGAAGCCGTAATAGGCTTAATAAACGGCAGGAAAAGAAAGGAAAAACATGAAGAAAATTACAGTATTGCTGCTCACAGCGGTTCTTCTTCTCGGTCTTCTTACAGGATGCACGGGCGAAGGCGGTTCAGGCAAAAAAGACAGCGGCAAGGTTGAGGGAAAGGTTACGATCGTGACCGCGAATGATACGACGGGAGCAGTGACCCACATGCTCGAGGCTTTCAAGAAAGCCTATCCCGATGTGGAAGTCGAGCACCAGATGCTTCCCGGCGCGAGTGACGACGTGAAGAAGTCTCTCATGACATCCTTCGCCGCGGGCGATACCGATCCCGACGTAATTGCCTGCGATATTATCTGGGTTTCCCAGTTTGCCGCGGCGGACTGGCTCCTGGATGTGACTGACGAGCTGAAGTCCGTGGAGGACCAGTACCTCGGCGGACCCTTAAAGACCTGCTACTATAACGGAAAGGCCTATGCCTTCCCGGATTACACCGACGTAGGCCTTCTGTATTACAGAACCGACATCATCGATACGCCTCCGACGACCTGGGACGAACTCAAGGCAATGTGCAGTGAGCATAAGGGCGAAGGTGGCACGGAATACGGCTTTGTCTTCCAGATGTTCCAGGGCGAACCGACAAGCTGCAACATGCTCGAGTTCATTAAGCAGAACGGCGGCCAGGATCTGAAGGACGGAAAGTTCCAGATGGCAAACGAAAACACCTATGAAGCGCTGGACTTCGTGAAGGGCCTGATTGCGGACGGCACTACGCCGGAAGATGTTCTTGGCTGGCGTCCGGATGACTCGCTTTCGGTGTTCTCCGAGGGTAAGTCGATCTTCATGCGGAACTGGACCTATGCCTATGCACGCACCCAGATGGAAGAGTCGAAGGTTGTGGGAAATGTCGGCGTTACCGCGCTTCCTGTTGGCCCGAACGGCAAGGAATCTTCTGGAACGCTCGGCGGCTGGAACCTTGCAATTAACAAGAACACCGACAACAAGGCGGCGGCGATCGCGCTTGCGAAGTTCATGACCAGTGCCGAAGCGCAGAAGATCGCGACGATCGAGCGCTCCACCTTCCCGACGCAGAAGGCGATGTATGAGGACAAGGACGTTCTCGCGGCGCTTCCGTACCTCTCTTCGATGAAGACAGCGGCGGATACGGCAGCTCCGCGTCCGCAGGTCCGCGACTATCCGACGATCTCGACGATTTTCCAGGAGTATTTCCACAAGGTGCTTGCAGGCGGCGAAGCTAATGAAGCCACCATGCAGGACATGGACAAAGCCCTGAATGAGGCACTTGAAAAAATGAAATAATGGTACGGAGGGACAAAAGCCTTCGTATCAGACGAAAGATATGGGGACAGGTCCTTTGTACCAGAAGCGATACAAAAGGACCTGTCCTCATGGCATAGTCCGGCCCGGAATTCAGCCTTTTCGGGACATAAGCAGCTTGGGAGAGCCGGCTTCGTATGAAACGACATATTTCCAGAGAAAAAAGAGACAATCTGACCGGGTACCTTCTGATCGCGCCGGCGGTGCTGGCAATTATCGCGGTCGGGATTGTTCCGGTGATCATTACGATTACCTACAGCTTTGAATACTACCTCCTGACGGATCCTCAGAACCGGCAGTTCGTCGGCCTGCAGAACTATATCGAAATCCTCGGCAGCAGCGCCTTCTGGATGGTACTGAAGAATACCGCCGTCTTCGCGGTGATTTCGATGGTGCTGGAGCTATTCTTAGGCTTCGCGGGCGCGCTTCTGATGAACGGGGCGAGAAAAGGCACGAGGGGCGTGATCCGTACGGTGGTCCTGATCCCCTGGGCGGTTCCGGGCATCATCATCGCCTACATGTTCCAGTTCCTCTTCAACAACCAGCTGGGACCGGTCAACGTGATTTTGTCGTATTTCGGCGGCGCTTCGGATTTCTCCTGGCTCACAAAGCCTTGGTCGGCGATGCTGGTCGTGATTGTCGCAGATGCCTGGAAGCAGTTCCCGTACATCGCGCTGATGCTTCTGGCGGGGCTTCAGACCATTCCGCAGGAGCTTTACGAATCGGCCGCGATTGACGGCGCGGGGAAGCTGAAGTCCTTCTTTCACATTACGCTTCCGAACCTGAAGGGGATCCTGCTGATTGTGCTTTTATTCCGCACGATGGGCGCGATCCGCATCTTCGACATCATCTTCGGCATTACCGGCGGCGGGCCGGCAAGCTCCACGGCGACGCTTCTCTACCAGGCCTACAAATACCTGTTCACCGATATGAACTACGGCAAGGGCTCGGCAATGTCGACGATCATCACGGTCATCATTCTCGCGATTTCCATCCTGTATATCCGAGTGCTCGGAAAACGGGATGACGAGTAGGAAAGGAGGATCAAAAGATGCAGAAAGCAAGAAAAATTGCAGGAAAAGCAGTTTATATCCTCCTCCTTGCGGTGTTCATCGTCGTGATGGTCTTCCCGTTTTACTGGCTCGTTCTGACCTCCTTTAAGGATCCGCGGGATATCAGCCTGATGCCGACAGAGCTCTGGCCGTCCAGGTTCTCGCTGAAGTTCTTCATTTACGCCTTTACGGAGCACCATCTGGAGGTCTACCTCCTGAACAGTGTCGTGGTGGCGCTCGGCGCGATGGGACTGACGATCCTTTTTGCCTTCCCCGCCGCCTACGCTTTCTCGAGGATCCGCTTTAAATTCAAAAAATTCTGGCGGAATGTGATTCTGCTTGCGAATATGTTTCCGATCATCGCGGTCGTGACGCCGATGTTCATCATTTTCCGGAAGATGCACCTCATCAACACCTACTGGGGCCTGATCGTGCCGAGCGTGATCATTACGCTTCCGATGGCGATCTGGACGCTGCAGGCCTTCATCGACACGCTTCCGAAGGACCTGGAAGAGGCCGCCCAGATCGACGGCTGCAGCCGCTTCCAGGCGGTAATAAGAATCATTTTCCCGCTGGCGGCGCCGGGCATTTTCACGACGGCGATCATTGCCTTCATTACGGCATGGAACGAATTCATGTTCGCGCTGATCCTCGTGACGAAGGATTCGATGCGCACGGTGCCCGTCGCGATTTCGATGTTCCCCGGCCAGTATACCGTGCCCTGGGGAGACATGGCGGCTGCCTCTGTCATCGCGACCGTTCCGATCGTTCTTGTCGTACTGATCGCTCAGAAATGGATCGTGTCGGGACTTACCTCCGGCGCGGTGAAGGGCTGAGGAGCTGTCCTTATGGGAACAGGATCCCCATAAGGACGGGTTCTATTATCGGAGGATTATGGCCTGATCTGTCCCTAAAAAAAGAATTATAAGGCTGATCCATTCAGGGCGGGAAGGCGCTGAATGGATCATTTTTTTCTTGATGATCGCCGGAAGCTGTGGTATAATATTTAATGTATATGGTTTTCCCAAAAGACGGAAGACAGGATCATCAGCGAAGAGAAAGAAGACGGTTTCATGAAAGAGAAAATGACAAAGGGGAAAAAGATCTTCCTCGCGGTGTGGATCGCGCTGATCGCGGTGATTATCGCCCTGATTTTCATCATCGGGCTGCCGCCGGGCGAGACGGAGAGCATCAAGGAGGTCATGAAGGACGGCGTGCTGCATGACCTGAACAAGATGAATTTCTTTGGAATCCGGGTGAACCCCGCGGTGATTTCCGCGTATATCGTGACTGCGGCGCTGCTTCTTGCCGCGGTGCTGATCCGGGTGTTCGCCGTTCCGCGTTTTAAGGATGTGCCGGGGAAGTTCCAGTGCGTGATCGAGAAGCTGGTGGAGTTTTTTGACGATATGGCGAAGAATAATTCACCGCACAAAACGGGCTTCATCGGTGCGTACATCTTCAGCGCCGGCGTGTACATTTTCTTCAGTACAGTCTTTGAGCTTTTCGGCGTGCAGTGGATGACGGACGCGGGGCATTCCATGTCGCTCCCGGCGCCCCTTGCGGATATCAACGCCGCGATCGCGATGGGATTTACGACCTTCGGCATGATCCTCATATCCGGAATCGTGGCGAACGGACCGAAGGGCGGCCTGAAGGTTATGAAGGACTTCTCGCTTCCCATATCGATGAGCTTCCGGCTTTTCGGCGCGCTTCTGTCGGGACTTCTCGTGACAGAGCTCGTATATTATTCTGTGAAGCTGAGTTTTGTACTGCCGGTCGTCGTGGGCGTGCTCTTTACGCTCCTGCACGCGATCATTCAGACCTACGTTCTTGCCACGCTCGCATCCGTTTTCTACGGGGAAGCGGTGGAACCGCCGAAAAAGAAGAACAGGAAGAAAAAAGGAAAAGAATCGTAACTATCTATCATTATAAACGGAGAGGAAAAAGAAATGAAAAAGACAAAAATGATTGCGGTGCTTTGTGCGGTACTGATTGCGGGACTCATGGTTTTTGCGCTGTCGGCGCCGGCTTATGCGGCTGAAGACGGAAACCCGGGAATGTTGATCGCGACGAATGAAGACGCGGGAGAGACGGTGCAGGACAGTACGACGGGAACCAAGGCGGTCGCGGCTGCCATCGTCGTAGGCATCGCAGCTGCAGCAGGCGCACTTGCGATGGGACTTGCGGTATCCAAATCCACCGAATCGATGGCCCGTCAGCCTGAAGTGGCCGGACAGATCAATTCATCGATGATGCTGGGCATGGTGTTCATCGAGACCGCGATCATCTATGCGCTGATTGTCGCGATTCTGATTATCTTCGTACTGTAAGGCCGTGAGCATCCTAAAGAGGTAATAATATGCCACTCAATATAGACTTTGTGCAGATTTTGCTGCATATGCTGAATTTCGTGATTCTGGCGGGCGGGCTGTCCCTGATCCTGTTCAAGCCGGTTCAGAAATTCATGCGGGAACGCAAAGAACGCTTCGAGAAGCAGGCGCTTGAGAACCGGGCGGCTGCGGAGGAGAATGCGCGCCTGAAAGCCGAATACGAGCAGAAGCTCGCCGACGCCGAGGTCGAAATCCAGAACATGAAGCTTGAAAAGGAGCAGGAAGCTGCGGACGCGGCCAAGGAATACCTGGACGCCGCGAAAGAGAAGGCGGAGAAGATGATCCTGGACGCCGAGAAAGAGGCGGAGGAGCGCAAGGATCACATCCTCGAATCGGCACAGACCGAGATCGGGGAGCTGGTCGTCGAGGCGACGCAGCGGCTCCTGAATGAATCCAGAGACGAGAAGACAAGCCAGGCGCTTTATGACGAATTCATCCGTGTCGCCGGGGAACAGTAAGAAAACCGAAGGATTTATCCATGAATCAGGATCAGACTTTTGACAATAATACGGAAGAACAGCAGAATCTGCCGCTACGCGTGGAGATTCGCTGTCTTGTGCCGCCGACAGAGGAGCAGCGGGAGAAGATCGCTGCCTTCATGCGGGAGAAATACAAGGCCGACACGGTGGAAGTGGTCATTCGGAAAGACCCTTCGGCTTCGGACGGCTTTAATATCTTTGTCGGCGACGATAATTATGACTGGAGTACGCTCGGGCGAATCCGGCAGCTTCGAAAATCCATTCAGGCGCTCCCGAAAAAGAGAGGGGTCGACAATATCATCTCGCTCCTTCGGGAAGATATCCGCACTTTCGAGCTGACCTCCGGCTACCAGCAGGTCGGCGAAGTGCTGACGGTCGGCGATGGAATCGCGCTGATCTCGGGACTTCGGGAGGTGGAGTACGGCGAAATCGTGCTGTTTGACTGCGGCGTGAAGGGCATGGTGCAGGATATTCGCCCGGACGGAACGACCGGCATCGTGCTTTTCGGAGACGCGACGGAGATCATCTCCGGATCGCGCGTCGTCAGGACCCGGCGGACAGCAGGCATACCGATTTCGAACCGTATCCTCGGCAGAATGATCGACCCTCTGGGGAAGCCCATCGACGGCGGGGAAGACATCGGCGCCAAAGAATATTTCCCGATCGAGCGTCCGGCGCCGGGCATCATTGAGCGGAAATCCGTATCTAAGCCGATGGAAACCGGAATCCTCGCGATCGACTCGATGTTCCCGATCGGAAGAGGCCAGAGAGAGCTTCTCATCGGCGACAGGCAGACCGGCAAAACTTCGGTCGCTGTAGATACGATCATCAACCAGAAGGGCAAAAACGTCGTCTGCGTCTATGTCGCGATCAGCCAGAAGGCAAGCTCGGTCGCCAAGGTTGTGAATACCTTAAAGAAAGCCGGCGCGATGGACTATACGGTCATCGTCAGTTCTCCGGCATCGGACTCCGCGTCTCTGCAGTATATCGCGCCCTACGCGGGCTGCGCGGTGGCGGAGTACTTTATGTACCGCGGCCGTGATACGCTGATTATTTACGACGATCTGTCGAAGCATGCGGTCGCCTACCGGACGATCAGCCTGCTTCTGGAACGGGCGCCCGGCCGGGAGGCCTATCCGGGCGATGTATTCTATCTTCATTCGAGACTTCTTGAGCGCTCCGCCCAGCTTTCGGATGAACTCGGCGGCGGCAGCATGACCGCGCTTCCGATTGTGGAGACCCAGGCGGGCGATGTGTCGGCCTATATCCCGACGAATATCATTTCCATTACCGACGGTCAGATCTTCCTTGACAGCGAGCTTTTCTACGCCGGGCAGCGCCCTGCGGTCAATGTCGGACTTTCCGTCTCGCGTGTCGGCGGCGCCGCTCAGACAAGCGTCATGAAGAAGTCGGTCGGTTCGATCCGGCTTGACCTTGCGCAGTACCGTGAGATGCAGGTATTCTCGCAGTTCGGCTCGGATCTGGATGAATCGACGACCCGGCAGCTTCAGTACGGCGCGGGCCTGATGCAGCTTTTAAAACAGCAGAACCAGTCTCCGTATACGCTGCACGAGCAGGTGATCCTGCTCCTTGCGGCGCAGGCGAAGATGTTTATCGATATCCCGAAGGAGGAGATTCCGAAGTGCGCGAAGGGGCTTCTTATGAGGTTCAACGAGCATCACAGCTCGCTCTGCCTGCAGATCGACCACGAGCCGGTCTATTCGGAGGAGCTTAAAAACCGGATCCTGGAGCATGCGCAGCATTTCTTCAGGGAGTACAAAGGCTGATCGTACAGGAGTCTTCAAAAAAAGACCGGATGCAGACAGCAGGAATATATAAGAGGAAGGAGGAAAGAACCCTGATATGGCCAGCGCTTCGGAAATAAAAATCCGTATCAACAGTATCACCGAGACCAAAAAAGTCACGGACGCCATGTATATGATTTCCTCCGTGAAAATGCAGCGCGCGCGGCGCGAGAATGAAAAGACGCGGCCGTATTTCAATGCCTTAAGGGAGGAAATCGGCGAGCTTCTCGAGAATATTCCCGAGAACAACAACCGGTATTTCCGCATTCTGGATCCGGAAGGCGTGAAGGGGCGCGCCATGCTTCTCATTACAGCGGACAGGGGGCTTTCCGGCAGCTACAACCAGACGGTGTTAAAAGCCGGCATCGACCGGATGAAGGAGGAGGCGGATATTCTTCCCTTCATTGTCGGAGAGTACGGCAGACAGCATTTTACCGTGAAAAAACTGAAATTCGCGGATAATTTCAATTATGCCGCCCAGTTCCCGACCATCCGGGAAGCGCAGCGGATCTGCACGGATCTGCTGGAATATTACAACACCGACCGCGTGGATCAGATCGAGATCATTTACACGCATTCGACGTCTTTCGGCACCGGGGAGATCCGCCGGAAAATCCTGCTGCCTCTGGAAAAGTCCGACTTCTACGGCTCGGCGAATCCGGAGGAAAACATCGGAAAAGAGTATCTTCCGGATCCGGATACGGTGCTTAACGGAATCGTTCCACCGTATCTGACGGGATTTATCTACAGCGCGCTTGTCGACAGCTACTGCAGCGAGCAGCAAGCCAGAATGACGGCGATGAATACCGCCGGCAAGAACGCGGAGGAAATGCTGAAGAAACTGAGGATTCAGTACAACGGCATCCGCCAGGCGGCGATTACGAATGAGATGATCGAAATCACCTCCGGAACGAAGGCGCTCCGGAAGAAGCAGAAAAAAGCAGGTACAGGAAATTAAGCTATGGATAAATCGGTTTTAGAGAATCTTCATCAGGGGCTTGTCGCGGGAGTCAGCGGACCGGTGGTGGACGTCGGCTTCAAAAAGGGAGAGATCCCGAAGATCCGCGAAGAGCTTTTCGTTTTTGTAAACGGAGAGCGGCGCGTCATGGAGGTGGCGCAGCATCTGTCCTCCGACATGGTGCGCTGCATCATGCTCGGCGCGTCGGAAGGGCTGCACAGGGATATGACGGTTTACGCCTCCGGGTCTCCGATCCGCGTGCCTGTCGGGGAGAATGTGCTCGGACGGCTTTTTGACGCGCTCGGAAATACCATCGACGGAGAAACCCCGATCCCGGAAGAAGCGCCGCACGAAAGTATTTACCGGCCGGCGCCGGCGTATGCGGAGCGGGAAAATACCGAAGAAATTCTCGAAACCGGCATCAAGGTCATCGACCTTCTGGCGCCTTACCAGAAGGGCGGCAAGATCGGCCTTTTCGGAGGCGCGGGCGTAGGAAAAACGGTGCTGATCCAGGAACTCATCCACAATATCGCGACAGAGCACGGCGGGTATTCGGTATTTACCGGCGTCGGAGAGCGCAGCCGCGAAGGAAACGATCTCTTCTACGAGATGAAGGAGAGCGGCGTTATCGATAAAACCGCCCTGGTCTTCGGGCAGATGAATGAGGCGCCGGGCGTCCGTATGCGCGTCGCGCTTACCGGACTTCGGATGGCGGAGTATTTCCGGGATGAGAGCCGGAAAGACGTGCTTCTCTTTATCGACAATATTTTCCGTTTTATCCAGGCGGGTTCGGAAGTGTCGACGCTTCTTGGCCGCATGCCCTCCGCCGTCGGATATCAGCCGACGCTTGCCAATGAGCTCGGAGAGCTGCAGGAAAGGATTGCATCGACGCAGAACGGCTCCGTTACTTCTGTCCAGGCGGTCTATGTGCCTGCGGACGACCTGACGGATCCGGCACCTGCCACGACCTTCTCGCATCTGGATGCGACCACGGTGCTCTCAAGAAGCATTGCGGAGCTTGGCATCTATCCTGCGGTGGATCCGCTGGAGTCCTCCTCAAGAGCCCTCGAGCCGGATGTCGTCGGCGAGGAGCACTATCAGGTGGCGCGCCGCGTCCAGGAAATGCTTCAGCACTACCGGGAGCTGCAGGATATCATCGCGATCCTCGGTATGGACGAGCTTTCGCAGGAAGACAAGGATACTGTCTACAGGGCCAGGAAGATCCAGCGTTTTCTTTCCCAGCCGTTTTCTGTGGCAGAGAAATTTACCGGCGTGACAGGCGTCTATGTGCCGCTTGAAGAGACGGTCCGCGGCTTTAAAGCCATTATTAACGGAGAACTTGACGATTGTCCGGAGGCGGCTTTCTTTAACGTCGGAACCATTGCCGACGTCCGGGAGAAGGCAAAGCGCATCCGTGAAGAGGAAAACGCATGACAAACTTCCGATTGGATATTTTATCGCCGGAACGGCCGTTTTATTCGGGAGACTGCCTGTCGCTCGTCGTCCCGATCAGCGACGGCATGCTCGGCATCATGGCGCATCATTCGCCGTTTACGGCCGCGATTATGGACGGAGAAGTGCTCTTTACGCTTCCGGACGGTTCGCGGCGCTCCTGCGCGGTAACGCGCGGAATTGTGGATGTTTCCGGGAATTCCGTGCGGCTTCTGTGTGAATCCGCGCTGGCGCCCGAAGAAATCGACGAGGAGATGGAACGGCGCGCCATGCAGGATGCGATGCTCGAGCTATCGGAGAAGAAGGGCAGGGAGGATTATATCCTCTCGCAGCTGGCCTTCGCGCGGGCGTTCAACAACCTGAAAGTGAAACAGCACAACGCAGTCCGGGAGGCGAATCGCTGACCGGACTTTTTTCATGTTCACAGACATTTCACAAAATATTATTTATCTGATCATATTGTCCGCTTGACATAAAAATCAAAATGGTGTAATCTAATACAGTAAATCAGATCAACCTGTCCGGTACAACACTGCCTTGCTCCCGCTTTTCGGACAGAAAAAAGGAAATAGGAATGATCAGAATACTGACGGATACATCGGCGAATCTTCCCAAGAAGATCGCAGCAGATCTCGGAATCGAAGTGATTCCGATGTTTTATTATGACAATGACGTTGAGATGTCCTGCATGGATATTGAGGCGTTTGACGATACCGCTTATTATACGCAGATCAAAAGAGGAAAACGGATTTCGACTTCCCAGGTGACTCCCCAGCGCTATTACGACTTCATGAAGCCCTTCCTTGAGAAAGGCGAGGACGTGATTTATGTGGGCATGTCATCGGGAATTTCGGGCTCTTTCTCCTCATCGGAAAAAGCGGTTGAAATGCTTCGGAGTGAATTCCCGGAGCGTTTTGTCGCGGCACTCGATACGCGCGGGGCTTCTCTCGGAGAGGGAATCGTCGCGATCCGGGCAGCCGAGGAAGCGGCCGAAATGAGCCTTTTCGAAGGAAAATACGAAGATCCCGCAGCCTTATACCGGAAGTGCGAAGAGCTGAGGGACCGCATGTATCAGGTGTTTACGGTGGACGATCTGCTGCATTTAAGGCGGACAGGGAGACTGTCGAACGCTACCGCGATCGTCGGAACCATTTTAAATATCAAGCCGCTCCTTAAAGGCAACGAGCTCGGGAAGATCGTGACCTTTAAAAGCACGCGGGGCAGGAAAAAAGCGATCGAGGAGATGGCGGCGCGCTATGACGCGTTTGTAGAAAATCCTGAGGAGCAGACGGTCGGAATCGCGCATGCGATGTGCGAAAAGGATGCGGAGCTTCTGAAGGAAATGATCATGAAGAACCATCCCCCGAAGGAAATCCTGACGGTGAAATACGAGCCTGTAACCGGCTCCCATGTCGGCCCCGGAGCGCTTGCCCTGTTCTTCATGGGAGACAGGGATGTACGTACGAAGTAATTGCTGACAGTTTCAATTGAGTGAAGAAGCATAAGGAGAAACCATAAGATGAGTGAATATGTGATTGTAGCTGATTCCGCCTGCGATATCGAGCAGGAAGTTCTGAAGGAATGGGGCGTGGAGGTCGTAAAGCTGTCCTATATTTTTACGGATACCGAAGAATCCCGCGAAGACTATGAACTGGATTTGAAGCAGTTCTATAAATATATGCGGGACGGGCGTGTGGCAAAGACCTCTGCTGCGAACACCCAGCAGTACCTGGATCTGTTCGGCGAACTTTTTGAGCAGGGCAAAGACATCCTCTACATCGGTTTCTCGACTGGCTTAAGCACCAGCTATAACTCCGGCTGTGCGGCAGCTGACGAACTGAAGGGAAAATATCCCGAACGCAGATGCGTATGCGTGGATTCCTTCGCGGCTTCTGCAGGCTATGGACTTCTGGTGTATCTCGCTGTTGAAAAGAAGAAGGAAGGCAGCTCTTTGGAGGCGCTCGCACAGTATGTGACGGACACCAGAGATCACATCTGCCACTGGTTCACGGTGGACGACCTTGTTTACCTGAAGCGCGGCGGCAGAATCAGCGCGGCAGCGGCATTCGTGGCGGGCGTTTTAGACATCAAGCCCGTGCTGCATGTTGATAATGAAGGACACCTGATCAATATGTTCAAGGTCCGTAAGCGCAACACCTCCACCCGCGCGCTTGCCGACAAATATGACGAACTGGCGCTGCATCCCGGGAAAGGACCGGTTTTCAGCTGCCAGGGAGACTGCATGGAGGACGCAGAATATCTCGGGAAGCTTCTGATGGAACGCCATCAGGTACCGGTGGACAAAATCGTCTACACCGGCGCCGTGATCGGCGCGCATTCCGGCCCCGGAACCCTTGCGCTTTTCTTCCTCGGAAAAGAGAAGTAAAAAGAGGCCTGCTATCAGTACCAGCCGCCGTCGACGGCAATGATCTGGCCCGTAAGATAAAGCGGCGCCTGTGCGAGGAGCCGCACACATTCGGCAACTTCTTCCGGCGTGCCCATGCGGCCCGCCGGAATTTCTTCTGTCAGGACCCTGCGGTCAAGCTCAGTAAGATGCGCGTTCATACGGGTGTCGATCGCGCCGGGCGCGAGCGCATTGCAGCTGATGCCGGAAGGCGCAAGTTCCTTTGCGAGGGACTTCGTAAAAGCATTGACGGCGCCTTTCGCGGCGGCGTATTCCGCCTCGCAGGAAGCGCCGGAGACGCCGTAGACGGAGGAAATATTGATGATGCGGCCGCAGTGTCTGGGAATCATCAGCCGCGCGGCTTCCTTGCAGATGCGTATGCAGGAGGCAAGATTCGTCTGCAGGAGGAGCTGCAGATCTTCCTCGCTGCTGTCCTGGATCAGGCTGACGTGAGAGATCCCGGCGTTATTTACGACGAGGTCCGGCACATCGAATTCGGACACACACAGATCAAAAAGCTTTCTGCAGGAAGCGGCGTCTGCCAGGTCCGCCTGCACGGTACGGATATCGGCACCGGACTTTCGCAGTTCGTCTTCAAGGAGGCGGAGCCTGTCCATGTGCCTGTTTCCCGTAAGGACGAGCCGGTATCCGGCGGATGAAAGGGTTCTCGCGATCGCGCCTCCGATTTCTCCCGAGGCGCCGGTAAGCAGTGCTGTTTTTGACATCTTTTTTTCTCCCGGCCGGCATTTTTTCGATCAAACCGGTCTCCCACGATTATAACGGCAAACAGACGGAAAGTAAAGTGCGGCCGAAAATGTGACGAAAATGTTAAATTTGTGACTTTTGTTTTGTGAAGCGGGCCCCGAATGATTGACAAACAGTGCGAAAACTGATATACTGTCGGTATCTTTGGAGAATCCTTTATGAAGAATATTTTCAGAATTACAGCAGCCGTTCTTTCGGCAGTCATCGTCACTTCAGCCGTGGTCCTTCCGACCGGGGCTGCCCGTTTTGACTCGACGGACTCCAATACGGCCGTTGCGGGAGCTTCGGTTTCCCTGAAGAATTATCTTGAGGGCGGATACGGTTCCGCTCAGGAAATCGCAGCTGCGCTTACACAGGTAAGGGCGGCTTATGAGATTCCGACGATCGAGGAAGTGCCGGATGAGACGGTTCCGGAAACCGTGGCCGCGGTGACGGAAGCGCCTGTTGAGGAGAATTCGGAAGAAATCATCTATGACGAGCCGAAGATCGGCGTCGCCAACGTCATGAGCGTGCTGAACGTGCGTAAAGAACAGACGACGCTTTCCGATATCGTTGAGTTCGCTGTCCGCGGCGCAGAGATCGAAGTCATCGGCGAGGTGGTATCGAACCATGCCAAGTGGTACAAGGTGCGCGTGAACGAGAAGGAAGGCTATGTCGCCGGAAACCTGGTTGTATTCGGAGACGACGCACAGAAGATGCTTCAGATCGTCGAAGACGAGAGCAGTGTCATGCCCGAAAGCTTCGAGATTTTCGAGGACATTTCCGGACTGGACGAAGATCTGGAGGAAAAACTCGAACATCTGGCGAAGGAAATCAGCTTCGTCCTGAAGTTTGATTACCCCGAGAGTGTGGAGCAGGAGAAGCACACCAACACCTACTCCATCCTGATTTACCTCCTGGAGCTTCTGACGCAGATCTATGATACTGCGAATGAGCAGGGACTGGATGATCTGGCGGGACGCGTGGAAAAGACCATCGGCGTCGTTGAAGTGAACCGTCAGAAACTCAGTGATCTGACCGGCTACAGCGAGCAGGATTTTGTTGACATGATCACCGACGCCCAGAAACGGGCGGACGAAGAGAAGGCTGCGGCAGACCGCGCGAATGCGGAAGCGGCTGCGGCGCAGGCAGCAGCGGAAGCTGCGGCGCGTCAGGCGGCAGAAGCAGAGGCGGCACAGCTTGCAGCGGCACAGGCGGCAGCAACTGCAGCGGACGAAGAAGCCAAGAGAAGAGCTGAAGAAGAACTCGCGGCAGCACAGGCAGCCATGGATGCGGCTCAGGCAGATGCGGCGGCACAGCAGGCTGCGGCGGATCAGGCGGCAGCGGATGCAGCAGCACAGCAGGCGGCAGCAGATGAGGCGCAGGCAGCGGCGGATGAAGCAGCGGCAGCGCAGGCAGCTGCAGCACAGGAAGCGGCTGCGAATGCAACCGGCCGTGCGATCGCGGACTTTGCTGCAAGCTGGGTCGGAAGAATCAATTATGTATGGGGCGGCGATGCCTTCTATGAGGGCG
Organism: uncultured Lachnospiraceae bacterium; assembly: GCA_947168905.1. Lineage (GTDB taxonomy): Bacteria > Bacillota > Clostridia > Lachnospirales > Lachnospiraceae > UBA1267. The sequence goes on from CAMVNR010000019.1 coordinate 27,356, forward strand.
GCGGCGTAGACTGCTCGCATTTCACCTATCATGTCTATCTGCAGTACGGACTTGTCAGCGGCTATACCTATTCGGGAGGCCAGAGAGGCTGGGGTTACGGCGTCGGCCTGGAAGATATCCAGCCGGGCGATCTGGTATGCTATGACGGACATGTGGCGATTTACTACGGCAACGGCATGGTTGTCCATGCACCGGCGCCGGGACGCAAGATCGAGATCGGCAATCTTTATATGGCACCGGTTCGTGCAGTCAGAAGACTTTACTGAATATTCTAAACCGGGGGGCGGTTTTTCAGGAGGTGTCCCTGAAAACCGCCCCCGATTTTTAAGGACTTGATATGAAACGAAGATGGAAAGCCATGACAGCGGGAATGCTTGCGGTGCTGATGACTATTGCAGCTGTTCCCGCTGCCTCATTTACGTTTGATGATCTGGACGCGGGAAGCTCGGATGCCGGCGCCAGTAAGGCGCTGTCGTCATTTCTCTTAAGCGAACCGGACGGAGCGGTAAAGATTCAGCAGGTACTGCAGCCGCTGATCGACAGGGAAGCAGAATCAAGGTCAGCAGACGTGGGATCGGACGAACCCGCGAATACGGATGAAATCCGCTATCCCGAACCGATTCTCGGAAAGGTCTGCGTGCCGAGCGCCCTGAATATGCGCGCTTCAACCTCGGTGCTTTCGGATGTTGTGGCCCAGGTCTTCAGAAATTACGAGATCCTGATCATCGGCGAAACCACGGTGAACAAAAAGCGCTGGTACCGTGTCGGAATCTATGAAGGCGAGCACCTGAAAACCGGATACGTCTATGCGGATTATATCAAATACGGCGAAGAAGCGGAGGCCTATTTCGCCGAGCTTCACGAACAGGAGAAGAGTGCGGCGGTGATGCCCGAAAAGCTGGAGGTTTCCTCGTATGACAATGCCGGCGAGGAGGCGATGGCCGAGCTTGACGAGCCGATCCGCCTGATCAATTACTCCCTGAAGAACGACTACAATCCGGATCCGGAAAAGAGCTCGTATATGAACCGCTACGCCGTGCTTTCCTACCTCGCGGAGCTGTACCAGACGGCACGCGGAATCGCGGAAGAATATAGTCTCAATGAGACGCTCGCGAGAATCAACCGCGATCTGTACAGTATTGTTCTGACACGTGAAAACCTGGTGGATGAAAGCGGCGTGGACGAAGAGCTTCTGCAGCAGCAGATTTTCGACGCGATGGCGGAGAGGAAGGCAAAGCAGTCGCTGACACTCGGCGAGTCCATTGCGGAATACGCAGCCTCCTATGTCGGAACGCTTCCGTATGTCTGGGGCGGCGCCTCGCTTCGCTCCGGCGCCGACTGCTCCGGCTTCTGCGCCCAGATCTTCGCGCACTTCGGCCTTCTCGATCAGGGATCCGCCAATGTGCACGCCTACGACTCGTTCGCGCTTCGCTCCGTCGGCCAGCCGGTTTCCCTTTCGCAGATTCTGCCGGGAGACCTGGTGTGCTATAACGGCCATGTGGCGATTTATTACGGCAACGGACTCTGTGTCAACGAGCCCGCGCCAGGCAGATATTGTTCATTTGACAGCCTGTATATGCTGCCGATCGTGGCGGTCCGCAGACTTCAGTAAGGAATCGTGGTATTATGGTTTTTTCCAGTTTGCTCTTCATTTTCGCCTTTCTTGCACCTCAGCTTCTGATTTATTTCCTGATCAAGAAGCAGCAGACAAGGAATATTGTACTTCTGGCTTTTTCCCTGGTCTTCTATGCCTGGGGCGGACCGGTCTACCTGATCCTGCTCCTTTTAGAGGCGTTTACAAGCTGGCTCACGGCGCGTGAACTGAGCCGCACACCCTACGGGAAGATGAAAAAGGCCTGGCTGGTCCTGGAATGCACGGTCATGATCGGCCTGATTTTCGTATTCAAATACACCGGCTTCTTTGCATGGAATCTGCAGAAGATCTTCGGCTGGCCCAAGGTGATTCCGGAAATCGTGCTTCCGATCGGCATCTCCTTCTATACCTTCCAGCTGCTTTCCTATGTGATCGACGTTTACCGGGGGGAAGTCGAAGCCCAGCCGCGTTTCTGGAAGATTCTCCTGTATGCGAGCCTCTTCCATCAGTGCATTGCCGGACCGATCGTGCGTTATAAAACGGTCGCTGACGAAATCGACAACCGCGAGATTACGGCGAAGGACGTTTCCGAGGGCGTGCGGCGCTTTGCCGTCGGCCTTGCCAAGAAAGCGATCCTCGCGAACGGCTGCGCCCAGATCGCGGACAAGCTGGCTCCGCTTACGGCGGACGGGATGAGCGGCATTCACGGAGCAGGACTGTGGCTCGGCATGTTTGCCTATATGCTCCAGATCTATCTGGATTTCTCCGCTTATTCGGACATGGCGATCGGCATGGGACGCATGGTCGGCTTCCATTATCTGGAAAATTTCGACTATCCCTACACTGCGGGCACCGTACAGGATTTCTGGCGCCGCTGGCATATTTCGCTCTCCACCTTCTTCCGGGATTACGTCTATATACCGCTCGGAGGCAACCGGAAAGGGCAGGGCAGGACCTACCTCAACCTGTTTATTGTATGGGGCCTGACAGGACTGTGGCACGGCGCAAGCTGGAACTATATTCTCTGGGGACTGTATTACTTCATTTTCCTTTCGATTGAAAGGCTGTTCCTCGGGGAGATTCTGAAAAAGAATATGATCACGAAGATCATCGGACATATTTATACGCTCCTCGTGGTGTTCTTCGGATGGGTGCTGTTCCGCTATACGGATTCTGCGATGCTCTTTGAAGTGCTGAAAGGGCTCTTCGGCATCGGACACAGTTTCGCGTCGCTGGAAGCAGGCTCGGTATTTATGAACAATATTTTCTTCCTGGTTCTTGCCGTTGTCGGGGTGTTCCCGCTCGGGAAGAAACTCAGGACGCTTCTTCGGCGCGAAACCTGGCGCTCGAAGCAGCTGGTGCTTTTTAATACGCTGAATGTGATTGATGCTGTTGTGCCTGCAGGCCTGGTGATTCTGTCGGTTCTGGCCCTCGTCGGGAACAGCTATAATCCTTTCCTGTATTTCCAGTTCTAAAATGAGAAAGGAGGATAAGGATGGATAATGAAACCGTACAGAAGCAGAAACGTCTGAACCTGTTTTTCAGGACACTCGGAATCATGCTTTTCTCTCTGGTCCTTTTCGTCGGCTTTGTACTCGGATGCGTATTATTCCCGATGCGTCCGGAGGAGTCGGTGCTGGAGAACCGGAAACTCACGAAATTCCCGAAGTTTACCGCAGACAGTTTTCTCTCAGGCGAGTATACCTCCCAGGTTTCGACCTGGTTTGCCGACACCTTCCCCTTAAGGGAAACGATGGTCAAGGCAGAATGGGGAATTCAGAATAAATACGGGCTCCGCCGGGATGCCATCAACAATGTGGCGGACGGAGACGATGTGCCGGATATCGATGAGCTTCTCTCGTCGATAGAGGAAGAGACTCCCCAGGAGGAGCCGGAAACGGTAACGGAAACGGCGGAAACTTCTTCTCAGGAGGCGACCGAACCGACCGAGCCTCCGACAACCGAGGAACCTGAAACCGTACCGGAATCGGTGGACGGAGAAGAAATGTACCGGATGAATCCGCAGGAAGCAGGAGCGGTCAATGTCAAGGACCTCGTGGGCTACTGTGTCTACGGCTTCAACAGAAAGGCCGCGGATGAGTATGCGGTTCATGTCGGTGCGATGGGCGAAGCCCTGAAAGGCAAGGCCCGGGTGTTCGAGCTCCTGATTCCGAATAATTCCGCGATTCTTCTGGACGATGCGACGAAGGCGGAATGGAAGCTCCTGGACGAGCGGAAGGTCATTCAGTATTTTACGGCAATGACCTACCAGCAGTCGAAGGAAGTGAAATACGTCAATATCTATGATATTCTGGCAGAACACAGCAGCGAGTACCTGTATTTCAAGACGGATCACCACTGGACGCAGCTCGGCGCCTACTATGCCTATGTGAAGTACTGCGAAGAAGCCGGCCTGACGCCGCATGAGCTTTCGGAGTACACAGAGGTGGATTCCGGTCCGTTCCTCGGAAGCTACTATAAGACGAACGGATATGCGCAGCTCGCGGAAAATCCCGACGAATGCATCGGATACGAACCGATCGCCACCAATGATTTTACCTTCTACGACCGCGACCAGGATAAGATGCGCACGGGGAAGCTTGTCCGCAATATGAGCGAATACGACGTCGCAGTGAAATACCAGGGCTTTATTTCCGGCGATACGGCCTATTCCGAGGCGCACAATCCGAACCTTTCGGACGGGTCGTGCTGTATCGTTGTCAAGGAAAGCTTCGGCAACTGCTTCGTGCCGTTCCTGATTGATCACTACGAGACGCTGATCGTCATCGACTACCGCTACAACACCAACAGCCTGGTTGAACTTGCGAATCGCTACAACGCGCCGGACATCATCTTCTGCAACAACCTGGAAGCGATCTCCGACCTCTATGTCATGTCTCAGCTCGGAGGCATCTGCTACTGAGCCGGGCTTAGGACGCTGAGGGGAACCCGGACGCGGCCGCTCGTGAGGCGGCTGACCGATCCGCTCTCTTCGGACAACATCTCAGAAAACAGGCACCCGCCGGAACATTTGCTCTTATGGCAAAGTTCCGGTGGGTTTCTTTTTATATCGAATCCGGGAACTTTTATAAAATTCAGGAATTATCGCCTAACTGCCATATTATCTTCAATTTATAAAGGGCAGTGAAAAGGAACGGGAGTACCAAGCCCTCTTAGAGGAGTAATAATAAGCAAATATTATGATTACTGCCTTCGTAATTTTTTGCAATGCATCTGTTCTTTATATAAAAAATATAGTACAATGTCTGTGCTTATATTTTTTACTACGGGGAGGAACTAATCATGATGTACGGGTATGCAAGAGTATCAAGCAGGGAACAGAATGAAGAGCGCCAGCTTATTGCCCTTCGCGAATACGGACTCTCCGACGAAATGATCTATGTGGACAAAAAATCCGGCAGGGATTTCGAGCGGGAGGAGTATCAGAAGATGATGGAAAGAATCGAAGAAGACGACGTGATCGTTGTAGAGAGCATCGATCGCCTGGGACGGAACTACAAGGAGATTCTGGAGCAGTGGAGAATTATCACGAAGGAGCGGAAATGCGCCATTGTCGTCCTCGATATGCCGATTCTGGACACCAGAGAAGACCGTGACCTTGTCAATACCCTGATCTCGGATATTATCCTTCAGCTCCTGTCCTATGTGGCGGAGACCGAACGCGAATTCATCCGCAAGCGTCAGCAGGAAGGAATTCAGGCCGCCCATCTTCGCGGCGTCCGCTTCGGCCGTCCGCGAATCCAGCGTCCGCCGGATTACGCGGAAATCTTTGATACATGGAAGGAGGGGGAGATTTCCGGCCGGGAAGCCGCCCGCCGGATCGGCGTCTCGCCAAGCACATTTCAGAACTGGGTGAGAAAGGAAAACCCAATGGTTTAACACCTTGACTAACCACATGGTTATTCTTCAAATATAAAACGATGGGCGTAATAATCCGGATGAATAAATGAAGAGATGACCCAGCACGAAAAGGATCTGGAAAGAATCCGAAATTTCCGGCTCATGAATGATGATTTCATGACGAGAGTGTTTGACCAGGACAACGAAGCGATACAGTTTGTACTGCGCATCATCATGGACAAGGATGATCTTATCGTCAGTTCCGTAAAAACGGAGTACGAAATCCACAACCTTTGCGGAAAGTCAGCAAGACTGGATGTATTTGCCGGTGACTCAACGGGGCGATTATTCAACATCGAGATTCAGAGAGCCGACAAAGGGGCGGGGCGGAGAAGGGCGCGATTTAACAGCAGCCTGATCGACAGCAACGAGCTCCGACGAGGCGTTGATGACGATTATCTGCCCGAGGTATATGTAATCTTTATCACTAAGAATGATGTTCTCAGGAAGGGCCTTCCGATCTATCATATCGAGAGAATGATCGTGGAAGTGAACGAACCGTTTGACGATGACGAACACAATCATCTATGTGAACGGCCAGAATGATGATCTCGATACGGATCTTGGGAAACTGATGCACGATTTCAGGGAACCGGATCCAGATAAGATGATCTATCCGGTGCTGGCTGAAAAGTCGCGGTACTATAAAGAGACCGAGGAAGGAGTTGCTATTATGAGCAGAGAGATGGAAGAGATGCGGGAAGAGGCGGCTGCTGAAGCTGCACTGAATCGTGATAAGGAGATGATTGCCAGAAAGCTTCGAAGAAATTGGTCGCCTGCGCAAATTCATGAATACGATGAGTATCCTATGGAGCTGATTCTGGAAGTACAAAAAGAACTCCTTGCGCCTGCCCAGTAAAATGTGTTAATCGACAAAGAAATCAAAAGCCATCTGATTTTGAATCAGGTGGCTTTTTAGTACCATAAAAGTGTAGTTGTTAGAGAGTAATTAACTCTGACATCTG